>JAGVNY010000212.1 GCA_020053015.1 Candidatus Zixiibacteriota bacterium | reverse complement strand
GAATCCACGAAATCGTCATCCATCCGGGAAGGCATGAGGTGCTTGCCAATGGAGTTCCGATATCGCTCACACCGACTGAGTTTTCCATTCTGCATTTTCTCGCGAGGCACCCCGGCTGGGTGTTCACGCGCTATCAAATAGTCGACGGAATAAGAGAAGACGAGGCTGCCGTAACAGATCGTTCTGTGGATGTTCAGATCGTCGGGCTGCGCAAGAAGCTCGGAGAACTCGGCAATTACATTGAGACCGTGAGAGGCGTCGGGTACAGGTTCAGAGAATAGCCATGTCAAGACGGCGAATGCTCTGGCAGCTTTTTCCTTCCTATCTTCTGATCACCATATTGGCCGTTGTGGCAATAACCTGGTACTCCACGGGAGCCATCAGGCATTTCTATTCTGAGAACGCAAGTCGCGATCTTCAAGCTCGGGCAATGTTGATTGCAGATCAGATAGCCGGTCACATCGGCGATCGAGTGACGACTGACTCATTATGCGACAGACTGGGGAGCATCTCGTCGACCCGCATTACCGTTGTGTTGCCATCGGGTGAAATGATCGGGGATTCCGAAGAAGACGCCGCCAGTTCCATCAACATCGGTTTCCGGCCGGAAATCCGAACGGCGCTCCTCGGAGGGGTCGGGCAGGCGATTCGATATGAACAGAGTATTCGCAACGACCTGATGTATCTTGCAGTGCCTCTGAAGATTGACACTGCTGTTGTCGGCGCGGTCAGAATATCCTCCGCCGTCACCTTCGGAGAGACTCTGCAAAAGGAGATTCGCACCAAGATAGTCTTTGGTGGCATTGCGATTGTCATTCTCGCTGCCGCTGTCAGCTTCTATGTCGCTCGTCGGATCAGCAGGCCGATTGAGCATTTGCGTCGAGCGGCGGACCGCTTCGCGCAAGGCCATCTCCATCGAACGCTTCTGGCCTCAGGATCAGATGAGATCAGGAGTCTCGCAGAGGCAATGAATCGCATGGCCTCCGATCTGGACGACCGTATCCGCGCCGTCGTGCAACAAATGAATGAGAAGGAAGCGATTCTCTCCAGCATGTCCGAGGGAGTCATCGCGGTCGATGCGGACGAGCGTGTCATCAGCATGAACTCAGCGGCAGTCGACTTGCTGGGCATTCATGAAGCCGAGTTCAAAGGCATGACCGTACATGAAGTCGTCAGAAACGCGGACTTTCAAAGACTTGTTTCTGTGACGCTGTCTCAGGCAGCCGACGCCGTGGGCGATATCGTTTTTCGGGGAAAAGACGAAAAGTTCATCCAATGCCACAGCACAGTCCTGAAGGACGTGAACGAGTTGAGTATCGGGGCTCTGATTGTGCTTAACGATGTCTCCCAGGTTCGCAAACTGGAGAAGGTCAGGCGCGATTTTGTTGCCAATGTATCCCACGAGCTGAAGACTCCGATCACCTCCATCAAAGGGTTTGTGGAAACTCTTCTCGATCGTTCGCCGGACAACATCGACGAAGTGCGACGATTCCTTCGAATTATCGGATCACAAGCAGATCGCCTCGACGCTATCATCGAGGATTTGCTGAGTCTGTCTCGCATAGAGCAGGAAGCCGAACGCTCAGAGATTTCACTCGAGTCAAATTCAGTCAAAGATATTTTGTTCGCCGCTATCCAGGCGTGCGAAGTTCTTTCTTCCGCCAAGTCCATCAGAATTGAACTGAGGTGTCCTGATGACCTCACCGCGAAAGTCAATCCGCCCCTTCTCGAACAGGCGATCGTGAACCTGATCGATAATGCGATCAAATACAGCGACTCGGAAACGACCATCTCGGTTCATGCGACTGAGTCGGAATCTTCAGTTATCATCGGAGTGTCAGACCAGGGGATCGGAATTCCCGAAGAGCATCACCCGCGGTTATTTGAGAGGTTCTATCGTGTCGACAAAGCCCGAACGCGAAAGCTCGGCGGAACCGGTCTCGGACTTGCCATAGTCAAGCATATAGCCCTTGCTCACGGCGGACAGGTGAGTGTCCAAAGCCAGCCGGGCAGAGGGTCTACCTTTAGAATCCATCTCCCTCGCGCGTGATTCACGCCGAATTGTGAAGATCGCATGAAGAAAGTGTGTAGCCCGAACACAAAGCTAACTTCACGCTAACGAAATCCTAACATTCATTTCGCAATTCATGCCAGTCTCTGATAGACGGAGGATCAGTCCCAAACAATGGGAGGCAAATCGACTGTCATGAACCGCAAAACAAGGAAGTGGGAAGCATGAAGAGAATTGTAATCGCTCTGATGCTGGTTGCTCTTGCAAGCAACGTGAGCTTTGCCGCCGAAACGGAAGTCGGCGGGACTCTCTACACAACGTATATGATGAATCTATCGGACGGGGCCGACGACGCTAATGCATTCTCGGTTGACCGAGCATATGTCAACATCAAGTCGAAGCTGTCCGAACATACAACGGTGAAGTTTACGTCAGACCTGCGTCTGCAGGACAATCTTTACGATATAATCATCAAGTACGCCTTCTTCGACTGGCAGCCCGCGTTTGCACGGAAAGCCGCGACTCTCCGACTCGGCATGCAACCAACTCAGTACATTGAGTTTATGAACGAGCTGTGGGGACACCGCTACGTAGCCAAGATGGCTCTTGATGAAGAGAAGTACTTGACGACTGCGGACCTCGGGGGATCGATAATCGCTGGGTTGGGACAGAAGGCTAAGTATGGCAGCGTGATAGCATCGGTTCTTAACGGCACCTCCTACACCGAGGTCGAAGAGGCCAACAAGCAGAAAGATATCAACCTCGTGGCTCAGTTCAAACCGCTTGCAGACCATGACCTATACAAGCGCTGTGCGTTAGTAGCGCAGGTTTACATGGGTACTCAGAACAAGACAATGGGAGATACTCTGATAATAGAGGAAATCGATGCTGAGCACAGCGACACAACCCTGGTGACGGTGCAGTCGGAAGACTGGAAGCGGCAGCTAATGTCCGTCGGCGGTCTCCTGGCCTACCGTGGAACCGCAGACATCGGGTTTGACCTGTCGTTTGCAACTCTTGGAAGAGGACCTATTGCTGATGAAGTCAAGAAGAGCGGGATGACAGTATTTGGTACTCTGTACTTCTCCGAACTCGTTGATAGCACCTCGATTCTGCGGACAATCGACCTATTCGGAAAACTCGACCTGATCGATCCGAATACGGACAAGGACGACGATGGAAAGACAGTGATTGTTGCCGGCGTCGAGTGCTCGCCGGTCAAAGGCGTCAAGGCGTCAGTCAACTTCCGCACGACGAGATTCCAAAACGATGATCTTGCAAGTCAGGATTTCATCTATTTGAACACGGAGATCAAGTTCTGATCTGAGACGGCTTTGCGGCTCGGGTCTGGGATATTTAACGAGGTTCTAATCAAACGTTAACACACCAAGCGTTTGCTTGGCGGTGATTGAATCAATGAACGTGGAGGACTAATATGAAGAAGGCACTTATCGTAACGATGTTGCTGGCGGCTTTCATCGGCATCGCGGTGGCGGGAGCAACTATCACAGTTAAGGGATCGGACACTCTCGTGCGCCTCGGACAGCGGTGGGCGGAGGAGTATATGAAGCTCCATGAGGGTGCGGTCATTCAGGTCTCCGGGGGTGGCACCGGCACGGGTATCGCTGCCCTTATTAACGGCACGACCGATGTATGCGAAGCCTCTCGTGACATGAAGGAGAAGGAATACAAGCAGGCAGCCGACGCCGGTGTGAAGCCGTATCGAGTTGCAGTGGCTCTCGATGGAATCGCTGTCTACCTTCATGATGGCAATCCGGTCAAGGAGTTTACGCTCGCGCAGCTGAAGGCAATTTACACCGGTCAATCGACGAACTGGAAGGAGTTCGGGGGACCAGATCAGCGGATAATCCTCTATGGCAGGGAGAACAACTCCGGGACGTATGCCTATTTCAAGGAACACGTGCTAAGTGAAGAGGACTTCGCCGCTGAGACGCAGACGCTTCCGGGTACCTCAGCAGTCGTTAATGCCGTCTCGAAGGATAAGTTCGGCATTGGTTATGGTGGAATTGCCTGGGCAAAGGGTGTTCGTCGTGCCGGTGTGAAGAAAGACGACAAGTCGCCCGCAGTTGAGCCTACCATGGAGAATGTGATAAACGGTACCTACCCGATTTCAAGAGAACTGTACTGGTTCTTTAACGGCAAGCCGTCTGGCGATTTGCAGAAGCTTGTTAACTGGGCGCTGTCACCCGACGGACAAAAAGTTGCCGAAGACATCGGCTATGTTCCGTTGCCAAAGGCGATCGCTGATAGCAACATGGTGAAGTAGCGGCGGATGCATAGGGCAATGCCCGTCTTGTCCGGGCACTGCCTTATGCGCACTCTTCCTGGAGGCCGCTTGGAGCCGTCAGGAAGATTTGTCAACCCGTTGATCAAATGTCGACAACCGGATATCAGGATTTCTCTCCCGTGAGACGAATATGTCACACTTGCCGTGCATTGCCGAGATGATCTTATGGACAATTTGACCTTCAAGCAGAAGTCGAGGTTCCGTGAGTTTCTCGGGGAGAAATTCATTGCGATGAATGCCTTTGCCGCGCTGATCGTGATACTGCTCATATTCGTATTCATCTTCAAGGAGTCGATTCCGATCTTCACTGATCACGACGTCCAATCTGAAGCGGGCCTCGACAAGTTGGTATTCAAGCAGCAGTACTATGAGGGTCGCGACCCCAAGTGGTCATGGCAACCGAATTCCGAAGTTCCGAAGTACTCTCTTCTTCCGCTCTTTCTCGGCACGCTAAAGGCGGCAATCATTGCCATGCTGTTTGCCGCGCCGCTGGGCATTGGAGCCGCGATCTACACTTCGGAATTCGCACCCCGGAGGTTGCGCGAGATCATCAAACCAGTTATCGAGCTGCTCGCTGGAATCCCGTCGGTTGTTCTCGGATTCTTTGCGCTGATAGTTCTCGCGACAGTGGTGCAAAATGTCCTTGCCCTGACGTTTCGTTTGAATGTGCTGACTGCGGGTATCGCCCTCGGAATCGCCGTTGTGCCGATCGTATTCACGGTAGCGGAAGACGCACTGTCAGCCGTGCCTCGGTCTCTGCGGGATGCGGCTGCCGCTCTGGGTGCGAATCAGTGGCAGGTTTCGCTCACGATGGTTCTGCCGGCAGCGCTGCCGGGAATCTCGGCAGGCATCGTTCTCGGCTTCGGACGCGCGATCGGGGAGACGATGATTGTTCTCATGGCCTCCGGTAACGCGGCTATCATATCGACTTCCTTCATTGAGTCCGTGAGAACAATGTCGGCAACGATTGCGTCAGAGCTTGCGGAAGTTGTCTTCAATTCCGCGCATTACAACGTTCTGTTTCTCATCGGTTCATTGCTGTT
>JAGVNY010000053.1 GCA_020053015.1 Candidatus Zixiibacteriota bacterium | reverse complement strand
GTGCTTGGGTTGAGACCCGCGACGACAAATGACTCGGACGCGCCTGCTTCTCTGGGTGCACACTCCGCCAAGCAGGCGGTCGCGACTTTCCACGTGACGTAGTCGATCTGATCTGTGTGGTACCTGATGTCGTAGCTCGTCGCCCGTCCGGCCATTCCGTCATCACCCGGCGCTGTCCAGGTCAGCTCGACGCTGCCGGTTGTGATGCAGCCGATATTCAGGTCAGTGATAGCTGCTGGGGATATCTTGTCGTTTACGTTGATGTCGATCACCCTGTCGTCGCTGCATGACCAGATAACAATAGTAGCAAGTGAGATTGCAGTTGCCGCGCCGACAAACAGCTTCCATTTTGTTCTCATGTCACTTCCTTCTCTCCTGTGTATCTCAGGTTGTTATTGATTCCCAACTTGCAACAACCTGTCCTCTTTTTTCTTATGTTGAGCACAACATCGCCCCAATGCTCCATTATCTGACTGCATTACAACCTCAACTAAACACATACCTACCGCTGACAATGCCTGTCAGTGATGCAGACAAAAACCACAAAATTCAAGCGGCGTCGGGAATCCTTCCTGTCGGGTTTCTTCTTGCGCTTTGCGCAATCCGGAACCCGACCTACTCCAATGAAGCATTTCGCAACCGATGGGACAACCTCTCACATCCCGATGTCATCGTGACACGGAACCAGGCCTACTACCTACTATATAGCTATGCAACATCTGTGCCATATTGGGAGTATCCCACACGGAACAGGATAAGAGATTGTGGCACAATATGATAGATCTTAGAGAAGTGAGGTCGCCCGAGGTCAAGAACCCGCGAAAACCCCCTCAAACTTCGCAGCAAGGTTCGCAGGCGAATGTCCACGTTTTCTAACTTATGAATTATCAATCTGTTACAACTGCGAAGGGGTTCGCAGCAGTGACTTCGCACCTTCGCAGGGATAGAATCAGTCGATGTTTAGAGAATGCAGAGGCAATCGATGATGGGGTTCTGCCCACATATGACATTATCTACAGAGATACACTTGCGTCAACACTGTCGGAGGCTATATTCGTCGCAGTGAGTTTGCAATGAGACAGTGTTTCTTTGTATCAGATATTCACGGGCATGTGGACAGGTACAGGAAGCTGTTCGCCAAGATCGAGAAGTCGCGACCCGCTGCGGTGTTCATAGGCGGCGACATAATGCCGCATGGGATCTACAGAGCATCGAATGACGCAGCCGGCGATTTCGTTTCTGACTACCTGGCGTCTGAGTTCAGGAAGTTGCGGGAGAAGCTTGGCGAGGAGTACCCTCGCGTGTTTGTCATACTCGGTAACGACGACGGACGCGATGTAGAAATCGACGCGGAGAGTGTCGCAGAAGCCGGCCTATGGGAGTATGTTCACAATCGACGCGCATCATGTGAGGGGCACGCTGTCTATGGTTATTCGTACGTTCCGCCTACGCCGTTTATGCTCAAAGACTGGGAGAAATACGATGTTTCCCGTCATGTCGATCCCGGATGTGTTTCGCCGGAGGAGGGTTTCCGAACAGTCGACGTTTCTGCGGATGAAGCGCGATACTCGACGATCCTCAAAGACCTCGAGAAGTTGCTTGGCAACGACGACACGTCATCGGCGGTGTTGCTATGCCACACTCCGCCTTATGACACCAACCTCGACAGAGCCGCCCTCGATGGACGAATGGTCGATCATGCGCCTGTGGACGTGCACGTTGGGAGCATAGCAGTGCGGAGAATGATTGAGAACAAGCAGCCGCTGCTGGCTCTGCACGGACACATTCACGAATCCGCGCGAATTACCGGCTCGTGGCGCGACCGTATCGGCGAAACGATTCTGTTCACTGCAGCGCATGATGGCCCGCATCTTGCGATTGTCCGCTTCAGTCTGGAGAATCCCGAGGACGCGGTTCGTGACTTGATGTAGATTCGGGTAGTAGATAGAATCGCAGTGCGTGACTGCAGCCTCAACGTGAACTGGGCGTCACGTCGTGGGTTTTATCAAGGCATGTCCAAGGGGCAATGGTCTGGCAGGGTCGGTTGCTGCACCGATCTTTGCGGCGAAGCTCGTGCGTCCCGCAATGTCGTGGTCGGTCACGATGTGCACGTCGAGGAGGCCTTCCGTTTTGCACCCGGTCTGGAGATAGTTGATCTCGCCAAGACAGAGGCTCCAGCCTTCGAGCCATGTTTCAAGCGCCTTCCTCTGCGCCTCGGTTCCTCGGAAATGTACGAGAATATCTATGTCGCTTGCCGGGCCGGCAGTCCCGTTCTTGGTGCTCCCAAATATGTAGAAGTTCACAACACCGAATCGATTCCCGTCGATCAACGAGGCGATATGCTCTGCCATGCCGAGCCGCCACCGCCAGTAATGCTCTGCATGCCGCTCTTCGAACTTGGCGCTGGTAACCTGCGGAGCGGTTCCAGCTTTCGGATCGCAGATGAATGCGAGCGCCTGGTCCTGCTCAGCATTGAGTAGCACTCTCAGGATTCGCCCTCCGGATTCCCACGGAACGTCAATTAGCTTGACTGTGTCAGAGAGGTGCGCGAAGTCGGGCAGCACTCTCGGGAGGAAGTTCGTTGCGCTGCGAAGAAACGCCTGGTTGAAAGCGACCTCGCTGTCATCCGGGTAAAGCGGTAGATATCGAATGTTTGATTCGACGAGGTCCTGGAAGAAGTGTGTACCGAATGAGAGATCAGGCACGTAGTTGCCTTTCTGACGAGCAACTTCAATCAACACTGCGGTGTTGTTGATGTCGGAGTATGTCACGCTGACGCCGAGTCTGATGTCTCCTCGACTGCCCCATCTGCCGGGGCCCATCAGTATGAACTGCCGCTTGGGTAGCAATTCGTTCAGCTTGCTCACCGCACGCCCGACTGCAAGCAATTCCGACACATCGCCCAGACTGCTGTAGCTGACAGGATCGACATAGACGATGTGGGTGATATCCGGAACCCTGCCGTTGGACACGTATCTGTTAGCGGAAAACACAATGTCGTCGTACGGAACATCGTGAGGAATGGGTGAAGGGGCAGAATCGTCAGACGAGCTCTGCGGCCTGCATTGAAGCAAGTAGAAGTCCTTTCCATCGGTAGCGAATTCTATGTCGACCGGCGATCCGAGTTTCTCTTCCAACAACTTCAACATGGTCTGAATCTGACGGATGAACGGCGTCTTTGTTATCAGTCCCTCGAATGTAACGACTATGTCGTCGTGTTCGAAATCAGGTCCCAGCCCGCTCGGCTCGGTGATTCGACCGTCGTGAAATATCGAAACCATCTTCTCAATCCCCGGGATCGAGTGTCCATGCATCCGGAGCAGATCCGACAAGGCAATTGTCTCGAAGCTGTTCGTCTTCAGATTGATGACGTCGATCTTCTTGGGGGTGTATCTTACGACCTCGTCCACAGATACATTAGCACGCAGACCAGGCTGGCCCGGCGCGATAAGTATCGGGTAGTCGTCGCTGGTTCTGTCGACTGCTCTCGTCCCAAGGCCCGGTACGAGCCTGAGCAATCCGTCTTCTCTCTTGATTCTGGGCGACCATCTGAATTCGTTCCGGCTGAATGCTACACCCGCGAGGCTCGGGAAAAAGTAGTCGCCGATTCTGGTTCCAACCACTTCCTGAATCATTATTCCCATCTCTTCGCCGAAATCAAGCAGCCCGCGTTCAGACCGGTATTCTATAGGATCGGGCCCGAATGTCGACGCGTACACTTCGGCGATGGCATCCATCAGGGCTTCCATGCGCTTCTGTTTCGGCCCCTGATTCGCCAGAAACAGGCTCTTGTATTTGCCCGAAAAGGCTGCGCCGAATCTATCTTCAAGAAGACTTGAGCTTCTGACTATGAGCGGGGTGTCTCTGAATTCATCGAGTGCGATCGACAGCCCTTTCACAAGCTCTGGAGGAAATGACGAGTTCTTGAATGTCTGTACTATGTACGGGTACTCGAGACGAACTCTATCGTACTCCTTGTATTTCTGCTCCACGACCTCGTCAAAATTGTTGTAGTGCATGAAATAGAGGAGCATATCGGACGTTATGTGCCAGGTTTTCGGAAGCTTGATCTCGCCAAGTATGTCTGCATACTCTTTCGACTTGTGAAGAATCTGGGCGGCGAGATGCACGCCAGCGCTCTTACCTCCGAGTCTTCCTCGGCTCTCCTCAGAATAGATGACTTTCTGCAGGAGATTGTAGAAATCTCCAAGATCGGTATAGTGTTTGGCTATGTTGATGTACTGGAGTTGACCTGATAGAAAGCGTCTGATCAGCGATACCTGGATTCCGCGCGTGCTCGGTGAGTGGACATCGAGACCCTCCGGAGCGAGCCTGAGGTAGCGTCTGATCGCGTCCGTAACTTCAGCCAGCGAGAGATTGCGGTTGACCACCTGAGCGAGAAAGCCGAGTTTGTCTTCCTGAATCCACTTCTGCACGCGAGACAGTATCTCGTAGTCGCTTAGATGTTCCGCTGCGATCTTGAATGCCTGGTCGCTCAGTTCTTCGGTGAACTCAAGCAGCTTCCTGGTGTAAGGCCTGTTGAGATTGCGAATCGACTCGTCTTCGTCCACGCTCTCAGCGGGCACAAGCGACATTCTGACTTGCTCCGCTTCGTCAATGCCGCTCCATCGGAGGTGATTCAGCATCTTCTGAGATACCCGAATGAACAGCTCTTTGTCAGTTTGGCGCAGGAGATCGAGTACGACTTGCCATTCGCTGCGGCGATGCTCAGAAAGATCCTTCTCGGCAATGAGCCAGCCGTCCGCAACTCGTTTCATATGTCTGTACGTGAGAAAGTGGCCAAGCCGATCGGCTATTGTCTCGATCAGCTTGGTCTCATCCTTCAGGAAAGGGCCGGAATCCTCGGGGGGCATCACTTTGGTGTAGTAGACGCTTATTGAGCCAACCACCTTGTCTTGAACAAAGATGTCTGTGCTCTGGAACCAGGGTGTCGGTGTGAACCCGCTTGATCGAAACGTATTGCCGTCAACGGTGATTATGGCTTCGCAGACATCGGGGTATTGCCATCCGGGCGGGAGCATGCGAACGATGCCCTCACAGACCTCGCTGAGAGGAGCATCGTGTCTACTCAGTATCTCTTCAATGCCGTAGAGACACTTTAACTCCTTCGCACGCTCGCGTAGAGTTGCGAGAAGTTTGCCGAGAGACTGCTGTTCATCGCTCATGCGATTACCACTCCCCGACCGCTCCTCCCGTCGACTTTTACAAGAAGCGGCGCATCAAGACTCAAGTGCCGTACATGTTCTGTTTCGGACGAACACGTTTGCTTCTCAAGCCACTCCCAGCGGATCGGGTGCTTCTCAGTCCCGTCCGCAGAAAAGTAGCATATCTGGAGGCTCGTCACATTATGGAAGAAGTGGGAACCCTGGCTCAAATCGACGTTCATCTTGCTGGTCGCAGCCTCCACGATGACCTTTGCTCCGGAGACATCCCCCCATTCCACAGGAATTCCGAGCCATGGATCCGATGTCCCGAGTCGTCCGAGGACAATTAGCAGATAAGGCCTTGACTCGTCAAGGAGTCGTTGGTTGAACTGAACGAGCTCATGCCCGATTTCGCGAGTTTTTGCGGCATCGAACACATCGGGTTTGACATACACAATATCACGGATTGTGTCGACCACTCCATTTCCCAGCACACGTTCCGAGCCGACAATGGCCCGCGGCAGATGCAGCTCGTCCTCACGTACATCGACCTGCGCGTCGGAAACGAACATGGGTCGCACCTGGAGAAATCCGAGCCGAAGTCGATTAGAAATTCTGGCTGGCACACTCATCGCGAATTCCAATTCAACGGCGCTGTCATATTCCTCTTCGCAGGCGACAAGCAGAGCCTTGAGCAGGTTGTTAATCGGCAGCTCCTCAAGCCTCAGGAGCGGAGCAAATGTGAGCATGCGAGGTCCCGTTGACCCGAGACCCGAGTATAGTTTGTCTGATCCGGCGTCGTACGTTGAGGCGAGATAGGCCATGACACCGTCATCTTCAGCATCTTTGAGCCCGCATTTGCACATATACTCGGTTTCTTTCGTCGGGTCGTATGCCGGTGGTTTCCCCATGTTGACAGCCCAGAAGTCGCTTTGAGTCATATCGATCAGTTCGCCTACCGAAGCGTACGGCGGGTTGGCGTATGGGAACGAAGGAGAATACGTCCAGCACCTCCCGCCGTCGACAATAGTCTTTCCCAAACCGAGCGCAAGGCTCACGACGCCGTCATGTGGTTTCGAGTGGCCTGTGGGGTAGAAGTTGTATGATCTTGCCACGCCGGAGACAGTTGGGTAGAACCTGTCTCCATGTCTTTCTCCTACTACCTCCTGGATGATGACCGCCATCTTCTCTTCTGTCCAGGGCCGGGATGTGGCGCGGTGGTAGTCTCTGGCACACCTGAAGTAGGTAGAGGCGTATACGTACTTGACGGCTTCCACGAGCGCTCGGAATCGGCTGTCTGAATCGAACTGGTTGTTGGGTACCATCTTGGTTGAGTAGACGCCGGCAAAGGGTTCGAACATAGCGTCCTCAAGAAGACTCGACGATCTGACTGCGACGGGAGAGTGCACCTTGTTGGCAAGTGCGCGAAGATCGCCTACCAATTCTGCGGGAAGTTCAGCTTTCTGAAAAGCATGCGCGAGCAGGTCATCGCGAGGAGTTTGTCGAACAACTTCAAGAAGTTTGTTGCGCTCAATAAACTTGTCAAACATGTCGGTGGCAATAACCGTCAGCGTCGGGATTTCGACGTGAATCGGTCCGTATGCACCCTCAGGAGCTGTCTTGGAGAGCACGTCTCTGATGCCTACAAGGCCTCCAGCTTTGCCTCCGAGCTCGCCCGACCCGATATAAGTGAACTGATGGCCGGATTCGAAGAAATCTCGGTCAAATTCGGCTAGCCGACTCAGAGACGATTTTTTCGGTTTGGGCATCTCCATACTGCTATCCGATAAGGCCGCTCGCGCGAACAGCGGCGGCCGCGAATTGGCAGAGTGATGAATCCGTCAGTCGAAAGTGGCGGACCTGTCGAGGCTGTCCCAGAAGCTCTGAATGGAAGAGAAAGACTGGATTCCGGTTTTCGGGAGTGTTGAAAAAGTCCTGATTGGGGTTGTGTGGTTCTGAAGGGCGCATAGTGTTCGGGCAGGTCTTGACCGAGACGGAGTTGAGGTTGTGACTTGCCCGCACGGAGTTATGGAAGCGACAGGTCACACGCCCCGCTACTGCGGGACGCAAGACCTGTCGCAACTTCCGGTGGCTTCCGGGTTTTTTGACAAGCCCTTTCGCCGGAATGACAAATCTGATCCGTAAGCCATTGTCAACCCAGCGAAAGCTGGGATCCAGTATCCTGCTGACAGTTCTAATGGATACACCTCATCACCGTTTACACAACTTATAGGACAGCCTCTGTCCGTCCGCCACATGTAGATGACATTGCCTGCTCATACGCATTTCAAGCGGCACTCTTTGTCTTCTAAACCCAGCCGCGTTCTTTGCATGCCTGTGCGACTCTGTTGACCGCTATGAAATAGGCTGCATCGCGCATATAGAGCTTCCGCTTCGCAGCCAGCTCGTTGACGGCGATGAAAGCCGACGTCATTCTGACGTCAAGCTTGCCGAGGACTTCGTCGCGCTCCCAGTAGTAGTTCATGTTGCTCTGCACCTGCTCGAAGTAGCTGCAGGTAACGCCTCCTGCGTTTGCCAGAAAATCGGGGATTATGAATATCCCCTTGCTCGAGATTTCCTTGTCCGCTTCAGGAGTCGTGGGACCATTAGCGCCTTCGGCGATCAATCTTACCGAGCCCTTGATTCTGCCGACGTTGTCGGCTGTGATCTGATTCTCCAATGCGCAGGGCATGAGAATGTCAACATCCTGATCTATCCAGACGTCGCCTGAGAGCACATCGTATCCAAGATCTTTGGCCTTAGTCTTGTCGATTCCGCCGAATCGATCGGTGATAGCAAGCAGGGCATCCAGATCGACTCCGTCTTTCTTCTTGAAGGAGTACGACTTCTGATCGGCCTGATCCCAGCAAGATACGCAGATGACTTTCCCGCCGAGCTGGTTGTAGAGTCTTATCGCGTATTGCGCGACATTGCCGAAGCCCTGAACGCTTGCCGATGTACTCTCAGCCCTCAGATTGAGATTCTTGAGAGCTTCCCTCACGGTGTAGATCACGCCGAACCCGGTCGCTTCCGTGCGTCCGAGCGAGCCACCCATGCCGACCGGCTTGCCTGTGATGAGACCGGGGAGCTTCATGTGATGAATCGTCTCATACTCGTCAAGCATCCAGAGCATGTGCTGCGAACTGGTCATCACATCGGGAGCAGGCACATCAATCAATGGGCCGATGTCCCTTGACAGCTGCCTTACCCACCCACGGCAGATCAGTTCCTGCTCGCGCATCGTAAGATTGTGCGGGTCGCAAATCACGCCGCCCTTGCTGCCGCCGAGAGGTATGTCGACGACTGCGCACTTCCATGTCATCCACATCGACAACGCTCTGACCGTGTCTATAGTCTCCTGCGGGTGAAAACGAATCCCGCCTTTCCCGGGTCCCCTCGAGTCGTTGTGCTGCACCCGGAAGCCGCGGAAAACCTTGACCGATCCGTCATCCATCCGCACCGGTATAGAGAACTGGTACTCCCTCATCGGGTTGCGCAGAAGCTCGCGCGAAGCGGAATCGAGATTCAAAAAGTCCGCTGCTCTGTCGAATTGAGCTTGTGCCATCGCAAACGGATTAAAAGACTCGCTTTTCATTCATCCTCCAGCGATTGATCCCTGCCGAATACGTGAAGATTTTCTCAAGCATCTGTTGTAGTTGGTTTCTGTTCCCCAAGCTGGACACGGTGGCGTGCCGTGCTCCGGAGCATTGAGTGTTTCCGACTACTTTCGTCCAGACGTGCTCCCTCGTATTCGCTCATACTGCGCATTTTCGCGCGACAGAATAATAGCGTGTTTGCTGTCGATGTCAAGCGATACCGTTGCTCAATGCATCAAAATGTGACTGTCGGTAAGCGAACACGTAATGGCTAAAGCTTGTGATATTGTTCACATGCTTCCGTGTAACTCGTTGTGTGATGTGCTTATCCGCACAAGTTACCGAGCGCTCACCCGAACAGTATGTGATGCCAACGGCGGAATTAGGATCGTATCTTCGCGCGACGGTCCGGTTGAAATCAGGGCGATTCTCGATCCGGTGTATTCCTGGATGAAATCTACGTACTCGCGTGCCTTAGCAGGAAGATCACTCAGGTTTCTTGCACCGGTAGTTGAATCCGACCAGCCCGGGAATATTCGATATGCAGGCTCGACCGCACGAAGGTCAAAGAACGGGCTGTCAATCTGTTTTTGACCCTGTTCTCTGAAGTTGTAGCCAACGCACACTCTTATCTCACTGAGGCCGTCGAGCACATCCAGCTTTGTCAGCGCAAGGTAGCCGATGCCGTTTATCATGACGGATCTTTTCACAAGTTCAAGGTCGAGCCAACCGCAGCGACGAGGGCGACCGGTGGTAGCCCCGAATTCCTGCCCGCGACCGCGAATCGTCTCGCCGAGCGAATCTGTGAGTTCTGTGGGGAACGGCCCGCTGCCCACCCGTGTACTGTACGCCTTAACGACGCCGAAGATTTCATCAACGAAAAACGGGGGTATACCGAGGCCTGTCATTGCTCCGCCTATCGTGGTATTCGATGACGTGACGAACGGGAATGTGCCGAAGTCGATGTCCAGATGAGTTCCCTGCGCGCCTTCGAAGAGCATCGTCTTGCCCGCTGCGCGAGCATCGCTCAAGAACCTGGGGCCATCGACAGCCATGCCTTCGAGACGTCGCCCATATTCGCATAACTTGGCATGGAGCCAGGGGATGTCGGCAGCATATTCGTTCTTGAACTCGGAGATCACATCGGAGCGGGAAGCGAAATTGGCTTCGAGCTTCTCACGCAGAGAATCGGGTTGGAAGAGATCATAGACGCGGATTCCAGCACGTGCGTACTTGTCGGTATAGGCAGGCCCTATGCCTCTTAGGGTGGTTCCGATCTTGTGATCGCCGAGCCGTCGTTCGTTCACTTCCTCGGTCCACTTGTGGTACGGCAGCACGAGGTGAGCGAATCCGGATACGAACATCCGTCCTCTTGTCTCAATCCCCTGCGAGTTGAGATGCTCCATTTCGCGAAATAGCTGGTCAAGGTCAATGACAACCCCGTTTCCGAGGAGACAGATGCAATCCGGATGGAGGATGCCTGAGGGTATCAGATGCAGGATGAACTTGTTGCCGTCGCATACTACAGTGTGACCGGCATTCGCTCCACCTTGACAACGGGCGACTATGTCGGAGCTCTCCGAGAGAATATCGACTACTTTGCCTTTTCCCTCGTCACCCCATTGGGTGCCAATTACTGCTCGATTCGGCATGATTCCTCCAGCGCATTCTTCACTCTGGCTGATATCCAGCTCATGAGCTCCTTCTTTCCAAGTCCGGTCTTTACCGAGAATGGTATGAGCGCGCCCCTCTCGTGCAAAGTAAACCTCTGCTTGGCATGTGCAAGGTTCTTCGCCAATTCATTGCCCGACAACTTGTCGACCTTCGTCAATGCGATACAGTAAGAGAGCCCTCGCTCTCTGAGCCAGTCATTCAGTTCGATGTCCAATGAGGTCGGGGCATGACGGCTGTCGATGAGATGGACGACACCTGCAAGCCAGTCTGTCTTTGTCAGATACTTCTCGACCAACTTGCCCCACTCTTCTCGCACGCTCTTCGATACCTTCGCGAAGCCGTAGCCGGGCAGGTCTACGAGTAAGAAGCCTGCATCGGTCGCGAAGAAGTTGATCGCGCGAGTCTTGCCGGGGGTCTTAGAGACCTTGGCTACTCCTCTGATTCCTGCGATTGCATTAAGTAGAGATGACTTGCCCACATTGGATCGGCCGGCAAATGCGATCTGCGGGTGTGGCTCGGACTTGAGACATTTCGGGTCAACAACGGAATAGAGGAAACTGCAGCGGTTGATTTTGGGCATGACCGCTCTATTGTGTGAAGACTATTTTCAGAACTTCCGAGGCCGTTCTTACCTTGTGAAGTTTCAGCCCTTCCAGCAACTCCTTGGGAAGCTCTGCGATATCCTTTTCGTTTCTTTTCGGACAGATGATTCTCGTTATTCCGGCGCGTTTCGCTGCGAGGAACTTCTCGTTCAAGCCACCAACCGGCAGGACTTCTCCTTTGAGCGTTATCTCGCCGGTCATCGCGATGTCGTTCGTGACCGGTTTCCGGGTGAAGGCAGAGACCATCGCCGAAAGCAGCGCGATTCCGGCGGAAGGGCCATCCTTGGGAACCGCTCCTTCGGGGATATGAATGTGTGCTTCACAGTCCTTATAGAAGCCGGGCTTAAGCTTTAGCAAGCGCGCATTGCTGCGAATATAAGATAGGGCAGCGCTCGCTGACTCTTTCATCACATTCCCCAACTGGCCGGTGAGTGTCAGCTTCGAGACACCCTCCATTAGCGAGACTTCGATCGGGAGAATCTCTCCGCCGTGCGACGTCCATGCCAGCCCTATAGCTCGTCCCACCATAGTTCTTCCCTTGGAGTCAAAACCTGCGTACTTCGGGGCTCCGAGCAGAGGCGTAAGGTCTTTCTTCCTGATCGTGAAGACCTTCTTTGCCCGGTCGGAGACATGCTTCTCGGCCACTTTGCGGAACACCGATGCTATCTGACGTTCGAGCTCACGCACGCCGGACTCCCGTGTGTAGTCGCGAATTAGAGCTATGATCGTCTCGTCCGGAATCGTCACCTTCAGCTTCTCCAGCCCAAGTTCCAGCCTCAGTTTGGGTATCAAATATCCCTTTGCGATTTCAAGCTTCTCGAAATCGAGATAGCCCGGCAGATGAATCACTTCCATTCTGTCCAGCAGAGCTGGCGGGATTCCGTGAAGCGTGTTTGCTGTGGTAAGGAACAGCACATTGGACAGATCGTACTCTACTTCGAGAAAGTGGTCTACGAAGGTGTTGTTCTGTTCCGGGTCGAGCACTTCGAGCAGCGCTGCGGCAGGATCGCCTCTGAAATCGATCCCGATCTTGTCGACCTCGTCGAGCAGGAAGACCGGGTTCGATGAACCGGCCTTCTTGATTGATTGGATGATTCTCCCGGGCAGCGAACCGATGTAGGTACGTCGATGTCCTCGAATCTCAGCCTCATCGCGTACCCCGCCAAGAGACATGCGGACGAACTTCCGTCCGAGCGCCGTCGCTATCGACTTTCCGACCGAGGTCTTTCCGACGCCGGGCGGGCCGACAAAACAGAGAATCGGGCCTTTGACTCTCGTGGTCAACTGCAGCACAGCAAGGTGCTCGAGTATCCGCTTCTTGGCTTTCTCAAGTCCGTAATGGTCGGCATCGAGCAATGCCGATACATGCCGGAAATCTCTGGTGTCTTCCGTAAGTGTACCCCAGGGCATTCCGAGTAGCCAATCAAGATAGGAACGGACGACGGTAGCTTCCGCAGAAAACGGATGCATTTTGCGAAGTCGATCGATCTCCTCGTTTGCCTTCTCCTTGGCTTGCTCAGACAGGAGGAGCTTTTTCAACGTCTCTGCATATTCGTCAGCTTCGGGCTGGCTGTCTTCGCTCTGACCGAGTTCTTCTCTGATCGCCTTAAGTTGTCTTTGGAGATAGTACTCGCGCTGCTCTTTCGACAGAGACTCGCGAACCGTGCCGTCTATCTTCTCCTCAATCTTGAGAATTTCGATCTCCTTCTTGAGGAGCCGGTCGAGCATTTTGAAATGGCTGCGAATCGAATCCGCTTCGAGGAGCTTCTGTTTGGCGCTGATTCGCAGAAGCGCGTGGGCGCTCACGGTATCTGCGAGTCTTTGGTGATCCTCGATGCTCGTTAGATAGAGTAATACTTCGTCGGGAATTCGGCGATTCAGTTTGACGTATTCTTCGAAGCGACTTACAACCAGTCGGGAGAGCGCCTCGATCTCTGATTCGTCGTCGGTTGGCTCCGGCAAGAATGGTATGTTTTTTGCAGTGGCGAAGTTCTCGGTCTCGGTGTACGACTCGAGCTTCGATCTGCTGATGCCTTCCACAAGAACCTTGAGCATGCCGTTGGGCAGTTTCATTACCTGGAGTATCCGCGCCACAGTGCCGACGGCGTATAGGTCGCCTTCCGAGGGATTCTCGACCGACGGTCTTCTCTGCGTCACGAGAAAGACCAGTTTCTCCTTGAGCATAGCTTCCTGCAACGCTTCGATGGAGAACTGCCTGCCCAGCAACAGAGGATAGACCATGTAGGGAAATATCACGACGTCCCGTAGCGGCAGCAAGGGTAGCTGCGGCGGGATAGTGATTTCTTCTGTGTTATGGCTAATACGCATTTCTTATCAGGCGCTCTTACGCTGCCGTTTCTTCAACTCAATAATCGGCTGCTTCCCTGTCGCAACGACTTCGTCGGTGATTATGCACTTTGCGATCCCCTTCTTCGAGGGAATCTCGAACATGATATCGAGCATGGTCTCTTCGAGTATCGATCTGAGGGCTCTGGCGCCTGTCTTGCGCTTCTCTGCAAGCCTGACGATGGCCTCCAGGGATTCGGGCGTAAATTCGAGAGCGATCTTCTCTATTTCGAACAGCTTCTGATACTGCTTTGTCAGCGCGTTCTTGGGTACCGTCAATATCGCAAGGAGAGCCTCGGTCGAGAGCTCATGGAGAGCGCTCACAACCGGAAGTCGCCCTATGAGCTCAGGGATCAGCCCGTACTGAAGGAGATCCTCGGGTTGCGTGAGATCGAGCAGCTCGCCAATCGTCTTCTTCAGAAGACTCTCGGCGGGAGCGTTGAACCCCAGCTGTTTCTTGCCGGCTCGTCTCGCGACTATCTTCTCAAGGCCGTCAAACGCACCACCGCAGATGAAGAGAATGTTTCGTGTATTCATCTGAATAAACGCCTGTTCCGGGTGCTTCCGTCCTCCCTTTGGCGGGACGGATGCCACCGTGCCTTCGAGTATCTTTAGAAGGGCTTGCTGCACACCTTCGCCCGAAACGTCGCGCGTGATCGATGGATTACCATCCTTGCGGGATATCTTGTCGATCTCGTCTATATACACAATGCCGCGTTCAGCCTGTGAAAGATCGTAATCGGCGGACTGAAGAAGCCTAACAAGGATGTTCTCGACGTCTTCACCGACGTAGCCAGCCTCGGTGAGTACTGTAGCATCAGCGATAGAAAACGGTACTGACAGCATCCGGGCGAGCGTTTGCGCCATCAGCGTCTTGCCGGTTCCAGTCGGGCCTATCAGCAGGATATTGCTCTTGTCCAGTTCTATGTCCTCTGTCGACTCCGGACAAAACACCCGTTTGTAATGATTGTAAACCGCAACAGAGATCGTCTTCTTGGCTCTTTCCTGCCCGATGATGTACTGGTCGAGGAAGCTCTTGATCTCAACCGGCTTAGGGAGCACAAACGGTTCTTTGCGAGTCAACTTCAGCTTCTCTGATTCGAGAACGTCAGTACAGAGTCCGACGCATTCATCACAGATATAGGCGTTATAACCCGAGAACAGCCTGCGCACGTTGCCCGCCGGTTTTCCGCAGAAATTGCACCTCTTGTCGTTATTATTCGCCATTACGTCATAAACCTCACTGCCCTGACGGCAAGCCGTGTTCACCAGAATTTGCGCGGAGAATCACAGGACGGGGCGTCTGTCACAGCACACCTTAACTGCGCCCGACCTGCTCACCGCTCAGAGCCGGCTACTTCTCATTGCTTCCGGCTCACAAAAAACTGGGCGGACCGTCATTTGGTCAGCCCAGTGCTATAACTAAAGCGTTGGAGTTCGCGTTATCAAGTCTTTTTTTCGAATACCATGTCAATCAGACCGTAGATCTTGGATTCTTCAGGAGACATCCAGAAGTTTCGATCTGTATCTTTCTGTATCCTCTCGATAGGTTGTCCCGTGTGTTTTGACAAAATGTCGTTCAGAATGGACTTATGCTTCTTGAATTCTTCGGTCTGAATTTCGATGTCTGTGACCTGACCCTGCACGCCTGCGGACGGCTGATGAATCATTATGCGCGAGTGTGGAAGCGCTGCGCGTTTGCCTTTGGCGCCCGCTGCGAGAAGAAGCGCGCCCATGCTTGCGGCAAGACCCATGCAGGTAGTTGCAACGGCCGGCTTAATGAACTGCATGGTGTCATAGATCGCCATTCCAGCCGTGACAAGCCCGCCCGGGCTGTTGATATAAACGTTGATGTCCTTTTCCGGATCTTCCGCGGCAAGAAACAGCATTTGCGCGATCACCAGATTGGCGATCATGTCATCGATCGGTGTGCCGATGAAGATGATTCTGTCTTTCAGAAGGCGGGAGTAGATGTCGTATGCCCGTTCGCCCCGCCCGGTCTGTTCGACCACTATCGGAACCAGGTTCATTTGAGTCCTTTCATTACTGTTCTGCATCTACGATCTCGCTGTTGTCGAGGATGTGGCTGAGCACCTTTGCCTCGAGTACCGTTTCTCTGATCTCATTGACCTTCCGGCTTTGCTCCAGAGTCAGCCTGGCCTTTTCCAGAGCCATGTTATACCTATCGGCAAATGCCTCGATCCACTTATCGATATCCTCTTTCTCCGCTTTCAGACCAAGTTTCTCTGCTATTTCGTGCATAAGGAGATTCCAGCGAATCATCCTGATGCCGACGGTCCGGTAGCGTTCCCGCACTTCCTGATCGTCAAACTTCTCGCCTTTGTACTGCTTCTTGAAGTCCTCCACAACGTCGTCGAGATATCTTTCGAGGAGCGACTGGGGCATTTCGAACTGATTGTACATTATGACGTACTTAATGGCCTGTTCGCGGATATCCTCCTGAATTTCCTTCTTTCGGCGTGTCTCAAGGTCCAGTCTGATCTTGGTCTTGAATTCCTCGACTGTATGGATGTCCTCCCCGAATTTGGCATAGAATTCGTCGTTCAATTCAGGTGGCACTTTCCGCTTCAGCGAGGTCACTTTGGCCTTGTATCTGATTCTTGCGCCCCGAAGCTCTTTGCTCTGAAAATCGAGGGGGTACTCGACCGTAAATTCCTTCTCGTCACCCGGCTTTGTGCCTTTGAGCGCCTCGATATACTCCGGCAGCGATGACCGCCCGTCGAGCTCGACCGCAAAGTCTTTGAACTCGTTCTTGGACAGTCGATTATCAGGGTCGAAAGTCTTCTCCAAATCGACCATGACAAAGTCGCCTTCAGCGGCCAGGCCATCGGTGGGTTCAAGCGATGATTCTATGTCGAGAATGGCATTGTAGGCTGCTTCCACATCAGCTTCGGTGATCGTCTCAGATTGTTTCTTTATCGTGAAGCCGGTGATTTTCTCCAGCTTTACATCTGGAGCAATCTCCACTGTTACTCTTGCTTTGAGCGGTTCGCCTTCAGAATACTCGCCTGAATCTACGGTGGGGTTGGAAATGGGGCTGAGCTTGGTTTCTTTCATAATCTTCGTATACGCGTCTTCTACCAGCGTGTCGCTCACCTCTGCGACAGCATCCCTTGCGAACCGAGCCTTCACGACCGACATCGGCGCTTTGCCGGGGCGAAATCCGGGGATCTTGGCCTCTTTCTTGAGCATCTTGAATATCTCGTCGAACTTCTCGGCTACTCGCTCCTTCGGGATTTCGATCTCGATTATCCGTCTACAGTTCTTCTCCTCAGTGATGTTGTACGAGTATTCCAAAACTCCTCCCGTATTAATATGCGAAAGAGGGGACTCGAACCCCTACGGCCGAAGCCACTGGATCCTAAGTCCAGCGCGTATACCAGTTCCGCCACTTTCGCAGGCAACCAGAACTCGCACGAAATATAGCCTAAATCAAACCGCGATACAAGGGTTTTGGTTCGGGCAACAGCTCCGGAAAAACCGATTGACTTTC
>JAGVNY010000047.1 GCA_020053015.1 Candidatus Zixiibacteriota bacterium | reverse complement strand
TCTGACTCAGTCCCTGACGAGACAACACCATCGTCATCGCCGCTGTCAACGTCGTCTTACCATGATCAACGTGTCCTATCGTCCCTACGTTGACGTGCGGCTTGGTCCTCTGAAACTTCTCCTTAGCCATCTATGGCTATACCTCCAGCATATCTAAACAATCTATTCATCGAGCTCTATGGAGCCCACGACCAGGATCGAACTGGTGACCTCATCCTTACCAAGGATGTGCTCTACCAACTGAGCTACGTGGGCGCTTCCCACTGGACGCATGAATCCTCGACACAAAAGGGGACATACGCCCAAAGTAAACCTACAATTTAAGACAGGCTTCCGCCGTGTCAAGAAGTTTTTTCTTAATGATTTTGCAGAACCGTGGCAGCGCCAACAGGATATGTCCGCCTGTTACCGCATTCAACATGGTTGTTTCAGCGTCCAGGCAAGGTTCTTGTTAGCGATGCCAGCCATTCAGAGCGGGAGACGGGACTCGAACCCGCGACCAACAGCTTGGAAGGCTGTGACTCTGCCAACTGAGTTACTCCCGCACAGTCAGAGATAATAATCCGTCGACAATCGGCTGTCAAGGTTGTTTATGGCGCACTGAGACGGTAGTGATCGCGGTCCCAGCGAAAGCGCCGGAGATCGAAATGACCAGAATGCTCTTTGATACTCCGATGATCGGCAGCAGAATGAGAGTCGCAGCAAGCCCGCCTGCTGCCGAACCGACGAGGTCCATGCCGTAGAGAGAACCCGCCGAAGGTTGTCGCCGTGAAACCGGAGCATGCCTGCCCGCGGACATGCTGAAGATGAGGCCGGGAAATACACCTGTAATGGCCGAAGCCACCAGAATAGTCACCTGGAGCGCGTGCCGTGTGCCGAGCTCTCCGAGGCCTCGTGGAAGCAGCAACCCGAGAAACAGCATGCATGCTGCGGAAACGAAGATCACAACCGACAAACCGAACCTGTCCAGTCTTCGACTTGCCGATCCCTGTCCTAATGCAGCTCCCAGAGCCAAGCCTATCATGAAGCAACCCGTGAGAAGTCCCAGTCGGGAGAACAAGCTTCCAGCCACCGATTGATATGCCGCCATAAGGAGAATATTGGCAGACAACCCGAACCATCCCGCATAGAACACGGGAAGATGCGAGGCAGCGACGCCGGAACGAACAGCGGCCAACGAGAACAGCGCGATGGGAAGAAGACACAGAAGAACCGCGCTCCATCTGGGAAGATGACGCAGCGAGCGCAGAATCCTTGAGTCGACTCCTCGAAACTTGTCCATTTCAAACATGCTATTGAGCAGAAATCCCTGCGGCGTGTCAGTTGTCAGCAGCGCCCCTGGATGAGTAGCGAGCTGGCCATTCAGTTTTTCGATCCTCCACTGCGACAGAATATCCTCAATATATGCAGAACCATAGTGCGCAAGTCGGCCCCCATAGACGCGAGCTCCCATCAGTATGTTGTCTGCGTCGGTCGTGACGGAACTTCCAGGCATTCCCCCAATGAGCATAGCAGTCTCTCCCGGAATGATCGCTACCTTTGGGAATACCGAAGTGAGTGTGACCACCAGACTCTTGATGTAATCGAGTCTCTCGGGTGGGATGAAGTTCTCACCGCATCGCGTGGAGAAAGCAAGCACTCCCTTCTCTGAGAGCTTCTCTTTGGCAAGTTCGAAGAACTCCCGAGTGAAATAGTTCCCTTGCGCGATGGTCGCCGGGTCGAGATAGTTAATGAATATCACGTCGAGGTTTGCTTGAGCGCCTGTAAGAAAATCCACCGGGTCTTTAGCGACGATCGACAACCTGTCTGAATCGAACTGAGCTGGGTGTCGGGTTTCTCTTCCCCGCCACGGCAGGGAATCGGAACCCGACCTACTCCAATCATCCACTTTGGGTCTTGTGAGACAACCTTCTCCAGACATGTGCACGAACAAGCTGCGGATCACCGGATCGGGTTCAACCTGACATACTTCAAGCGATGTGTCCTGAAGTGCGAAACCGGCCTTGCCGTCAAGTGAACCGCCGAGGATCGCCAAGTTGCGTGGACTCGGAACCATAGCAAGCGGCAGCACGATCGATTCTCCGGCATCGACTCCCGGATAGGAAGAGGCAAGACGAGAGTTGACGTAGGCATCTGTCGACAGACTGTCAGAGTTGACATCGATTTGCCCGTAGGGGCTGAGAGAGCGCAACGACCACGAACCATCCGAGACGGTTGCATCGACGATGAACCGCGATCCCGAACCTCTTTCTCGGTCGGTTGAATTGGGAAGAGCTATTTTGCCGACATAAGCCAACATGATCGCGACGATGCTCATCGGGAAAAGAACTAACCATCGGGTATGCGTCTTCTGCACTGCACGTAAACACAGCCACAGCCCGGTCACTCCGAGGAGGATCAGCAGCTCCGGATCAGCTCCCGCTACCGACAGAATGCCCGTGATCGCCAGACCGCCAAGTGCGAAGCCGACTGTATCGAGCAGATATCCCCTGCTTACACCAATCTCATCGTGATGTCGGCCGAACCCTCCGAACAGCAAAGCAAACGAGGCTCCGGCATAGATCGTCGGAATCGCAAGTGCGAAGATCGAAAACAGCGCACTGTGAGAAATCGGCGCTCCACCGAAAGGCGAGAAGAGAACAGACTTAAGAAAGGGCAGAATGAGATAGCACGGGTACAGCAAACAGAGACTCAGATAGACAACCGACAATGCAGCATGCCGAACTTGATCCGACAGCTTCATCAACCGCTGAGCAAGCAGGCTCCACAGTCCCGCTTCAAGAAGCCAGATTGTCAGAACAAGCGCGTACTGAACTTCTGAACCACCGAATAAGCCGATTAGCCTCCTGAGGAATACCGTCTGGGCGATCACGGACGCCACCCCGATGAACACGAACTCAAGCCGATGGATTGACCGATTAGTCATCAAGAAGATTATAGCGGGAAGTTGAGAAATGCAAAAGGAGAAAGGTCAGAGCCAGACACCCGGTATGACCTGACCACAGAATGAGCATGCGCCAGCCGCAATGTTGTTCTTCACTATCTGGTAGCCGTAGCGCTCGATTGCTACTTGCCCGCATTTCGGGCAATAGGTGTTTTCGGCGGTATGCCCGGGGACATTACCGATGTAGGGATAACGGAGACCTGCTTTCTTTGCGATTGCGCGAGCCTTCTCCAGTGTCGCAACAGGCGTCGGCGGAAGATTCGTGAGCAGGTACATTGGATGAAAACGAGTGAAGTGAACGGGAACATCGGCAGACAGAGAACCTATTACCCACTCGCACAGTGCCTCGAATTCGGAGTCTGAGTCGTTCAGGGTTGGCACAACGAGATAGACGATCTCCAGCCACTTCCCACTCTGATGAATGATCTTCAGAGTATCGAGCACCGGTTGGAGCTGGCCGTTTACGATCTCGCTATAGTACTTCTCGGAGAATGCCTTGAGATCGACCTTGACGGCGTCTACCACCGACAGCAGATCGAGAAGTGGCTTCTCCTTGATATACCCGCCCGTGATGACCACGCTCTTCAGGCCGTCTTCCCTGCCACGCGCTGCGGTGTCGTACATGTACTCGTGGAAGACAACCGGCTCGGAATACGTGTATGCGATAGTCGGAATACTCCTGTTCTTGCACTGAGTGACGACATCGTCAGGAGTGAGCAGAACATTGCGGACCTGCTCGGGGCGAACCTGCGAGATATCCCAGTTCTGGCAAAACTTGCAGTTAACGTTGCATCCGGCCGTCGCAATCGAGAACGCCGACGTTCCGGGATGAAAATGAAACAGCGGCTTCTTCTCAATCGGATCGATATTCATCGAACAGACTCTCGAATAAACGAGAGTCTTGTATATGCCCTTCTGGTTCTCGCGCACGCCGCAGAATCCTCGCTCAACATCCGAGACGCGACAGCCGCGCGGACATAGCTCGCACTCGACAATGCCGTCCGCTAACTTCTTGTAATATCTGGCTTCGACATCAGACAGACTCTCCGTGTATGAGAAGGCATAAGCGTTTTCGATCGTACCGAGGACCATGTCGCAAATCTGTCCTCCGAAACAGGCAACACCTGCGGTGGCTCCGAGTCTATGCACAAATGAGCGGCGATCCACTCTGAGTCCTTTCGTCCCTAATCAATCACAACTTCCATCAGATCGATGTTGCTGAGCTCAGCATTTCCGAGACCGAGCTTCTCCGCCGACTTCAGCCACAGCGGGGCTCTGCCCGACTCCGCAAGCGACTTCATTCCGTTGGCTGCGCGATACTCGTTGATAATCCTCTCCCCGTGCGCATCAATCGCTACCGGATCTGTGGACAGCAGAACCGCACCCGGATTGACAACGTACTGCGGTTGGAATCCTGGTCCGCCGTGGTACTGCATGCGCGTGACATCCATAACTGTAAGCACGTTCTTACTCTTGATAACCGGCAGTGCATTCACCTCCGCTACATACGGATCGCAGTTATTTCCGTGATACTTATTCGGGTTGTGCACTGCTCCGTAGTAGTTCTTCATTCCTCCAGATACACCCGCAACTGAATGATCCTTCAGAATCGGGATGTTTATAAGGTGATCGCACTCGTCCTCAATGATCCGAGTGACGAGACTCCCGACTTTGCCGTTCACATGGAAGCTGTTTCCGTAGCCGACATCGCGAGCGTCTGTACCGAAGCACTTGACACCGGATCGCCCGGCATTCAACTCGAAGCCAGCAGATTGCAGCTCCCTGCAAGACCGATCCCAGATAACTATGTCGCTATCTCTCTTGCCCGACGACTGCAGCAGTCCCGCAAGCGCATACACGAGCGAAGCTGACGTTGAGATCATCGGTCCCGCCACGCAGTTCGGTTTTAACCCTAACCTGCCGGTATTCCTCGCAATGTCGGCAAGCGCTTCTCGCGGATCATCGCAGCCGAGAACCTCTGCGATTCCTGCGCTAAGCAACGAACGGGCCGACCCAGTGTCGAGCTTCGCGCCCGACGAAAGTGACTTCGATCTTACCAAAACAACCTTGCTTTTTGACATCTGCCGCCTGATATTCTGCAAGTCAAGTGGCGTTCCCTGCGCTTAGAGATTATACGGTTTAAGCAGCACGATCAAATGAAAATTCTCGTCATCATCGGATGGTCGGTTGTCATCTCAGCAATCATGTTCGTAAACTTGCATGCCTCCAATGCAAGACATCCGGCTGTGGCAGGAGCATTCTATCCCGCCGACAAGACAACGTTGAGTCGCATGATCGACTCTCTGATTTCGCTCGCGGCAGTTCCAAAGGTCGAAAACCCTGAGTCCCGAGGGGATATTGGTCGTCCTGTGGCTCTTATCTCGCCTCACGCGGGCTATATCTACTCCGGCGCAACTGCCGCTCACGGCTACAAGTTGCTGCAAGGGCTGCGGTATTCGACGGTTGTAATCGTCGGGCCATCGCACAGAGCGCCGTTCAATGGTTGTGCGGTGTATGACCGAGGGAAATGGGCTACTCCCCTCGGCGAGGTAGATATCGACTCCAATCTCGCTTCGAAGATTGTCGCGATCGGAGGTTCAATCTTCGCGGGAACATGCGAGCACGCAGCAGAACATTCTCTTGAGGTGCAGCTGCCATTCTTGCAGCGCGTGCTGACAGATTTCAAGGTCGTGCCGATTGAGATGGGTTATCAGTCAGAGGCGAACATCCATGCGCTTGCCGAGGCTCTTGCTGACGTTCTCGAGGGACGAGACGATGTGCTGCTGGTCGCGTCGACGGACCTGTCGCACTTCCACCCACGAACTCAGGCTCAGAAACTCGACAGCTACTGCATCGGCTTTATCGAACGATTGGACGGCGCAGGCCTTGCCTCGAAGGTGCAGACCGATGAGGCCGAAATGTGCGGCGGCGGCCCGACTGCAGCGGTTCTGCTCGCCTGCAAGAAACTGTGCGCACAAGGCGTTCAAATCCTAAAGTACGATGATTCCGGAACGACTTCCGGCGATGTGTCCGGAGTTGTCGGATATGTATCCGCGGTGATCTTCAAGGAGGAAAGTGTGCAAGAGCATGGAGCAAAGAAAGTGACGGCCGAGTACCTCGACAAAGCTCAACAGCAGACGCTTCTGACGATCGCCCGCGAATCAATCGAAGCTGCGGTCAACGGACAGTCCGTTCCGAGTCAGCCAGCGCCTGGCGGCAAGCTCTCAGAACCGGGAGCCGCGTTCGTCACGATTACGATAGGTGGGCAGTTGCGCGGATGTATCGGATACACCGAGGCATTCATGCCGCTCTATCAATGCGTGTCGGAATGCGCGGTGAGCGCCGCGATGCACGATCCTCGCTTCTCGCCGCTCTCGAAAGCCGAGTATCCGTTAGTCGAGCTTGAGATATCTGTGCTGACACCGTTGGTCGATGTCTCGGACATAAACGACATCGTTGTGGGTCGTGACGGCCTTATGATATCCAAGTCCGGTCGGCGCGGTCTACTGCTCCCGCAAGTCGCCACCGATTACGGTTGGGACCGCGAGACCTTCCTTCGGCAGACCTGCCACAAAGCTGGACTCCCAGCGGACGCCTGGCAATCAGGCGCCAAGATCCAGAAGTTCACGGCGTTCGTGTTTCACGAGGAGTAGGTTGCAGGTCGAAACCCTCGTGGTTTCGACTACTTATTTGCCCGCTAACACGTGCCCGCCATGCAGGGTACCCCACAGCTCTGCTGGTGTGGGAAGGTTGGTAGATGCCGCGCTGTCAGGAATCCCTTCCTGACAGCATGCAGCATGTCAATGCCGCGAGGAGGAGGAAGGTTCGCATGGGTCGATTCTTGTTAGCCGCACTGGTGTTGCTTCTCTGCGGATGCGCATCGCAGCAACGCTCCACGGAATCGGGAAAGGCGGAGACGGCGAGAGAGAGCGCCCTTCCCGAGAAATGGAATGACATCACATACGAGGGTGGAGACGGAAGCTCCATCGAGAAAGCAGTCGTGATCAAGGGGACTGTTAAGCCCGAGGTATTGGTCCAATCGGAAAGCGAATGGATGAGTCGCGTCTATCCGGGGTGGAGAAAGCAGGGACAGGCCCTGCTGAACCCGAACGACAAATATTATGACAGAATAGAGATCGAAACTCGAGACGGACGGAAGATAGATGTGTACTTCGACATCACCGGTTACATGGTGGGCTTCCAGAAACTACTTGGCGAATAGACACCGTCTCTGACTGATCAATTCCTGCGGGTGTTCCACCCTTTGGTGGGAGCATGATTGGTTTGTCAATAGGAAACCCACCTGAAAGGTGGGCCACCCAGCCGGTACAAACCGGTTACATAGCTGACAGAATAGACCGGATAGAAGGTTGACAGGTTAAGTTGGGCACGGAGGCATTGAGAAGGAGGTGCCGAGGTG
>JAGVNY010000229.1 GCA_020053015.1 Candidatus Zixiibacteriota bacterium | reverse complement strand
CGGAGCGCGTGACGAGTCTGCTGACTGTCGACAACCCTCCGGCAACACTGAGGTGGCTGACAGATCAGTTTTCGCTAGGGGCCAAGTTCTTCGTGGCAATTCTCGGCTCCATGATAAAAGTACACCTGGAGTTCTTCGCGGTCGTAAACCTTGTCTACGTCGCGATCGCATCTGCCCTTCTGTACCAGGGCTACCGGACGGTTACGAACCAGAGACTGAAGACGCAGACACTCATTGTCATCTGGGGCATACGGGGAGCTATTGGGCTGTACGTCGTGGCCTTTATTCTTCCGGCGCTGGGCGTAGTCGACATCGGTCCGACGCTGAAGTCGATCATTACAATCCTCTCGTTGTTTGTGGGAGCAGGCTCAACGGTGTACGCCATCGTCAGATATCAGTTTCTCGACATTCGGCTGATAGTGAGACAGTCGCTCGTCTACACGGTGACGTCCGCTGCATTGGTAGGGGTCTATATTCTGGTCATCAACCAACTCGGCAAGATTACGAAGAATCTATTTGGACGGGATGTGGCGCCTGTTGTCGACGTCGCATTCGTGATTGTGGCTCTAATATTCTTTCAGCCCGCTATGACCTACATGGACAATCTGATTAAGCGCTTCTTCATACGCGACAGGTCTGATTTCAGGAACATAGCCGAGCAGTTTTCGAGGAATCTTGCCACCATATTCGATCTCGATCTCCTCAAGCGGAACGTGGGGAAAGTGCTCAGAGAGCACATGCTCGTTGAAAATGTCTGGTTCTGCCTGAGAGAGGGGGGCGCGGATAGCCTCGATCTGACCAGCGAGTCGGAGACGCTCTCCGAGTCGGTCGTCGTGAGTGTATCCGACCCGCTTATTGGACAGCTTGCGCATCATCAGAAACCCGTTGAGGTTGACGAGATTGGTATGGAGGCGGTGGGAAAATCGGCATGTTGGGAGCTTCTTGTCGAGAGGGAGTGCAGGTTGATCGTGCCGCTGAACGACAGCAAGAGGACGCTCGGTTTTGTCGCTCTGACCAGAAAAGCCTCGGGCTACAACTACAACTATGAAGACATCACCACGCTCAGCATCCTCGGGAATCAGCTCGTGACTGCCGTGACGAATGCATGGTTGTATCAGGAATCGCTGGAGAAACAGCGTCTCGAGGAAGAGATGGCTCTTGCGAGGCAGATTCAGAAAGATCTTCTGCCAAGGTGTTTGCCGAGCGACAGGCATCTGGAATTTGCGGCCTTCACCGAGCCCGCAAGGCATGTCGGAGGCGACTATTACGACTTTCTATCCCCCGAAGAGGAGAAGATAGGTGTTGTGGTCGCCGATGCGTCAGGGAAGGGGATGCCCGCCGCACTTCTCGTCTCGCAACTGCAGGCCACTCTAAGGTCTGAGGTCCGGAATCGGAAGGGGTTGGCCGACATGGTGTTCGATGCTAATTACCTCATCGCGACATCGACTTCACCCGAGAAATTCGTGACACTTTTCTACGGGGAATTGGACAAACGCACCCTCAAATTCACTTACTGCAACGCGGGTCACAACTATCCTGTCGTTGTAAGAAGTGACGGTTCGACCGTGTGTCTTGAAACAGGCGGCCTTCTGGTTGGCGCTTTTGCGAACGCCACCTATCAATCCGATACATTCCAGCTTCGGCCTGGAGATCTTGTCTTCTTCTACACAGATGGTCTCAACGAAGCGCACAATTCGAAGGAAGAAGAGTTCGGTGAGAGGCGCCTCATCGATCTGATCAGAAGCAATCGGCATCTGCCTGCGTCGGCTATCACGGACATGGTTGTTTCTGAAGTTCGTTCTTTTGCCGAGGGCGCCCCAGCCGAGGATGACATGACGGCGATAGTGATGAAGGTGAATGATGTGCGATTGGGGACTAGTATCTGACTGCCGTAGCGGGGCCCTTCGGTGTTCTCATGTTTCCACTCATCTGCGTCTGCTCCGATCCAGGGTCGCATCCTTTTGTCGGTCTGCAGAGCAGGGCTCCTTCGACAGCACGCGTCGGTAGATATCCATGAACTTCTCGGCCTGAGATTGCCAGCTATACAAAGACAGCGCTTTCTTTCGACCGTTCTCGGACAGCTTCTTCCTCAGAACCGGATCATTCAGAACTGACAGGACGGCTTCGGCCAAATCGGCAGGGGTGTCTGCGATGATTATGTCCTCCCCGGGTCTCACTTCGATACCATCGCAGCTTGTCGCGGTTGCAACGACCGGCTTGGCCATCGCCCATGCTTCCAAAATTTTGTTCTTGAGGCCGGCACCTGACTTGAGCGGGCTTACGTAGATCATCGCATCGTCGAAATGCGGTCGCATGTCCTCCACGAATCCTGTTACCTCGACATGGGGTCTGGGTCGCACTGCCTCAAGAAGCTCCGGTAGCGGGTCACGGCCAACGATTCTGAATTGCACTGCGGGATACGACCGTTCGAGAATCGGCAAGACTTCTCTTAAGAAGTAGACTGCGCCGGTGACATTGGGCTCGTAATCCATCACTCCCGTGAACAGCACTATGGGCTTGTCGGCAAGCTTGCCAGACGGACGAAAGTAGTCGCAATCGACCCCGTTGGGAACTACGGAAATCCTGGCAGCGGGACAGATCGATCGGGCTTCCTTGGCATCGACGGGCGACACGAAAACGACTTCCCGGAACTTGGATAGATACTTCCGCTCGAACCTTCTCGTGACCAGCCATTCGAGGAAGTATCGCGCCTTGTCTGCTATTGCCCGTCTGTGCCTGATGGTCCGATAGCAGTACAGGCTGTAGTCGTCTACCGCATCGCAAACGCACGGTAACTGTTCCGCACACGGCAAATATGCAATCAACCCCACACCCAAATAGTGGACAATGTCGTACTCGCCCGATTGAGTTTTGGTTCTAATCGAGTTGCACATGTCTCGAGAAAACGTCGTGGGCTCGTGATATCCCGGAGGAGGAGATACGAAATCCGAAATTCTCTTCCACAGCGTCCGTCCGCTTCGCTCGTCAGGGGCAAGTTCCCGAACGGGATACAACTCGACAGTCTCGAACACTTCTTCGAGGCTGACAAGCGACTGCCTGTCAACCGGAGAAGGGGCTTTGCTGATCAGTGTTATCTCGTTAGCGGCGCTGAGCGCTTTGAACAATGGATAGACCCTGACTTCGTAGCCGCCGTGAAGCGGGTATGGGGGCCTTGGTGCGACGACAAGGATCTTCATCGTACGGTTGCTTACCTTTCTCGGCCCAGAATAAGTCAATCAGCAGTCGTGCGCAATCCAATAAGTTGTGTCGCAGACTATCGACTTCGATTTCGTGCTCTCGCCCTGCAGTATGT
>JAGVNY010000225.1 GCA_020053015.1 Candidatus Zixiibacteriota bacterium | reverse complement strand
GCTCTCGATTCAGGCGGCAAAGTCAAGTGTGCGAAGATCGGCGGATTCGCCGGATTGCTCAACTACGCGATACAGCCCGGACTGACATTCGCGTGGGAGTTCTCGGGACGTATCAAGGTTATCGCCTGCATTGATCAGAGGCCGAATCTATTCCATTCCGACGATATTGAAGGCTCAGAGCTTACGACCGCCGAATGGAACGCTATCAAACAGAGCACAAAGAGCAAGCTGACTGATACTATAATCGTGGTGTGGGGTTCTAACGGTGATGTCGAAACTGCTCTTGACGAGATCAAGTTTCGAGCTCTCGATGCTGTCAAGGGCGTGCCAAATGAAACGCGCCAGGATATCGGCGATGGAGTAACAGACTTCGAGCGGATTCTTCCCGGCGCGGATAGGATGTACCCGGATACGGACTCGCCCCCGATGGCGCTCACCGCTGACCGTCTCGACCGCATCCGCGCTCAGATGGCTGAGCGATCGTATGAGCGCGAGGAACGCTGGCAGAAGCTTGGCGTGCGAGAGGATATCATCAAACCGCTGGCCACTTCACCCAAGGCTATACTTTTCGACAGGATAATCAGCAACAACCAGATCAATCCGAATCTTGTCGGAACAGTGCTGACGCAGGCTCTGAAGAGCCTTCAAAGAAAAGGCTACGCTGTTAATCGCATCGCAGACGACACGCTGGCCGAACTCTTCGATCATCACTCGCACGGCAAATTTGCTCGCGAGGCATTCCCTGCTATATTCAAGAGGCTGTGTGAATCCACCGAAAATCCGGCACTTGGAGACACTCTTGCATCATACACATGCTGCACGATAAGCGATGAGCAGATGCGCGAGACCGTGCTCGTGGAAGTCGACAAGACCAAAGGCGTCCAATTCGCAAGCGAAAGCAAGCGATTCTCCTATCTCATGGGGCAGATAATGCCGCAGTTGCGGGGCAAGGTTGCGGGAGCAAGAGTGGCGGAAATGGTGATGGAAACACACGCGTAAGTCAGAACCTTGCCGATCTTGACAACCTCGCTTCGTTCGAACCGTTTACTGTCGGTCTTTGAAAACTCGGACTGACTTGGCTTGGGCGCGCAATTCTCCAAAGAAACTGCTTGACAAAACTACTGCAGGCGTGATCTTAAGCTTCACAAGTCGCACTTGAGCCAACAGGTCAAAAGAGAATGTCCCTGCAATGAGTCGGTTACGATTGGCTGTCAGGAAGCTCCGAACAAACGTTGTGCTCCTTGTCGTCATCATCTGTTCCGGCTCGATGGCGCAAGCACAGCTGGTTCCGGGAGAATATGAGAAGAAGGCGGTGTTGCTTGTTGATTTCGCGGTAAGAACAAGCGGAGCTCCTCGACTCAGCGAGAGCCAACAGAACAGACTTGTTACGGAAGTCATGAGGGCAACCAACACTGGTCGTTTCGACACGTACACACTACCATCCGATTCGAAAACACGGAGCAAACTGATCAAGAGCTTTCCTGACCCTGTGACGTCGCTCTCTTCCATGTCCGGTCAACTTGACTCGATCGTTCTCCCGGATTTGCTTCGTGCGATTCGCGCCCGGCAGGAGCAAAGCGCACAGGCTCTCTCATACGAATCTTATTCTCAGCGCTTTCTTGTGCAGAAAGCCAAAGAGCTTCTGATAGACGAAGAGATGCTTCGGCGTATATATCAATTCACATACATCGCCGTACCGTTCATCGACAGTATCTCCGACGAGCGGAAGGATGTTTTTCCGACTGTCATGGGCGGAATAGCATGGTTTACTCTGAGCGTTGACGAAGAGTCGGCCTCGATTGAGTATGCTTTCGACACCCGTGCCAATAATGCTTCAGTCGCGCACGTCAGCATATCAGGCAAGGTGGATTGTTTCACCGAGTTTGGTGAAGCGTTGGGAGTGGCAATCAGGGAGCGGGCTGAGTTTCAGATGACAACTCAGATCCTCGAGGTTCGCGGAAGCAAGCTGTTTCTGACGGTCGGCCGCCACGATGGTGTTGCAATCGACGACAAGTACTTTGTATACGAGAACGTGGAAGATGGGAAGCGCGACAGGCTCGGATTTGTGCGAATAACCAAGCTGCGACGGGACGATTCCTCTGATCCGGTCAGAAGCGAGGCAACAATCGTCAACGGCAGAACACCCAGAAGAGGCATGCAATTGGAGGAAATACACGTCGGATCCTGGGAGCAGGAGATTGGAGGCACTATCATCCGCTATCGTGTCTCCGGCGGCATCCTCGGAGAAGTCTCTACCGGACATTACGTTCTAGTGCCAAACAGCGACGCACAGCAAGTTTATGCTGCGCAACTCGGAGCCAGTAGAATCGTTGGGCGCTCACTTGGTATACCGCAGCTGTACTGCGGTATGAGATTCCTACTCGGGATGACAAAGGTAGGCTTTCGAACCCACGAGGGTGACGGCAGTTACGATGAACCGTCAACCGTAGTGGGGGGAATCGACATCGGCATCTGCCGCCGCTCCTATTTTCGAATGCTGGGGATAGAACTGGGCACACGAATCGGCCTTCTCTATTTTCGAGGGGGATTCCGCGACAGCGTCAATAGCATTGAGTATGATATCAGTACGCTGACATGCGGAGGTTCGGTTGAGGGAGGGCTTTCCGTCTGGGTCACACCTTCATTAACCATAAGATTCTTGACTGCGAAAAAATGGTTCGATCAATCGCCAGCATGGGAGGTGAAGCGCAATAAACAGAAACTCAAGATTGACGAATCGATATGTCCGAGGCTCCTTTTTGATCCCATAGAGTTCAAGATCATTGTGGCGTACAGTGGTCGTTCTGTATTTTGACCGTAGCATCCTCCAAGTTGAGGAGATTCTGTAGTAACTCACAACAAGAATGTCAGACCTTCACTCAGGTACTGAGACACAGAACAGCATCTTATAGCTCTCTGGAGGCAACCATGAACGCGTTTCGGGCAGTTTTGCTGACTACCTGCACATTAGTGATTACCGTCGGCTGTGCCGCACGGAATAGCACGCCAGTGACGAATCTCCCTCGGTCGGCTGAAGCCAGTTTGGTCGAAACATCTTCCCCATGCGAGTGGATGATCCTGGCAACCGGTATCGGCATTGGTTCGGAGAACCAGTGGGACAACCTCGCGAATCAGGATGCGCGCAAGTCAGCGATCATGTTTGTCTTGAGTGGCGGCACTGACCCCTTACTGCAGACGCCAGCGGAGAAGCAGCGGTTCGGACTGATTATGGAAGAGCTGTTTCTGCCACAGAACTATGAGAGCTTCATCAGTTGGGAGGAAATGAAGTACGTTAATCGCGTCCGTTTCGAAAATCCACGCCAGCTAAGAATCTCAAAGCATTTCAAGATCAATCGCTGTGCACTGAGGGAATATCTTTCGTCGAGGGCAGTCTTGGAGAACCCTGATGAGATCAAACTGGACATGCCTTTCATCGCCGTTCTTCCTCAGGTTGCTGGCGACCATAATCCAATCGACCTCCTATTGGCCGACGCAAACTACAACCATGCAGCTGCAGCCATTGAAAGTCACCTCACCGCACTTCACTTTGACGTGTTAGTGCCGAAGCAACTACAGGCGATCGACGATTTGGTGCATTGCGAGAAGTATCTCAAGGACGTGGGCACCGACAATTGCTACATCTTAGCCAATGCCATCGGTAGCGACATCTATATCGAATTCACTCTCAGCCTAGAGAACTCCGCAGTGGCAGGCAATGAGGTCAAGAAAGTCATCACATCGGTCCGCGCTTATGAAACAACCACGGCAAGATTACTCGGCAGCGAGACTGGTTACAGCGACAGAGCAGCAAACTCTGAAAAGGCACTGATAGAGCAGTCTCTTAACGATGCTATATCCAAAGTACTCAGCCGAATTGAGGGATATTGGAAGGTTGATCTTGAGAGAGGGATTCAATACAAAGTGCACTTTGCTATCGATCGCTCCGTGCCAGCCAGTTTGCGGGACGATATCCAATTTGGCTGTCACGATCTACTGAAGTCTCACTCCAACACCGTCAAAGAGATGGCCAATACAAGCGGGAATTTCGATTACCTTATTTGGGTAGATCCAAGTCAGATAGCAGGCACAACCGATCTCTATCGTCTGCTGCAAAGAGAATTCCAGTCGCAATTTCCGGGGTTGACTTTGACCAAGGTTGTGCTCAATCGTAAATTGGCCATTTTCAGCATTGTGAAATCTTGACGTCGGGAGGGAAGTTATGGAATTGGGCATCATCATTCTCGCAATTCTAACGTTGGGAATCATAGTTGCCGTTGGTTTTTTTGCTGGTCGATTGGTCTCTAAGGATGATTATAGAAAAAGATTCTGGGGCTGGGTGCTGGTTGCTGTAGTGGCAGTTCTCGCAATCGCCCTTCCGACTATGGTGCTCTACCGAGTCTATTCAATCTTGGATCTGTATCACGGATTCCTCGAGTCGCTGACTGATGCTGGAGTTGATCGGCGGCTGGCAAAGGGAATACTGACCTTTGCCTTTCTCCCTTATGCTATCCTAATCTCGTGGTTCTTCTCGCCCAAGAGCCAGAGGAGGAAGATTGCTCGCGCAGGCATAGTCATTTACGTCGCCGCTTTCAATATTGTGATGTATTCTTTAACCAAGGACCAGCATTTTGGCCACAAGCGCATTGAGAACCAAGACAACCCTCCAGCCCGACAATGGTACGCTATGACGCCAGGGGGATGCATTCTCTACGATTCCCCGGGCTTCGACACAAAGTGGGGTATTCAACTCCAGCCTGTTACCCCGGAAGCTGTGATTGAATGTATGTCGTTGAAAGACCAAGCCACCGGTATCGATTTTCAGGACTCGACTGTCTTCTTCGACCGGGCAACTGGAAGAGCGGTCAAGTGGTACTCCATAGACAATCAAGGGTTGATTGCCATCTATCCTCACGCCGGATTTGACCAAAAAACTCGCAGACCGCTGCAAGCCGTATCCCCGGAGATCGTCAGCCAGTATCATTGGCAGCAGGACAGCGTAGATATTGACGGAAAGACGAAGCGGGAGCTTCATGCGGATAGTGCTCTCATTGCCCACAAGGAGCAGTCTCGCAGACGCTTGCTCAATAACGCATCTGCTTTCCGAAGCCGTACAGACGTCGCAATAATACCAACCAGGGAGACACTAAGCAGATTTGGTATCGACTTGTCGGGAGTGCGCAACGACTTGGTCAACTGCCTTCGGAGTGCAGGCTTTCAAGTAGTGGGCTCTCCGTTTACGGAGGCGTTCATTGCCGAAGGGTACGCCGATAGTCTTTTGAACAACGACACGAGAATACTACGAGATTTGAGGCTGTCTGATCTGAAAGGTCAACTACTGTTGGTCGATATTAGGGAAGTGGAGTCGGGTGTATATCCGGTAGGTGGGCTAGAGATCATTGAACTTTCTGCTCACCTATCCAGAGTCGGTTTCGATGGCATTAGACAACTTGACCTCGACATACCGGCAAAGGGCGTTGGGAAGAATGGCCAGATTGCGCTTCAGCAAGCTTTGGCCAACTTGAAGTCGAAGATCGGAGAATCACGGTAGTGGCCCGTCCTCGTCAGAGTGAGTACATATCTATGTGCCCCTACCGAAACGCCATCGCCTGCACCAGATTCAGGCCGTGTTCAAGCACTTTGTATTGGGGAATGTCTTTTGCGTATAGCAGCTGGTTTGCAGCATCAAGGTACTCGATTCGGAAATCGTACGTGCCGGGTGCGATCTCGAAATCGCCGACATAGATCCGCCCCGGAAGGAGGCGCGAGCAACGTGTATCAGACGCTTCGGAGACCTCGGCAGCCACATCGACCGCCGCTTTCTTGAGCCACCCTTCAAGCCCTCCGGTGTCCAGTTCCTTCTTCAGCTTGTATCCGGCAAGTCCCTTGGCAATCGCACGAGCGACTGATCGAATGTAGATCAACGAGCGCTTCGCCTTGAAGGTCTCGTCAGCCACTTTGTACACATCTTCGATCAACTGCAGCTCACCGACCGGTTCGGCATTGGCGAAGACTCTGATCTTGCTCACCGACGATGGTCGCTGCACGATGCGCGGAATCGAAAACTTGAAATAGAAATCCTCGCCAATGTCGACGGGCAGATGACCGTACTCAACGTCTTTGCCTTCAGAATCTGTATAGAGCACCTGAACGAGGTTAAGGTCTTTGTCGGTTCTGATGCGCAGATCCCAAGCTTCCTTAACCGGCGACAACCCAGCCATGCCGACAACACTCAGGATTGCGTTGCCTTTCTCGGGTGAGTAATCCACCTCTGGCATTGCGAATTCATATACATGCGACTGAGTTGCAAAGGCATCCCTGAGATAATCCAGATCGATCCGAGCATCATCCATCTTTCCGTCTGCCGCATACATGTGCATCGACAGATACCTCGCGAAGGCATCGTTGTGGAATCGCACTTTCTCAGCCTTGTATTCCATCTCAACGCGATCGGTGTCATCCGGCGATCCGCGCTGAAGCTCCTCAGCGGCCTTGGCATACTTCTGCTCGAGTAGATCAAGCTTCAGATTAGCGCGTTTAACCTCGACGAACGCGTCCTCGAATTTGTCGAGAGCTATAAAATTAAGGCAATTGAAGATGTTGGTGTACAGAATCTCATAGTCCTCGCCCGCATACTCGAGCACGTTGTCATTCAGAAGAAGCGACGTCGCTGCGCGTGAGATCGACTTCGTGAACAGATCCTCGGCAGCACTCTCGGCAGAAGAGAATCGCGTGATACTCGTGTCGAATCGACTGGCATAGTGGTTAGCCAGCCCCGATTCCACATAGTACAGAAATCTATCCTTGTGGCCGTACTGGTTCTTCTGTTTGGCAGCATCGATAGCGGTGACAACTGCGTCGAAGCAGTGGTTCTTCAGATCAACCGTGATCGGCTCATAGAAGCCGGTGCGGGTGCGGACCGATCCACACCCTGTTATCAGCATCAGCGCGAACAACAACACGCAGTAGGGCAGAACCCGGAGTCCCAGCCGAGGATGGGGCGAAGCGGTTCTGCCAAAGCATACACGTAAGGACTGGATTCCGGCTTTCGGGAGTGTTGAAAAACCTTGTAGGTCGGCTGCCGAGCACGACCGGAGGGCGGGAGAGAAAGCCGACAAGTCGGTGTCGGGTTTCTTCTTGCGCTCCGCGCAATCCGGAACCCGACCTACTGGAAATGCCACCAGCATGGGTTTTTCAACGGTCCCTCTCGCCGGAATGACGTAACTATTCGATGGCGTCAAGCTCTGCCTACCACTTTGTGCTGCCCTGCGAGATGCCCTTCTTGATCTCCTTGGTGCCGATCCAGACCTTTTCATTTGTCTCGACGTTAATCAACTCAAAATCGGTCTGATAGAATACTGTCTGCTTGCCCTCAAGCTGGTCGGTGATCGTCTTCACCGATCCGAGAAGGATGAAATCTGCGCCCGTCTCGTCGCGAAGCTGCTTTACGGTTTCTGCCGATGCCCAGTCGCGCTGATCCATCCGCTCCTCGCGAACATCCTCACGCTCGAGTTTGCTGCCTACGAAGCGGACGTTTCCGGAGTTGAGAAGCTCGCGTTCAAAATCTTTCGTGAACGTCTCCGTGTCGATGTGCTCCGACGAGTTGTTCCTGATCTTGCCGACGGTCACAACGGGCTTGTCACCCTTCTTGGCGATGAAGTCCGTCAGCCACGGGCGTCTCAGACAGTCATTAACCATTTCTTCGGCCACCATTCGTGCGTCAGTATCGTTCCACTTCCCAGACAGATCGGTCTGCGTAGCCGGGTCCATCCTGGTAACCTGCCGTCCACCGCCGCATCCAATCACGGCAACAACGGCGACCATCGCTAACAGCGCGACAATGTACTTCCTCATGCTTCCCTTCCTGTAGTTTGATGATTCTCTTGCGATCATAACTTGACTCGCCTTGCGTCTGCGACCGAAAGCTTGCGTCGTTTCACAAGCCTTCTTACCGTCGACTCATCTGTCGGTTCCGGCGCTTCGGCGGGAAATGTTATACGCACCTTACACGGTATGCAAGTCAATTTCGAAGGCGCCTATTTCATTACGAGCCTGCCGTATGATCGCGGCTCGTACTCGATTGGTGGTTGAAAGTCTGCCATACCTCTCAGACGCGCTTGCTTTCTCCTGAAATTGATACCCCACTCATGGCCCGATTCTGCCTTCAAATTCCACTGCGCAAGCGGGATTGCGATCTCTACACACCAGAAACCGTTTCCTCGTGCAGTTTTGACAACGTACTTGCCGTTCCAGCTTCGGTCGGCATCGGCATAGCCGTCTTCACCGACTACCAGCTTCTGATCGAATGCTGTGCCTATGGCATTGAAGTAGATCTGGTAGCTTGTCTGTTGGGTCAGGTCGGGTTGTAGGAAATATCCGACGCAATCCTCGCCAAACAACCCGCCGTCGTGGTCGGCGGCGCTCGCGGAGATTGAATCCATCTTCTGTTCCCTGCAAATCGCCGCAAGATACAGGTTGTCGTCGTCGTGAGCGAAGTAGAACATCGCGGTGTCGGTAGCCATATCACTCCCGTCCGGAGCGAAGAGCTGTGTGACGGCGTTTGTCCAAACGGGTTCTTTCAGTGAACCGTCGACAGCCGGAGGCTCCGCTGCACGCACGCAATCCGCAACTCGAAGGACTCTGAGCGGCTGCTCGATCTTAAACACCTTGCCACTCGCGTATGGGTACATAAGCGAAAGAGTCGGCAGAGGATAGAGACGATCGCTGCAAGTCGCGCTGAAAGACAGAGTCTTGCTTTGGCCGTGAGCAAGATGAATTGGAGCGAAATCCGGGGTCACCGACCATCCGTCAGGCAATGTCCAGCGCACCGTGTCATCTACCGGAGCATCAGGACATATATTCTCAAGCAAGATTTCGTACTTCGCCTCCTTCAGATTTGACAGATCTGTTATCTCGATCGGGGAGGTGACACTGAGACCGTCAGCCTTCGCTTTGCTCGTGAATTTCATCTCACCAATCGTGAAATCGTCCCACTTCCACTCTTTCTCAAACGACACGGGAACGATGGATATGCCCTTGTCATCAACGGTCACCATAGCGAAGTGATAATACAGTCCGGTCGGAGAAGGAACGGTCTCGGCACCGGAGCTACCGACTGATGTGTATATGATGCCGTCGAACATGCCACTGAAGTAGTCATGAAAGTGGCCGGTGAAGACGGCATCAACACCGTACTGGCAGAACAGTGAGTGGAGTGTGTCGGGTTTTCCGTCAGCGACCGTGTCATACCAGAACGGCTTGTGCATCAGCGCCACGATGTGGGCCGCGCCTTTGTTCTTCGAGAGATCCTCGGCAATCCAATTGAGCTGATCGGGAGGAAACTCCGAAGTCTTCTCGAACCGTGAGTTATCGATGATCACGAAGTGAATCCCCCTCAGATCGAACGAACGATACGGCGCTCCGATGCGAGCAGTGAAGAAGCTATCCGACAAATCACTCCAAATGTCGTGGTTTCCGGGGGTCCTGTGGAGCGGCATCGAGAGCTTAGATACCATTGAATCGTATTCGTTCCATTCGTGAATAATCCACGCGGGATCATCCCTGTAGCCTTCGATCATATCGCCAACCGTCAAAGCGAATTCCGGTTTGTAGGTCTCGACCTTGTCGATCATCTTCTCGTAGATACCCTCGACGTGCCCGCCGGTGCGATCACCTATGACGGCGAATCGGACCGACCCTCCGTTAGCGATCGCCGTCCAAAGTGAGAGCACAAAACAAAGCAACCAAAAGAGAATAGCTCTGGATGACTTCATCTCTACCTCCTCCAATTGGAATACCGAATGCGGTCGCATCGAAGCCACTGACTTGCCGTGACAAATTCCAGATGCGAACGTGCGACAATTATAGAGACCTGCCCCTGGGGAGTCAACCATCAATTGAATTCACGGGGATTCGCCAACGTCATTTGGGGTATTTCCCGATTACCTTCAGCAGAAAGCCGTGGAAACGATGAATTGCAGCCGCACCGGGAAGGAACATGAGCGGACAGTGACCCGCGATTACATCTATTCCGTTCTGATGACAGAATTCGACAGCGGCTTCGCTCACCGCCCCCTTGCCGACTGCCCGATACATCCACACAAACCCTATTCCTGCCTCTTTGCAGTCACGGACAACTGATTCCGTGACGGACGACGGCGTCATTATCAGCGCTGCTTCAACGCTTGGCGACACTTCCTGAATTCTCCGGAACACAGTGACTGCGCCGTTTGCTTCTGCTTTGGGATTTACAGTCACGATGTCATATCCCTGTGTCTGAAACTCCGACACAACGGCACGCGTGAAGTCCTTTGGATCGCGGGAAACGCCGATGGCGGCTATCCGCTTGCTGCTTAGAAATCGCTCGATGAGTTGTTTGGTTGAACTTGCCATTGCTTACAGAATCACTACGATCTTTCCTATGTGGTTTCCCCACTCCGACTCGACAACGTACACGTAGATCCCACTTGCGATAAGCTCGTTGTTCCTGGAGCGCATGTCCCATTCAACCAAGGCGCCAGTTCTGCTGAACTCACCGGGGTGATGCAGCTTAGCGACAAGATCCCCGTCAAGTGTGTATATGCGAATATCGCAGGAGGGGGGCAGATTGACGAACCTGATTCGCCGCTCATGATCATAGAAGCCGGTTTGGGATGGGTCTTCATAGCGATCGCGAGAGTAGCGTCCGTCACCCACATAAGGGTTCGGATAGACCTGCACCGAAAGCCCTTTGTCAACGACGGTGTTAACGTCGTTTATCGCCCAGACCTCGGTAGCATTGGCCAGCACCGACGTCTCGAGCGGATCGAGCTTCTTCAGGGGATGACCGAAATCGAAGGCAGTCACAGCAAAGTACCACGGAACTGACGGAAGCAGGTTGTCTACCGTGATCTCATACTCGTAGTACTTGTGATACAGCACCGAATCTCCGGTTCTTGGATCGATGTCATCAATCCAGTTTGCTTCAACAGTGCTGTCGACCTCCGACGTAACCAGACAGGCCTCTATTTCCTCGGCAAATCGCTTGCGAATATATCGTGTCGAGTTACTCCTTGCGCCGTCCCCCCAACCGAGCAACGGCTGATTCCAGTCAGTTGCCCGGAAGCAGTAAGTTGCTCCATTGATTGCATATCCTTCCCCGTTATCTCCACAAGGATAAGTGAGAGGGTCAAAGTCCTCGCCGAAAAGCGAACGGAGCGAGTCGAGTGTCAGCGGTGAGCTTCCGTCGTCGGCCCAGCCCGCTTCGGTCTGATTCCACGTGGAGACTCTGTAGTCGAGCCGATCGCACGACTCCACCATCGCGAAGTCGTCGATGGATCTCAGCCTGGCGAGATGCACCCTATATCCCTCGAAGTCTGCGACTCGAACGAACGGATCAATGTACGTCTCAGTGATAAGCCCGTTCCACCGCAGCGTTACCTTACCGACCTCGGTTGACGCTCTTATGACCGGCGCGGGCGGAGGCGAAGCGGCTCTGAAATCAGGCACGCCGTCACCGCGATAATAGACCGTGTCGTACTTCACAGATCCGTCGGGCAGAGTCTTTTCCGTGATGCAGTAGTCGCCGGCATCGCCGTCAATGTCGGTATCGACGCCCGGGTTGTCGTAGATCCAGTGTGCCCAGACAGCGTTCTCAGCCGCCTCAGAAAAGTCGAGCATCGAGTAGAATCCGTCCGGGTCGTATTGATCATACATGTATGCCCTATAGTCAGATGGATCCCAGTGCAAGACTTCGCCTCCGACGTACGCAATCGTCAGCTGGATTGAGTCACCGATGCCTATTTCGAAAGGTCCCAAAGACAAGAGATATCTTGTGTCTCCGCCGTGAGCCACCTGGAATCCCACGGACGAATTCATTGGAAGCCACCCTTCCGATGAGTAGTCGCGTCCCGCAAAGATCTGGTCATAGTCCCACTCACCGTTGGACAAGACGTAATACTTGTTGGCATCACCTTCCGGTGTTCCAAGCCCGCCGGTTCCGAAGTCACGTCTGTTCGAGGAAAGCATAGGACCCCAATCTGATCGCGAGCTCGAGTTCGACGTCCACCAGTTGAATGAAACCTTGTCATTCTTCTCCGGAGTCCTAATTACTCTCACTCCCGTCAAGCCTCTTGCGCTTTGATAGTCATAGGCGCCGCTGCTTGGGTCCATGTCGCCATCATTGTCGGCTATCCACGCAAGGTCGATTGTGTCAAGACGATTGGGGCACAGCGTGGACGGATATGTGCCGCGGAAACCGCATATGTCATCGGTCCAAGCGCCTCGCTGGCGAATAACATGGCTGACGTCACCGTCGACCTGAAGCCCAACATAGACGCGGCGAAGGACGTCAAACCCGGTGTTCCGTATGTTGTAGTCTATGAGTATGAAGTCCTGCGCATATTCCACAGCCCAAGAATAGCTGGTCTGAGTGATTTCGACGTGCAACGGAACATGCTGCCTATTATCCCAGTCAGTGCCGGTAAACCCGGGATCGACGAGCGTATCAGTGTATTGAGCGATATACTCGAGGTCGGATTTGGCGTTTTCATCGTAGAAATCGCTCGTAGGGCTGGCGGATCTCTTCTGCAGGCCGCAATCCGGGTCAGCGCAGGGCCATGTCTCATCCGTGAAGTATTCCCAGCCGTTCCAGCCGGTCGTGACAAGCGTATCTTCGCCCGCTATCGCACCTATCCACAAAGCAGCGCCGTACAAATAGTCATGTCTCGATCCGGCCGGGAATTCACACGATGGAGCTGCTCTGCCGGTTTCACAGTCCAGGTAGCTCTCGTTCATAGCGCCAAACAGACCGAAGTTCGAAACCGTGAGATACATGTTGTTTGCGCGATGCGTGCATGTCTGCGAAAGTGGAGGACGCACAGTCTCCGCCCTTTCAAACAGAGCAGAGTTCGGTGTCCTGCGGGAGAGCTTTTCTGCAGGCAATACCCGTTGTGAATGAGTGAGAATGACTGCGACCGCAAGCAATATCGGCGAAAATCTCATAATACCACCCTGTCAGCATTCCGAAACCGAGACAAATCGATGCGGACAGACAATGCCTAAGATACATGCCGAGGTCGAATCTGGCCACGATTTTCTGGCGACCGGTTTGCCGACATCTCCGTCTACTATAAACGTTGATCTTGATTCTACGTGGAATAGACTCTTCAGGCAAGGATTGTGCTTTTCTTGCATGGCAGTTGGAGCTTAATTGTTGCCTGCGATTTAGAGAAACGCGTTGTATAGTAACCAGAGCTTCGGACGATGCGCTCACGAAGCTCACAAGAGAAAAGGACAGAGCAACCTCCAAATTCCCAACCATATGCAAGAAGAAGCCAAACTCACGACTCTCTCGCCCTGCCAGGACTGCCCGGCGAAATGCTGCCACAATCTTTCGATCTGGATAGGAGCGCCGAAAACCAAAGAGCAAATCGACGATCTCATGTGGGAGGTTCGTTTCAACACTGTGCGTATATATATCCGGAATCGCAGATGGTATCTCTTAATCGACGGTAAGTGCATGTACCTGGACAAGAACTACCGATGCAAAATCTATGGCACGCATCCGGAGAAGTGTATCAGACACACTCCGCCGAACTGCGAGAGATTCGGGAGCTTCTGGGATGTGATGATAAACACTCCAGAAGAACTCGAGGCATATCTTGCCAAACGGCGAAAGAAGACGAAAGCTCCGCGAAGTCAGGATTCGAAATAGAGTGATAAGTGTGTCATGAATGGTGATGTTGTCTCGCAAGTTGCACACTGTGTAAAGGATTGTCAGCGTGTTGGACGTTGCATTGTCGATTGACTCCCGCTTTCTCGAAATTGACAGCGAATCAACAGACGTCGATGTCGTTCCGGTGGAGGGGACTGTTGAAAAGGTCCTGATTCGGGTTGTGTGGTTCTGGAAGGCGTATGGTGTTCGGGCAGGACTTGACCGCGACGAAGTCGTGGTTGTGACCTCCCGCAACCACTTGCGAGGGCACCGGGTCACACTCCCCGCTTCGGCGTGGAGCAGGACCCGTCGCAACATTTCAGGCGGTTCTGAGCTTCTCAACAGTCCCGAAGGCCGGAAACCAGTCTCGCCCTTCTTATGAAAAACTGCGAGACTACCTCTCGACCGTCATAGAAAAGTCCCGTTCAGCTCTGTAGAGGAGCGCTTTGCATGTCCGGCTTCCCGAAGGTCATCCTCGTCTTCCTGCCGGTTGACTGGCCGTTTTTCATGCGCAGGAAGATGGTTGAGGCGCTCGCCGAGTCAGTTCGAAGGCTCGGCAGCGTGGTCGCGGCTGTCAATCGCCCGCTCTGCCCGCTTTCGACAATCATCCGCAAGCCGGGTCGCATCGGCGAGTTGTTTACTCAAGCCCCGCTTCAACGACTGTCGTCGAACCTGTATCTGTATTCCCCGAAGTACTGGCTCCACGATTCGGTCGCCAGAGGATTCAGAGGGATAGAGGCGATGAACCTGACCGCACTCCGCAAGAGTTACGCGGGTCTCTGCAGGAGAATTTCGGTTACTGAATCTAATCCAATTGTCTGGTTCTACTACCCACAGCAGAGCTACGTCACGAGGCTGTTCTCAGGCAGTTTCAATATCTACGAGATTTATGACAATCTCACCGATTACCGAGGAGTCATTGACTCCGGCAGAGAAGCCGACCTGCCGTCACTCTCGAAGCACACGAGTCTGCTTCTCACAACTTCGCGAAAGCTCCACGAGAAGTACTCGCCCTTGTTTCAGCGCAGCTACAGGTTCGGCAATGGAATCGATCGGGAAACATACGATCGGATGACCGCGGAGGTCACTCATATCGCCAATCAGGTCGCTGCAATTCCCAGACCGAGGCTCGGATACACCGGACTCGTGTCTCAGCGGATTGACTGGGGACTCGTGATTGAAATTGCGAGACTGAGACCGGATTGGAATCTGGTCTTTGTGGGAAAGGTTTTCGACGAATCAAGCGACTTGATCAGGAATGCCCGGTCGCAAAGAAACATATGTTTTGTTGGACATCTCGATCATGCATTGATGCCATCCGTTCTTGCAGGCTTCGATGTTGGCATAATGCCATACAACGACAACGACTTCTTTCGATACTCAAATCCGCTCAAGATCTACGAGTACGCAGCCGCCGGGTTGCCCACAGTCTCTTCGAACATGGAGGAGTTGTCAGAGTACCCGCGCGAGCTCGTTAGAATTTGCCGCGATAATCCCGCTGATTGGATCGCCGGAATCGAAGAGTGTCTCAGACTGGACGGATCATCCGTCAGAAAACTTGGCGCGAAATTCGCCTCGAACTTCATATGGAAAGACATGACCGACAAGCTGATCGACGAAATCGAACGACTGATATGAGCGGTTGCGCATCTGCCCGGTTTTGAGGGCCGACATGCCAACGATGAAGTGCTGTTTGATTTGATCTATGAGTTATCAACGAGAGTCGCGAGCTGAGCGAGAGTCGTCACTTCGAGATCGGGCACTGCGTCCGATCGAGGCGTTGCCCCGGTGCCAACTTGCCCCTTTCTGCGATTGACCCAGACGCAAGTCTGGCCGAGGCTCTTAGCCGGAGCAATGTCATGATACAGACTTTGCGCAACATGCAGGATGTTCTCCCGGGGAATACCGATCTGCCGGTAAGCATGCTCGAATACACGGAAAGACGGTTTGTATGCACCGACCTGCTCAGCCGTGACTACCCAATCGAAACTGACCGAAAGAGCTTGGGATGTGCCTCTGAATAGCTCGTTGTCGACATTGGAGATTATTGCGAGCTGGAATCTCTTCTTCAGTCTTCGAATCGCTTCGACCGTATCCGGAAACGGTGGCCACTGAGCGACTGATTTTGGCAGGCGCTCCTCATCAGCTGCATCAGGTACGAAGCCGAATCCTCTGCCGAGCCTGCGCACAACCTCCCGGAGCACGTCGCTGTATTTCAGGAAACTGCCAGCCTCTATTTCGGATTCGGCGGTAGCGTAGGCACTAAGGAGTGACTCCCTGTCGATTCTCACATTGTGACGCTCGAACACAGGCGTCAGAGCGCGGATGATACCAGTCTCCCAATCGATCAGGGTACCGTAACAGTCGAATGAAATGACTCTGTATTTCGCGAAATTCAAAGCAGTCAAGCCTCCTTAATTTCTAAATGTCCCCGACATCGGAGATGCCATCGAAGCAGGTGGGTAGAGGCCTGAAAACACAGTTGTTCTATGAGTTGATGAATCCCTCGTTGTAGCCCTTCTTAGGGTTGAAACCTCGCAAATCGATGCCGTGCTCAAGGACAGCTTTCAAATTTGCAAGGAAGAAAGTCCAGCCGAGTCGGCAGCCCATGTGCATCGACCACTTATCCTCCGGCGTGGTCTTCATGTCATACTGAGTCAGCAAGACGTCGGTACCGGATGGCGATTTGCTGAATTTCACTTCGACCTTCTCACCTTTAGTCCCGAAAGCGAAGCGTATCATCCGGTCTTTCCGCGCATCGAGCACCGAATACTCCCAGAGATTCCCGTACACATCCACCATTCCGAACTTTCCGCTCTTGCGCGGTTCCACCACTCCGTCGTAGAAGAACCACTTCCGCATTGAGCGAGTGTCGGTCCACGCTCTAAATACTCTGTGCAGAGGTGCAGCTATCTCTATCTTGACCGTGAACCGAGTCCAGTCGTGCTTTTTCTTGTTAGCCATCTGCGTTCCTTCCTATGGGACTGCTGAAAAACCCAGATACCACCAGAAGTTGCGACAGGTCTTGCGTCCCGACAAAGTCGGGGCGTATGACCTAACGCTTCTATAACTCTTTGCGGGCAGGTCACAACCGCGACCTCGTCGCGCTCAAGACCTGCCCGAACACTATGCGCCTTCCAGAACCACACAACCCGAATCGAGACTTCTTCAACAGGCCCCTACGGAGAAGCTAAGGTTGACACAAATCATCGTAGAGCCGGCGATAACTTCTGATCGCTCGGTCCCAACTGAAACTACGCAGAATGAGATAGCCATTGTAGATCATTTCTGCATATCCCAACTGGTCTGACGTGTAAAGCTCTATCGCCTCTCTGAGGGAGCGGGATGCTCCGTCTGTCATTCTGTCGAACAACGGCGTACCTCTGCGGTCCGACACACGGTCACCCATCGGACGGCGCACGGAATAGGCGCAATCGACAATTCGCCTCCACCCGTCAATATCATCATCTCTTTCGTCCTCGCGATAGAGAAAGCCTGTCGGCGCCATGTCGCTGCTGTGATATCGATCAACCAACCGCTGCCCGAGCGGGCTGAGCGTCCCTCTGTTCTTGGGCACAACTTGCTGCACCAACCCTCCGGTGGCGCGTGCCACGACCGGCATTCCAGCGAGATATGCCTCGTTGGCGCCGCCGAAAGGTTCATAAAGGGAGCACATGACCATGTATGAGCATCCGCTCTGCAAAGCCACGAACGCATCCGGGTCAATCCTGAATGGGAATACGATGGCTTCTCCCGGGCGATCCTCGGTCAGCTTGCGAAGAAAACTCAACCCATCATAGCCCTCATCACCGGGCATCGGGGTGAAGATGTACCTTGCTTTTCCTTTTGGAATGGATCTGATGGCATCTGATGCGACGTCGTACCCTTTCTGACGCGGGTCGTCCCTTCCAAGTAGAAAGAACACCGGGACTTTCGGATCGGACAGTTCGAGACCTTCACCCCACACTTTATTGCCGGCATTCCCAGACAGTGACTTCAGATACGATCCCAGTCTGTCAGCGAGCTTAATTCGCTTCTCCCATTTCTCTTTTTGGATTAGCTTGAAGTTCTCTCGCTCCGCCTCTCGCTGCGCCTCACGTGAGAAAGGAAACTTCAGCTCTCCGAAAAGCCCGTTGTCGACGCCGGCTATCCCTTTGCTCTTGAAGAGCGGTTGCAGATGGTCGGCGAAGACGAATGCGTGAAGTGGATCGCCCGTTAGTTCATCGGCAAAGTTGCGCGATACGGTCGTTATCGGACCGCGAACAAACGGGAGCATCTTCGTTAGTACGCTCGGCCCGGGAAGACTCTCCGCACCAATAAGTGATGCTTCTTCAGGGCTCAGACCGCGATCATACGGATTGTGCAGCGTGACTAAGCAGTCGACCGATTCGAGCGCACTAATAGAACGAGAAGTGTGCACGACCGATGCCGTTTCCCAATCCTGCAGGTGAAGTACTGCTTTGGAAGTATCGCACAATAGAGCTAACGCCTTCGGCGCTGCTGCACAGAAAAAGAGTGAGTCGCGGAGCAGTCTCGATGGGTCTCCCGGGTTGATATAAGGATCGGACGGAGCGGTGAAATACCTCTCCGACTCAAGAAGATACGTCACGAAACCAAGGTCGTCGGCGTGCTGACGAATGCGTACGGTCTCTCTCTTCCCGCCGAAAACCAAACGAAACTCCTCGCCTGTGTGGCGGATATCGCTGTTGACTGATTTGTTTCCCGTGATGTTCCTGAAATAGGGCGCTATCGTGAAGCATGTCTCGAGTTTGGCAAGTCGCTTCGGGAGAATTTTCATAACGGCGGCTAATCCACCGCACGGTGCGAATTCAGTCTCGAATGTCACGAGGACGATTGTACGCCCCTGTTTCTTCTTCTTTGATCTGGAAACTGCGCTCATGATCCCTCCAAATCCGCAAGCTCGGCCTGACGCCGGTTACACGGTGTGAGATCATATACTAAAACGCAGCGCTTAATGCAAGCAGCGCGTGAGAGGGGTAGTGGAAAGGGCAGTGGTCTTACAGAGCAGGAACGCCTCATGGTGATCCACAGCTTGCCCAATTAAGTGATTGACAATGATGTCGTGCCTGCGGTAGACTCGCACATTAAGTAACATGAAAGGAGTCTGATATGACCAGTTCAGCGCTGGATGAGGTTCGAGAGTGTTTGTCCCAGAAGGAGCTTCCCATAGCGTATCTGGCAACAGTTGATGCCGATGGAGCGCCGCAGGTGCGACCCTTGACCCTTATGTTCTACCGCGACTCGTTCTATTTTGCCACCTTTCGCAAATCTCACAAGGCACAGCAAATCAGCAGGGATAAGCGCGTGGAATTCGTCACTATGTTTCATAACGACCCTTTCACCGGCTACATTCGAGTCATGGGAACAGTCCAGGAGATCCCCGATCTCTCGATTCGGCTTGAGATCACTACTGCGTGCAAATACCCGGTGACCGAATACTGGAAAGGAGTGGACGATCCCGATTTTTTGTTCTTCAAAGCTGCGCCTGTGCGAGTGAAATACAACAGACCGGGTGAGTTTGACGAGTTAGACGTCACAGAGGAGTTTCCAACATAGGGCACTCCGTCGAGGAAGCAGTTTCTACAACATCTTACGCCCCGAGATGTCCGTGGGGAGCAGCAGGGCATTGCGGTCTACTCGCAGAATATCTTGACTTTCTTCCCCTCTTTTTCCACATCGACGGTCAAGTCGGATAGCGAGGCGATCAGCGTCTCGATTTGTTTAGGATCAAGATCATCGAGGTTGACGGAAAGCCCATGCTTGTGAAATGCACTGTCCACCTCCTCACGGGCATGTCTTGGCATGATTGCCCCGAGTTTCACGCCCGCCCGGAGAAGTGCGAGCGGAACACGGATATTCACTTTCTCCGCGTTCTCATCGTCATTATTGCCCCGCACTTCCACGCGAAGATACTTCGGGCTCTTTGCGGTTCCGGAAGTTGGGACATTCTCCTTCTCCGACGCGGCGCCTGTTCCGAGAGCAGACAG
>JAGVNY010000176.1 GCA_020053015.1 Candidatus Zixiibacteriota bacterium | reverse complement strand
TGTCGTGCTTGCGGCCATGCTTCTGGCTGCTCTTGAGTCGTGCGAACTCCGCCTCGCCCATACGGAATCGGACCGACCTCTCCAACGGTATTCCGAAGCGAGCTTCCAGGTCCTTCACTATCTCCGATGCTATGTACATCTATCCTCGAAGGTCATTCGTTTGGTTGATAAGAAGGCAGCATGCACCTCACCTCCCGATCTGTTCTGAATCCGAGAAGGTAGTCTGCCTGCATCAGCTTGTGAATCTCGCGCGTGCCCTCGTATATCGATGCACCTTTGGCGTTGCGGAAGAATCTCTCGACCGGATATTCATCCGAGAAGCCATACGCTCCATGAATCTGCACTGCGTTGTAGGCTGCCTTCTCTGCCTGATCGGTGCAGAACCACTTCGCCATCGATGTCTCACGAGTGGCGCGTCGTCCGATATTGCGCAGCCATCCGGCTTTCATCCAGAGCAGCCGACCGGCATCACACCCGTAGACCATGTCTGCAAACATCTCTTTGACAAGCTGGTGATGATCGATCGTCTGCTCGAATGTCTGGCGTGTGGAAGCATAACTCTTGCAGGCATCCATACATGCGCGGATCAGTCCCGTCGAACCGGCAGCAACCGTGTAGCGGCCACCGTCGAGACATGCCATAGCGATCTTGAACCCTTCGCCCTCGAAGCCGACCAGGTTCTCGGCGGGAACCTCGACGTCCTGCATCGAAATCCAACCAGTGTTTCCTGCACGGACACCCAGCTTGCCTTTGATCGTACCTGTGGTCACTCCGGGGAAGCCTCTCTCCACAATAAACGCGGAGATGCCGTTATGGTCACGCTTAGCCTTCTTGTCGAAATCGGTCCAGGCGAAGATCAGAAAATTGTCCGCAACATCGGCGAGCGAAATCCACATCTTCTCGCCATTGAGAATGTATCGGTCTCCGCGCTTCTGAGCGGTTGTGAGTATGCCGACAGCATCGGAACCGGCCGCTGGCTCGGTCAATCCAAACGTTGCGATCTTCTCACCTTTGGCTTGTGGGATCAGGTACTTTTCTTTCTGAAATTCACTGCCCCATGTGTAGAGAGTCATCGAGTTCAGTCCGATGTGAACCGAGAAAACAACGCGCGCGGATGTGTCGATGTATTCCATCTCCTCGCACACGAGACCAAGTGAGATATAGTCCATGCCCATCCCGCCGTATTTGGGAGATATGCAGACCCCCAGCAGGTCGGCTTCCTTGAGCCTCGCGATGAATCCCGCATCGAATTCACCCGTTCGATCAAGCTCCTGGATATGCGGCTTCAGATACTTGCGAGCAACATCGCGAGCCAGATCCGCTACGGTCTTGTGGTCATCGGTCAATTCAAAGTCAATCATGGCCGGTCCTCAGTTGGAGCAGTAGGTATTCACACTCCTCGCCACCCTTATTAGGTGTTCGGGCAGGTCTTGAACTCGACGCAGTCGAGGTTGTGACCTGCCCGCAACCGCTTGCGGGGGCGCCGGGTCACACCCCCCGCTATGGCGGGAAGCAAGACCCGTCGCAACTTCTGTACTTGATGCGGTGCCGGAATGACGTAAGCTGACGCCGTTCCTGCATGCGGGGTCATTCCCGCGAAGGCGGGAATCCATCCTGATTCTCACAATCAGCATTCAGGCAGTCCCTTGTCCTATTCGAGACTCATGTAATAGCAACTTGTCAAACTCCTCGCGACCTATATACAAAACTGCACAAGCGGAAGTTAACCCCATGCGACAGTTCTGTAAATCGAAAAAGTGGAGGGAAGTCCGCAGTCTTGAGAGAATTTGTGTTGTGGCAGGTCTTGCGAAACGACGCAGGCGGATCGTGTGACCTGACGCAACATGACGGCGGCTCTAAACCCTCTCCCCAGTCTTCGACCACACTTCGGGACTCAGTGTCTTCGACCCCTCTCACAGAAAGGGAGAGGGGACGGGGGTGAGGGCATTTCCTACGAGTTCTCCATTGCCTTCCAAACAAATCCGCCGGAAGCTCTGAGACACTTCTTCGCCGTATGGCTGTCTGTCTTCAGAAGGACCATCACTATCGCGGTCTTCACGCTGCCGTCTGCCTCTCTCAGGTGCTCGTCAGCCTTCCTATACGACACCCCTGTGACTTCCATGATTATTCGCTTAGATCTCTCGGCGAGTTTCTCCGATCTGGCTTGAAGATCGACCATGCGATTGCCGTAGGTTTTGCCAAGCTTGATCATCACAGTCGTCGTGAGCATATTCAGCACGAGCTTCGTCGCAGTGCCGGCTTTCATTCTTGTGGAACCGGTCACAACTTCCGGTCCGACCACAGGATTGATCAAGACATCGAATTTGAACGGTAAGCTGCTGATCGGATTGCAGCAGATATATATCGATTTCGCTCCCCTTCGCATAGCTTCGCGCACACCCTCGAGTGTATACGGCGTTCGCCACGACGCAGCAATTCCGACAACGACATCGCCTTTGCCAACACCCCTCTTTCCAATGTCTCGCCGTGCGGCTTCGCGGTCATCCTCCACGCCTTCGCGTGATCGCACAAGAGTCCGTCTTCCACCGGCGATTATCCCCTGTATCATCGACGGTCTGGTCCCATAGGTCGGTGGGCACTCTGCGGCATCGAGCACACCGAGCCTGCCCGATGTTCCCGCCCCAATGTAGAAAAGCCGTCCACCATGCCGGAGCGACTCATAGATCAGATCCACTGCTTTTTCGATCTGACGAATCGTCTTGCCTACAGCCGCTGCGATTTTGTGGTCTTCGCTGCTTATCAGCTCAAGTATCTGGCGGGTTGTGAATCGGTCGATTCGCGAGCTTGCAGGCAGGGCGCTCTCCGTGACAAGACCTTGAAGCTCCCTGAAGACCTTCTTCGACATCTACTGCTGTTTGGTGACTATCAGATAATCACCGCGAGAGAGAGTGCCTACTCCGACAGTTCCGGAAAACTCCTCGGTGTCGATATTGCCTGTCTTCAGACCTGACGGAAGCGGAAAGAAGATCTGGGGCCACGCGTAGAACGTGCCACGGTACGAGAGGATATAGATATCATAGGTGCCCTCCACTTCGGTACCGTCGCTCTCTTGAAACGCCTCAGGGCCTATCTGTGCGGCAGTCGTGACGCCGGAAGCATAGGCGGCGTAGGCCACCGCATTGAGGGCGCTGTCCGGTCTGACCACCGTTACGATGTAACCCTGACTGCCTGTCGAACCGTTCCAGTCCATTTGAACGAAGCCGCTCGACAAGTAGATGTGATTTGCTGGGCTCGCAACGATTGCGCTGAACGTGTCAGGCAGGAGGAAGCTCTCCGACAGAAGCTCTGTGCTATCGGCGGAGAGTATGCGGAGAATGTGGGCGTCTCCCGGATTCAGAGCGATCGTCGGACTCGAAGCCTGATACACTCCGCCGCCCACGGACGGGATGAGAGTGTTGCCGATCTTCACAATTGCATCCGAGAACGCAGCATTGTCTTCTGTTAGCCTGAAATAGCAGTGGCTGGTGGCATCATCCGTGTTGTAGAACAGCACACCCGCGATCGTGCGCTTGTTTTCGTCATTAGGGTTGACCGTGTCGTCGCCGCATGAAGCTGCAAGCAGCGCGATTCCTGCCGCAAAGAACAGGGCTCCAAGGATATTCATGTAGTGTTTCATATTGGCTATTATCGGCTCCACAGAGTGAAAAATAAACGCTATGAGTGCCTGATCAACCAAAAAACCTTTCGGTGTTCGGGCAGGTCTTGGACTCGACGTAGTCGAGGTTGTGACCTGCCCGCAACAGCCATCAAAACGACGGGTCACACGCTCCTCCTCTGAGTGGGGGAGCGCAAGACCCGTCGCAACTCCTCAATGTATAACGAATCTCGGTGGCCAATTCGTGGGTCGGGTTCCGAGCTGCGCGCAGCGCAAGGAGAAACCCGACACTCTTCGTGGAGTGGCCAGCTTCTGATCTTGAGCCTGATTGTCCCAAGCTACAGGCTACGGGCACTCCGCGCAAGGCTCAGGCCCGCCAGCAAAAATGAAGTTGATCAGATACACGACATCGTCAATGTCGACCGGCACTTCGCCGCCACTGCAGTTCGCATCGCCTGCAGCAAGTGGATTCGGCGGTGTGCCGCTGGCGAAGATGTAGTTGATCAGAAGCACTACGTCATCAATGTCAACAGCAGGATCGCCACCGCTGCCGTCAGCATCACCGCATATCCACGGGTGTGTGTGGATGCGGAAAGCCTCGCTCGACCATGAGAAAGCGCCGTCAAGGTCTGTTGCCTTGACCTTCCACCAATAGTCCCGGTTCCACTGGAGATCGTAATCGATGGTGTAACTCGTGTCACTGATTCCCGGTGTGAGCGTATGAAACACGAGCATGCTGTCTATGGCAACCACAAGTGTATAGGCAAGTGTGTCCTGCGGGTCGGGATCGGCAGGATGATGCCAGACAAACTGCGGGCGAACCAGGTAGACATTCCCTCCAGCTACACTGCCGGGCACTACCAGAGAAAAGCCAGATGGGGCTTCATTGTAGGCATTGATGTAGAATGTGCCCGGATTAGACCAGTTTCTCTCCTCATACCCGTCGGCCACTTTCGCACGCCACCAGTACCGGTGGTTCTCCTCCAATGCGGACGAAAGCCAGAATTCTGTGGGATCGCCCGATGTGCCGGAGCCTTTCACGACAAGCGGGAAGTAGAACGTGCTGTCGACCGCTAAATGGATAGTATAGTGAAGGCTATCATTCTCAGAATCAAGGGAAAGCACAGCCAGCGCCGGTGGATTGACCTCGACAACACCCTCGTTGACCGGATTCACCAGTTCGACGGGAGTAGGCACGCTGTTCATCCGAAATGTGCTTTCGGTCCAGGTCCCCCATCTGAGGCCGTTGTTGACTCGTACTCTCATGAAATACTGGCCTCCATCAACAAGCGGAGCTCCGGCATACGTTATTGACGTGTCCGGGGACGCCTCTGCACCCGGTGCCCACATCGCCGCCGCCCAGTCAGAATCACTGCCTACTTCGATCTCGAACATCTGCTGGGAGGTCGGCAATGTGTCGGTATATGACCAGAAGATGCTCGGAGTATGGTCGAGAACATGCATCTGAGCTTCAGCTCCAAGATTCACGTCCAGCACCTCAGGTTTGCCGGTCGTGCATCCCAAACCGAGCGCACCGATGAGCGCTCCGCATCCGTTATTCTCGGGCAGACATGGCGAGAGATCGCTCAGACGGAAGTCATTGGCGGCGGTGTCGCAGAAGTGCGGATCGAGAGTGAGGACATCAGATGTGTCAATAGTTGATGGAGGAGGAACACTAACCCATATGCCAGTGCCACTGACAATGTCGCAGCAGTTGGCGTTAATATGGTACACATGCTCATCATCACCCTCAAAGAGAATGGGCTCTGCCGTTGTGAGTATGCTGTTGATTAGCGTAATGTTGCTGCCTTTACTCTGAGGCTGCAGGCCGGACTCTTCTTTGTATGGGTCAAGAAGCACACTGCCTGCGAAACTGCTTCCGCTGACGGACAGGTTACATCCCGCGGATCCCCAGAGCACTATAGATCCTGTCACAATTGAACTCTCAATGTCTAGGCTGCCGCTGTTGACAGACAGCTTGGAATCGACAACTTCGCTGCTGTTGACCTCAATCCAACCGTCTGGTCCCGGGTGCACGTAGCATTCATGCATAACACAGCTGGTTATTGTTATGTGAGCGCCTTGCCCCGTTCCGTACGCCGATATATGACAACTATCAACTGAGCACCCACTTAGACCGATCTGCGTATTCCCGAAAGACATAGGCATTGAATCCAGCCTGCAATCGGTAAACCAGCAGGTGTTATCGTATGTGCTCGGAGCGTCAATTCCAGCGGGGCAGTCAGATATGACGCACGAATTAAACGTGAGATTCGTCCCACTTCCGAACTTCGCAACGCCAGAGTTGTTGACAATAACACAATTGCTGAAAGTCAAGTCTGGGAGCCAAGCCTTCACGCATCCACCTGCGCCTCCCGTTCCATTCTCGAGTACAAAACCGCGAATTCCAACGTGCTGATTTCCCTGGTATTGGTCCGTCCACGCCAAGATCACACTCCCCGTATCCGACGCTCCGATCACATTCGTGTCTGCATCAATAATCGTGTTCGCTATGTGTGATGTGTCGCCGTCGAGCAGAATCTCGCTTGAGATCAAAAGCGACTTGGAAAGCAGATTGAGCCGCTCGTAATAGTGACCATCTGACACCAGGATCGTGTCGTTGTCCGCAGCTTCGTTGATAGCCGTTTGAATCGCAGCGTAGTGCTCCGGTACTTCCACAAGAGTCATCTTGACGACCAACGGCGCCTGCGTCCATGCTCCCCATCGGTAAGCGTCACGGACACGAACTCTCGCCCAGTAAGACGAGTGATTTGACAACGGCAGACCGGCGTAAATAGCGCTCGTGCCAGACGAGGCCACCGGCCCCGAGTCCCACATTTCAGCCACATCCCAGAGTGAGTCAGTGCCGACTTGAATCTGGAATTGCTGCTGCGGGAGAGGCCCTGCGTAACTCCAACCAATCGTTGGGAATCGAGTGTGCACAGTATCGCCGTCTGCCTCAGGGCCGAAGTTGATGTTCGTGGCCTGCGGCGCCAGAAGGAATACGAGCGCTCCCATGTCGTTTCTGGTGCCGTCGGGATCGTTGTAAGCCGGATTGGGATCACCGGTATCTATGCAGGGAGAAGCCGGCTGAAGTGAGAAGTTGAGATTCCCAGGATTGAAGAAGAGCGGGTTGGCAGAGAAACCGTGAAGGCCCGGCGAGTTGTTCGAGCCGTTGTTCCAGAAGTCATTGTAATCTACCACTGAAGTCGGATGTGGATTCCAGATGGCATAATTCGAGACGTTCACCACGATGTTGTTTTCGATGACTGCATTTGCGCCATAGATTGCCAGTCCGCGCCATCCTCCATAGACCGTGTTGTTCACGAATCTGCAATTGCTGCCGGTAGCTACGACCACATTGCCATTGATGGCCGATTCGACGAAAACGTTGCGCTCGATGATCAGGCTGACATCGTCGCCACCCCTGATTATGTCCTGCATGTTGTTGTTTGCTATTACGTTGCTACGAATCTCAAAGTACCTGATTGTTTCGTTGCCAGCATAGATCAGATCATAACCGGTCATGCCGGAGATTGTGAATCCCTGAAGAGCCGAACCCGAATCTGACTCTTCAATAATCACCCAGCCATGGAGGGTTGTCTGCCCTGCACCGGAGACCGACTGAACCCTCACTTGGTGGGATGGATACGCCAAGTGCTCCGTATATGTCCCGGGTGAGACAAGGACGGTGTCACCAGAAGAAGATGCGTCTATTCCTGCCTGAATCGTCGGCTGGTCGGTTGGGACGCGGATAGTCGCCGCCATAAGTACTGCGGGAACTGCCAACAACACTAAGATTGGTACGATTTTTCTCATATTGCCCGCTCCTGTGCAGTTACGGGACGGCGTGATCGATATTTGGAATATAACGACTCTGCCACGCCTTGCAAGGGAATTCAAATCAATCGCAATGGCCGTCGCGGGTCAAGAGCGCCGTGCTCCTGCCTCTGAACGACAGATCGGAGGATTCGTCAGAAGCTTTATCGACGCCGCATGCCTGGAAGCCGAGGGGGAACCGATCTATTAGACTGTAGCGGCACGGCCGTGCCGATCACGCTGCAAAGGAGCTTCGCCATCAGGGACAATCCGCGCACGGTGCTGGCCCACCTGCAAATATGTAATTGATCAAGTACACCACATCGTCAATATCAATCGGCACATCCCCGCCGCTGCAGTCGGCGTCGCCAGCTTCGACAGGCTCCGGAGCAGGTCCGCCCGCGAAGATGTAGTTGATCAAATAGACGACATCGTCGATGTCAACCGCCGGATCGCCACCGCTGCCATTTGCGTCGCCACAGATGTACGGCAGTGGATATGCTAACGCAAATGGCGACAAGGTGTTGCTGCTCGCGCAAATGAAGTTGTATTCCGGGTCGTGGAAGTCTACCGTCAAAGCATCCCACTCGCCCGCAAACCAGTGCTCCATGACGAGGAGTGCCTCTTGTTCAGGGGTCATCCCCGCGTCATCATATTCGATACAAATCCTAACGGGAGGGTTGAACGAGAAATCGACAGATATGTCATAGTATATGGGCGTGGAACTGGGTATCAACTGGATTCCCGTCGGGGGCACACCCGGGCCGGTCCCGACGACCTCCAACGAAGCCTCACCTCCCGGAGAGAACACATACGGGAATTCCACTCGAAGATACATTCCGGGTGCAACGAACTCTGCATATTGTGAGCTGCCGCTCGGCACTGGCGTGGCAAAGGTGCATGCATCCCCGATGCCGTCCGGCGGAACATCCGAATCGGTCTGATCGGGGTTGTAGATCGAGGGGCAGTTGTCATCGGGGCAAGTGTTCTGAGGCTTATTCAAGTCTCCATAGTAGTCGCCGTCGTAGTCGAAGCAGGTTTCATTGAACCGTACTGAGAGATTATCTGAGAGGGTGTTGTTTATCACCGCGTCAATCCTGCCATCGTTGTCATAATCAGCCAGATCGAGACTGAACGGATAGTTGTCGGCAGCATAGTAATCATCAATCTCGAACTGACCTCCGCCGAGGCCTTTCATTATCAAGAGTGAATGATTGCCCGGGTAGACCACAGTTAAGGCGGCATCCAAAGTGCCGTCTCCGTTCAAGTCCGCCAAGTCGATGTCATTAACCGTTACACTCAGACTGTACTGATAGCCGATTGAGAATGTATTGTCTCCGCTGTTCAGTAACACCACGAGTGGAGCAAGATGACCAGAACCAGCCACGACATCAACGTAGCCATCACCGTTCAGATCACCCACATCCATGCTGACATATTGATATGGAAGGTCTGCGGATGATACGACTGTGACGAAGTTTCCATCGCCGTCATTTAGTAGCACCGTGACATCCCTCACAACTTGTATCAAGTCGACATCCCCATCAGAATCGCAATCATGGGCCTGCATCAAGTAACCGTAGTAGCTATCCCCAAACTCAGAGACGAACGGGCCGATCAGATTGCCTGCTCCATCGTTCAACAAGGTGTGGATTCGCGTTGTCCAACTGTCGACATATCCTATTCCAGCTATGTCCGTGTACCCATCACCATTGAAGTCTGCCGCAAGTGAACCTGTCGTCGGCGGATCAAAACCGATGTCGGTTCTGCTAAAGTTGCCGGAGCCGTCGTTGCGAAGAAGGGTCTCATAATCGCCATTGCAGAAGACTGCCATGTCTGCGTCCCCATCCGCCTCAAGGTCGAGAATCACCGGTCCCGAGGTTGTTCCCGCGACAGCCAAGCGCGGTCCGTCAACAAACCAACCGGCGCCATCGTTGAAGAACACGAATATGCTGTCCGTTCCCCCGTAGTAGGTCATGGCAATGTCGGGCAAATCGTCGCCATTGAAGTCAGCGGTCCACGGACCCAGAGGCTTGTAACCGGGATCATATTCTCCTCCCGGAATGAAATCGCAGGCGCTCGCCCCCCCGCGCACCGTGAATGACCACACACGCGGTGCGCTCAGGTTAGATCCGGCCATAGATGCAACCGCCGTCGTCACCGTCACAGAGACTCTCTCGCCCACTTCGAACGGTTCCGCCGGAGTGAACTCCACGGTAGCACCGACCACGCTGTAGCTTCCCGGTTGAAGTCCGGAGAGCGAACTGTACACAGCGAACGATGAACTGTGGATCGTGGCTGGATTCACCGCTTCGGTGAACACGACTTGGACATGTGTCAGGGTCGTCACGGCCTCAGCATTAGCTGCCGGTGTAGTCGATACAATGCCGAGGGCCTGGCCCGAAGATATCTGAGCTTGGCCTGTGCCCTCGCTCGCCAGCCGAGTCGAGGCTGTCGATGTGGCGGCGAAGCCAGCCATCGATGCCACCAGAAGCAGACACACTGTTGCTGTTCTCATCCTTCCTCCCATGCTGTCAGACTTAAGTATGTAGCTCGGGTTCTCCGCCTTGGCGGAAGTTCGTAGGTCGGGTT
>JAGVNY010000056.1 GCA_020053015.1 Candidatus Zixiibacteriota bacterium | reverse complement strand
GCGACGGTCTTGATTTCGTACTTCTCCCAGCCCCGTCTGCTTTTGGTGGCGAGGATCAGCTTGTCCTCGGGCAGGAACAGCTCTGAGATATAGACCGCTGCCGACATGAAGCCCCCCGGATTCCCGCGAAGGTCGAGGACGAGAGAACTGATGCCTTGTGATGTCAGTCTCTCGAGTGCCTCGTTGATCTCATCTGCGGTCGTCAACGAAAAGCGATTGATTCGGATATAACCTACTGATTCGAATACTCCACTGTAAGTGATGCTCGAGAGACCGACATGGCGCCGCTCGACTGCAACTTCGAAAGGCGCTGAAAGGCCGGGTCTGCGAATTCGGAGAAGCACCGAACTGCCTGCGGGGCCTCTGATCAATTGCGTGACACTGTCCGCCGGCACACCGGCGACGTCTGCGGAATCGACTGCAATGACCTGATCTCCCGATCGTAAGCCGACTTCCTCGGCGTGTGAACCGGCAATCGGGGCGATGATCGTGACCAGCCCGTCGCGAACCGTAATCTCAACGCCAATTCCCTCGAAGCTACCTCTTCCCTCTTCGTCCACATACCTGTAAGAAGATGCCGGTATGAAAGTCGTGTGGGGATCAAGAGCCTTCTTCATTCCCCGCCATGTACCGTCAAACATTGCCTCTGGTTCAAATTGCTCGCTGATGTGGGCTTCGATCAGAGCTGTTGCTGACGCAAGCTGGCGGGCGCTGACGTAACGGGAGTCGCCGGAGCAAATCACGGTGCACACTGCTATGAGCGAAGGAATTGCTATGCCGAAGCATAGTCGAATCCAGCGACGGATCTGCATTGTGTCAGGACGGTCGATATCCATGCTGCTTCAAGAACGACCGTGTTATATCCCACGCTCGTCGCCAAACCTCTTTCACATTCATATCGGCAGGAATCATGCGGATTCTATCTGGGAAGGCTTGAGCGAGAGCAAGATAACCGTCGCGAACGTTTCGATGAAATTCGAGCTTCTCCCTTTCGAGACGATCATCCGGCTGTGTGTGAGATCGTCTTGCAATTGCCGCTTCGACCGGCAAATCAAACAAGAGTGTAAGGGATGGATCTACCGCTGCGGTCGCAAACGAGTTGATCATTTTCACGGATTCAAGGTGCAAACCACGTCCGTATGCTTGATACGCAAACGTCGAATCATAGTATCGATCGCATATGACAACCCTGCCTGCGGTGAGCTCGGGTGAGATTACGCGTTCGACCAATTGCGCGCGAGCCGCGCAAAATAACAGCAGCTCTGAACGCGCGCAGATGTCCAATTCTCCCCTGTCGAGCAGAATCGAGCGAATTCGCTCTGAGAGCTCCGTGCCTCCCGGTTCTCTTAGCAGTCTGACTGGTAGGCCGTCATCCACGAGCCGAGCTGCAAGCATATCGGCCTGCGTGGACTTGCCCGAGTAATCAATGCCTTCAAGAGTGATGAGTAGTCCGGTCTTGCTCACGGCCGACATCCAAACTCAGAGAGGTTCACGTTACACCTTCGCCATTACAAACAGGCGCACATATGAGTGCGCCTGCGAGAATTCGATCCTGATGACTCCCGACGCTCCTATTTCGATTTCGACCTGCCTGACGGCTTCTTGGTATCCGCTCTCGGGAGTCTTGGCCTGACAGAAGATTTGCCGGACTTGCCGCCGTATTGTTTGATGAAATCCTCGGTAAGCTGTCTGGCTTCTTCATCAGTAAACTGCCTCGGAGGAGACTTCTTGAAGTAGGACGACGGCGCTTCCATCGCTCCGGAAAGTCCGTTGTCAAGCGCCAGCTTGCAGCATCGCACAGCATCAATAACGACTCCGGCAGAATTCGGCGAGTCCCATACTTCGAGCTTGAGCTCGATATTAAGCGGAACATCACCGAATGTGCGGCCTTCCATGCGTATGTACGCCCACTTTCTGTCGGCGAGCCATTCGACGTAGTCCGACGGCCCTATGTGGCAGTTTGCCGCGCCAATGTCATAGTCGAGCTGCGATGTAACTGCGTTCGTCTTCGATATCTTCTTCGACTCAAGCCGTGATCTCTCCAGCATGTTCAGAAAGTCCGTGTTGCCGCCTACATTCAGCTGACTTGTTCTTTCAAGACGCACACCGCGCTCGCGGAAAAGGCGAGTGAGGACTCTGTGTACGATGGTGGCTCCGACCTGTGACTTGATGTCGTCGCCTATCACTGGAAGCCCGCGCTTCTTGAACCGATCCTGCCAGTACGGCTCACGGGCAATGAAGACTGGGATGCAGTTCACGAATCCGCAGCCCGCTTCTAGAATCTGTTCGACATACCATTTAGTCGCTTCTTCTGAACCAACCGGCAAGTAATTAACAACAACATCCGTCTTCGTCTCTCGGAGAAGTCTCACGATGTCAACGGTATCTCCCGACGCCTTTTCGATAATCTTGGACAAGTAGTAGCCGAGTCCGTCATGCGTCATGCCACGCTGGACCGTGATGCCGGTCTTGGGCACTGAAGTAAATTTGTACGTGTTGTTCGGCCAAGTGAATATCGCATCGGCAATGTCTTTGCCAACTTTGTTCTTGTCGATGTCGATTGCCGCTGAAAACTCGATGTCGGATATGTGATATCCGCCGAGATTGACGTGCATTAGCCCGGGCACGAAGTCGTTCTCGGACGCGTTCCTGTAATAGTGTACTCCCTGAACGAATGATGAGGCGCAGTTGCCGACTCCAATTATGGCGACCCTGACCTTGCCCATCATACCTCCTTGTTTATCTCAACTGCTCAACTTCAGACCTTAGTCCGAGTAGCCTGTCCTTCCTTTTCGTCGCTTCCGTGAGTGTCAGCGGGAACTCCGGACCGGTGTGCTCGATCATCACACTTGCGACCGCGGATCCCATGCATCCACACTCGTATAAATCCCATCCTTGCGAAAAGCCGTACATGAAACCGCCAAGATACGTGTCCCCTGCACCGGTGGAATCCTTGGCAAGCGTATCGAACGGCGGAATCGGCGTGAACTCATGACCATCGTAAACTAACGAACCAAGCTCGGCAAGCGTTATAATGACAACATCAGGTCCCCACGATTTGATTATACGCGCCGGTGTCCGGGCGTCGATTCGCGGATCGATTCCTGTCAGTACCTTGCATTCCAGCTCGTTCGGTTTAACAACCTCACACATGCCGATGAGTTCTTCAGTTTCGGGTTGCTTCTCATGGAATATCATGCCATCTCTCTGCCCCCGCAGAATGCCTTGTGGGTCGAGAATGAACCGTGCGTCGCTGCGCTTTCGTAGTCTTTTGGCATACGTTAGATCAACCTCACCCAGAATCGGGCCAAATACCACGAAGTCACTATCATGACTCTGCTCGGGAAACGAGGTGATCGCTTCTGCGTCACCGAGGAGCTTCAACTCTCGCTCTCCGTGTTCGCCGAAATAGCGAAGGCTGAAACCCCCGGTCTGCGACGACTCATGGAGGACATGCTCAATCCCATATCGCTCCAGGTCTCTCACAATCTGCTGTTTCAAGTCGCCTCCGACGTTTCCGACGAGTGTGGTTCGCACTCCGAGTTTTGCCAGAGCAAGACAGAAGTTCGTCGAACAGCCGGAAAGCACCCGCCCCTTCGTCTTGACGAATGGCGTTTCTATGATGTCATAAACGGGATTACCTACCGCAGTGATCTTCAACGCTTGTCTCTTTCGCTTAGAACCTGCTTTGTGTAGACAAGTCTCTGAATCGATGTGACGTAGGAGGCTACTCCGACCATAGCAAGGCAGACTGCCAGAATGTGATAGCCCGGCATCGTTTCCTCGCCGATCAATCCTATAAGCATAATGACGAATTTCTCGAGACGTCCTACAGCGCCGACTTCGCAATTCTCAATCTTACCCATTGATTCTGCAGCTGCGCGAGTGTATGACGCGATGATCATCCCGAAAAGCGCAAACAGCGCCCATCCAGCATGAACACGCTGCGATAACAGGATACCGGCAAGGATGAAAAACTCGGCATATCTGTCTGATACATGGTCGAGAATGCCACCAAATGTAGTCCCCATTTTGCCGGCTCGGGCCGTGGCGCCGTCGAGCATATCAGCCACGGAGGTCATGACTATCAGCACCGATCCCCAGATGAAATTGGCCTTCCAGAGAACGATACCTGCAGCGACGCTGAAACAAAGGCTGATAAACGTCAGCGAATTCGGCGTTAGACCGACTCTGAGACAGATTCTGCCAAAGAACTGAGATTTTAGCTCGTACGCAGCCCTGCGATCGGAATTCATCCTCTACACCAACTCCTCAAGGGTGTGAAATATATGGCAGCGAATTCAGACCGTCAAGCGCTTTCGGGCGGTTGAAAAACAGCCCGTTACTCATGAACCAAGAGCACTACCCTGATCACAGGGACAGAGTTTGACTTCTCTGACTCTCCGTTTCAGTTCAATCGCAGCAAGTTGTAACCGGCGCAGTGCCGCTTGCGAAGACGAACTGGATCAAGTATACAACGTCGTCGATGTCCACCAGAGGCTGGCTAACGCTACCGTCGACATTCCCGAGGCATTCGCCAGCGCAGGGTATCTCGCCTCCCGCGAAGACATAGTTTATAAGGTAAACGACATCGTCAATGTCCACGAACCACGAGCAGTTGACATCCCCGCATCCGAAGTTGTGTCTGGTGGTCAGTGGATAACGGTCAACTCCGGACCCGCCCGGAATCGGAAGCGGATCGTCATAGATACCGTCGCCATCGGAGTCTACTCCCTGCAGGTCACTCCAGTAGTTTCCGCCTGCTGGATATCCGGCATCCCATGTATTGTCGCCTTCGTCTGATGCAGGTGTACCGCTGCAGATAAAATCGTTGTGATAGACTGAATCGCCTTCCGTGTCGGCCAAGAGTCGGACTGCCTGTCCCGTGCACTCGACAAACGTGTTCTCAATGATGAGGTTAGTATCCGCCATGTACTCGAGCACAATTGTGCCATCGTAGAAGATGTTTCTGCTGATCGTGTTTCTCACAATCTCCACATAGTTTAGCAGAATGATTCCTCCACCGTCATAGAAGGTGTTTTCCGTAACGAGATTGTTCTCCTGTCCCGCCCCGGGTCCCAATGGTAACGGGAAGGAAGACTCCCGCGTCTCTAAAGTGGCGCCGATCCAGATGTAATCTCCGTCTACGAATCTGTTTCGCGCTATTCTGTTACCGCTGCCTTCCAATTGCAGCGCTATTTGACAACCGCTGAAAGTGTTGTCGGTGATCGTATTCCCTCCGAGCAGCCACATTCCCCGCGCGCAGCTGGATATGACCATTTCACTGATCGTGCAGTTTCCGGAGTGATCTCTGAGTCCGTAGAAGGATGCTCCGGCAATATGCAGCCTTGAAACCGCAGCATCAGCTCTGGTTAGCGTGATATGGCCTACCAGTGGGAGGTTGTCTTGAGGACTGCTGAGGCGCTCACCCAATAAAGTGATCGGCTTGTTGACCGTGATGACACCTTCATAGTCTCCAAATAGCACATACACCGTGTCCCCCGCAGAAGCTGCGTCGATACCGGCTTGAATCGTCGGCTGATCGGTCGGCACCGTGATCGTGAGTGAAAAACCGGCCGGTAGAATGAGGCAATAAAGTGCCAGAGTAACCGGCACGACAATGAGTTTGATCCCTCTCCACATGCTCTGTTCCCTCCTCGCAAAAACAGTGAGCCTGCGCGACACAAGATACGTCTTCTTTCGTAACGGACGTGCAGGCGGCGAATAACCAATTCAGTATATACGCTATAAATATCACCGGAAGGCGTCGACCTGTCAATCTATTCTTACTTGTGGGAATAGAGATCCGTGGCAGAATCTGCAAGGAAGCCGAGTCGAGTTTGCGCTTGCCATCGATGACCTGCCGAGTTACTTGAGCGTATGGCTCTTCAATCTCACAGTCAGAACTCTGCCAGACTGATCACATCTATTGCAGCGATCTCGGCTCTAATCCTGTCGGTCGGCTGCACTGGCACGCCGAGGGTCGAGAAGATCATCACTCTCCCCGATTCCTCCGGCCTGTCCGTGTTCGAACTTCTTGATTCGTATCACGAAGTCGAGTACAATCGATTACCGTCCGGAGTCTTCGTTAAATCGATCGACAGCATTTCCAGCACTCGCTCTGCTTATTGGCTCTACTTCGTGAACGACAGCGCAGGAATGCTAGCTTCCGACAAGTATATGCTCAGCGGCGGCGAGAAGGTCGAGTGGCGGCTGATGTCCAGCCAATGACTCTGCGTCAGCTTTCCCGTCGGGTCTACAACCGCACAGGCTTGATCGCCTTTCGACGAAACACGAGCAGCATCGATATGCCTGCGAGGAACATGATGATTGCCACTATATGGTTCCAGGTGAAGCTGATCCCGAACAATTCGGTCCACATCTCCGGCTCATAGAATCTCACATACTCGATCAGGAACCGGAAGAACGCCTCTACGATTAGAAATAGAGAGAATGTTAGCCCTGTGAATCTCTTGCGATTATCCAAGTACGTCAGCAGAAAAAAGAGCATCAGTCCGTAGAGGGAAGAGTACAATTGAGTCGGATGTAGCGGCACGTCGCCCAGATAAGAGTGAGGAATACTTCCTTGCGGAAAATGGACAGCCCACGGCAGGTGACACTCTGTGCCGAAGCAACACCCGTTTAGGAAGCAACCTATACGAGTAAGAAATATCCCCAAGGCAACCACGGGCGAGAACAAATCGAACACGGCGAGTATCGGCTGGTGCTTCTTCCTGCAGTACGCAATGGCGGATGCGAACGACAGGACGAGCCCTCCCTGCAAGTTTAGTCCCGCAATCCCGAATCCTTCCGATGACCCGAATGGATTAAATATGTCAAAAGGACTGCCCGCGAATTCCGACCAGTGATAGAGGGCGTACGTAACCCTTGCTCCGGCCACGCCGGAAATTATCACCAGCAGCGCCAGGTTGACCGCGAATTCAGAAGGAATTCCCGCCTTCCGCGATCTCGCTGACACAATCATCATGCCAACGAAGAAGGAGACAGCGAGCATCACACCGTATGATCGGACTACAATGGGGCCGAGTCTGACTAACTCCGAGTACACAGTGCCTCTCTCCTCAGAAAGCGATGATAAGGGAGTTGAATTGGCAGGTCAACTGATTCCTTTTAGATGCCTGACACCGAGAAGATTCTTCCAGATGATCTGCTCCGCCGCGCAAATCGCCAGGATGCCGAGAAGAATTCCGGCAATGACATCGAGCAGATAATGGAAGCGCCCCCAGACGCAACCGACCGCGATTCCTATTGCCGGTATTGTGAGCGCAACGCCCCATTTTCGTGATTCTCGATATACGGCCACCAGGACAATCAATGCGACGGCCGTGTGCGAGGATGGCATAGCTCCACCGTGAACAGCGGCGTGTTCCATGATCGAATGCACAATCGGTACGAAGATGAAACCATCGAGCTGGCGCGTGATCTGCTCCGCAAAATAGTATCTGGGACCTTCCACCGGAAAGAGATAAAAGACGGTATACGAGGTGAAGAACGCAATTGTCGAGGTCATGAGCAGTCTATCTGCACTCGATTCTCGTCCCCGCAGCCAGAACACAATCAGAGCCGTTGGCAGCCATATGTAGTACGACACATAGCATGCTACGATGAGTTCATTCAGCCAGGCACTATACACACTCTCCAAGACCAGAGCAGGCTGTACTCCGAGAATCGCAGCCTCCAACGCTGCCACCGACGAATCAAACCATCCTGGAAAGAAGACATGCACAAGAGATTGCGTCTGTTCATAGAAAAAGGTGAAGAGCGCGAGCGGGTAGAGCCTTCTGATCATTCGGACGGCGACAGTTGAAGTGTGAGGGTCTATCCGCTGAATTACGAGAACACCGATGATTGCGCATAGGCTGAAGGCTATCCAGGCCGCACGCTTCTCGAGAGCATAGTCGGATATTAGGAGAAGAGTGGTTGTGAGCAACGAGTATACGAGAACGAAGTAGTCAATCGGGATCAGTCCCCGGTCCTTCCGTTCTTTCCCGCCGGCCCTCAACAAGGACAACGAACTCGCCACGTGGTCGATCATTCGTAAACCGCTCAGCTACTTGTCCAAGAGTTCCATCAACAGTCTCTTCATGTATCTTCGTAATCTCTCGCGCAATTACGCAGCGTCTTTCTCCCAGAGCCTCACTGAGCGCTGCCAGACTCTTTAGTAGTCTGTGAGGCGATTCATAGAACACCAAAGTTCGAGTTTCGTTTTTGAGGCTGTCGAGCCTGGCGCGTCGCTTCCCAGCTTTGATCGGCAGGAATCCCTCGAACACGAATCTGTCCGTGGGCAGACCGGATATGGACAGCGCTGCAATGGCGGCACATGGTCCGGGTATGGCTACTACCTCGATGCATGATTCCCGCGAGAGGTTCACGAGCAGATACGCAGGATCAGATATCCCCGGCGTCCCTGCATCGGTGATCAAGGCAACATTGGCGCCTTCGGACATCAAACGAACCAGCTCAGGCGCGGCGTTCCTCTTGTTGTGGTCATGGTACGACACGAGCTTTGCCCTCGCGCCGTAGTGTTTCAGCAGCTTTCCTGAGTGCCGAGTGTCCTCGCAGGCAATTATGTCGACGTTGCGGAGAACCGTGATAGCTCGGAGTGTGATGTCCTCGAGATTTCCGATTGGAGTCGCGACGATATGCAGCTTGCCGCTATTCACAGCGGTAGTATATTGGTGGTGCATGCAGTGTCAAGGAGATTGATTCAGTTTGCGCGCACTCAGGTTTGACTTCTCGCCAACTCCTTCATATATTCTTGATAACTCATAAAGCAGGAGGCTCAATGGCATCCGTTAACAAGGCAATTCTCATCGGTAATCTGGGCAAGGATCCGGAGCTGCGGTATGCTCCAAGCGGCCAGGCTGTGGCACGGTTTTCCATCGCTACTACCGAGCGTTATAAGGACAAGAGCGGAGAAATGCAGGAAAACACAACTTGGCACAACATCGTCGCGTGGGGAAGGACGGCCGAGATCGCGAAGGACTATCTCAGCAAGGGAAGTCCAGTCTACATTGAAGGTAGAATCGACAATCGCAGCTATGAGGACAAAGAGGGGAACAAACGCTATATTTCCGAAGTCGTGGTTCAGAAACTTCAGCTTCTCGGTCGTCGCGGAGAGGGAGCAGCGTCGGAACCTGAGCAGCCGGCGCCGCCTGACGATTTCCCATCCGCCCCGTCCGCACAGGATGACGATTTGCCGTTCTGAGAGCTCAGTAGATGTCAACTCGCGCAGCCAGTCTCTCAGTAGCAGTATTCGTTATTCTGAACGCAGTTTGGCTCACCAAGACGATTGCTACGTCAGTGGGCTTTGTCGATTCCGGTGAGCTCGCTATCGTCTGCAGCTCGCTCGGCATAGCGCATCCGACCGGTTATCCGATCTACACGTTGATCGGCCGAGTGTTGACTCTGTTCTATCCGGGATCAGTCATATCTGCGGTGTCATTCCTGTCCGCCCTGTTCGGGCTTGCAGCTGCCGTGGCGTTCATGCTGCTGATCCACAGGCTTGTCCTTCGAACAAGGCTCCCGCACTTGGATACCGATGCATTGCATGTCGTATCGGCTTCGGCCATGCCGATACTCCTCTATGCTCCTCTCGTCTGGAGCTTGTGCACGACGAACGAAGTCTATTCCGTTCACCTTTTCTTCATGATCGCTATTCTCTGCTTTGCATTTGTAATTCACAGTTCAGCCTCGAATATGTCGGGCAGGCAGATGATTCTGATGAGTTACCTCCTCGGCTTGTCTTTTGCACATCACTTGTCAACGGTGCTTCTTATTCCAGGTTTGGCTCTGTGGATCGTTCTTTCCGCGAACTTCCGTCGAGCGCTGACTGAGACATGGAAGCTGTCCTTGCTTGCTGCAGTCCTTGCGATCACATCCTACCTATATCTGCCCATTAGAGCGGCGCAGAACCCGCTTATGAACTGGGGGGATCCATCAACTTTGGACAGCCTCTTGCGACACGTGTCCGGATGGCAGTACCGGATTTGGATGTTCAACAAGGCCCCCGGCGAATTTCTGAAGAGTTTCGGTGACCTGACCATGATTGTAGTGAGACAGTATCCCCATGTTCTTCTTCCGTTCGCCGCAGGTGGAATCGTGTTTCTCCTTCTGAAGCACAGAGCCTTTTGTCTGGTTCTGCTTACGATCTTTACGTCAAACCTGTTCTATTCAGCAGGATACACGATACCGGAGATTGATACATATATGCTCCCCACGATTCTTCTCTATGCTCTGTGGATCGTGTTGGGGACAGTCTTCTTTGTTAGTGGAGTCTGTCGGAGGATTCCCACGTTGCCGAAACGAGCCTCGGATTATGCAGTTGCCTCGCTGCTTTTGATTCTGGGCGTCTATCTCGTTGTATTCAATCGCACCTTTGGGGATAGGAGCGAGTATCGATACGCAAAGACGCAGACTGAGATTCTCTTCTCGACAATTGATCCGCGCGGCGTGCTTCTGACTTCAAATTGGAGCCT
>JAGVNY010000082.1 GCA_020053015.1 Candidatus Zixiibacteriota bacterium | reverse complement strand
CGCACCTCGAATCTCCGGCTGGAAGACGATGACGAGCGCTATGAAACCTGCAGTGGCCAGATTCTGGAAAAACCACTTCAAGCCTTCGAGTTGGAACCAATAGGACAGAAATGCGATAAGCAGGAGAAACGTCAGGCCGGTAACGATCTGCGCTGAGCGCGTGCCGCGAATAAGCACCAGCAGCTTGTATATGATGTAGCTCACCAATGCGACATCAAGCAAGTCGAGCAGCGTGAACTTCAGAAACTGATAGTGAAAGAGCTCCATGAGCGAAATCTCCCGATTTCTAATAATAACTTCTCTATGGGGCTATCGCAAGCGCAATGACGAACCTCGAGGTGTTGCGACAGGCTTGCGATCCCGACAGAGTCGGGAGCGTGTGACCTGGAGCATTTGAGCTGTTTCGCGGGTAGGTCACACGATCCGCTGTTCGCGTCACGCAAGACCTGCCCGAACATCGTATGAGCCAGAATTGTAGGTCGAAAGCCTTGTGCTTTCGACATGTCGAAACCGTGAAGATTTCGATCTACCCTCTGCCACGAAGGGAGAGGTTGTCCCATAAGTTGCGAAATGCTTGATTGGAGTAGGTCGGGTTCCGAATCCGCCACTGGCGGATAAGAAACCCGACACGCCTAACCTGATACCTGCGTTGTCCGCTTGACCGCGTCGCACACGCGCAGTGCCCGCTTCGTTGCGGCCACGTCATGCGTTCTGATAATGCTTGCCCCGTTCATTGCGGCTATGACAGCAGCAGCCAATGATTCTTCGAGCCTGTCATCCGATTCTGTGCCCGAAAGCGAGCCAAGGAACCGTTTGCGAGAGGCGCCGACAAGTATCGGATGTCCGAGGTCAAGCAAGTCGGAGAGCCTGTTGAGTATCGTGAAGTTGTGCTCGAATGTCTTGCCGAAGCCGATTCCGGGATCAATCACGATCATCTCGGACGGTATCCCAGCAGATTCGGCAATCCGAATCGACTCTGCGAGATAGCTCTTGATTTCGCCGATCAGGTCATCGTACGCGGGGTTCTGCTGCATGGAACGAGGCTGCCCCTGAATGTGCATCACCACAACCGGTACATTCTTGTGCGCCGCGAGCGTTGCCATAGCAGAATCAAACCGAAGCCCTGAGATGTCATTGATCATATCTGCGCCGCTTTCCAGAGCTGCTTCGGCAACTTCGGATTTGTAAGTATCGATTGAAATCGGGATGTCGGTCATGGCTCGAAGTTTCGTGATCATCGGAATCACGCGAGCAAGCTCCTGATTCAACTCGACCGGCTCCGAGCCTGGCCGGGTCGATTCACCGCCGACATCGATAATGTCCGCGCCTTCAAGCGCCATCACCAACGCGCGATCCACCGCAAGGTTGACATCGAAGAACTGCCCACCATCGGAGAACGAATCGGGTGTTACGTTGAGTATTCCCATGATGTACCTGCGGGAGAAATCGAACGTCTTCGACCCGATCAGAAACGGAGGATACAGAGTACCTACCATCGAGCGAGACTCCCGCGGTGATTGTCGTTTGACACGTGCCAAGATGAAGCGCCTGTCTCGAATGTCAAGCCTATTCGAGCTTGCCCTCACCCCCGTCCCCTCTCCCAATTCGGGAGAGGGGTCGAAGACCGGGGTGAGGGAGACTGATGCACTCCGCGCACATAGGCCAATCTGTAGGGCAGTACCCGAAGTCCGCCTTTGGCGGGACGAAGCGGTCCTGCCAACGGTTGGCCGAGTGAATACGTCTATTCTCTTTCGTTAGGCAGAACCGCATCGCAATCCTTCCTATCGGATTGCTCGGGTTCCGCCCTACTAGTGCTGGTCGCTGCCGTCCAAGAATCATCACCGGACTTTGAAGAATTCTCTTGACATCGAGGGGGGGTAATAGATTGAAACTTAACAAGTTATCTAAGCAGGTTCTTCACGATGTCTGTTGAACCGATTTCGGCAGACCAAATGCACGAAATGCCAACACGGGAGGAAGGATGAAAGCTACGACAATGCTACTTCTTCACAACTGACAATGTTATCGACTAATGAACATTTCCAACGGGAGAAAAGGAGGAAGTTTATGTCGCGTGCGAAGTTGAGTTTCTGGGTGATTGGGGCGCTGGCTCTACTTGTTCCGCTGGCTCAGCTTGCCCAGTCGGAGGTGCTGCTGGACGAGGGCTTTTGCACTGATGTCATAGGCTCCGGAGGCTGGACTGCCAGTGATGCTTCTGTTTTCGTCAATGTGGATAGTTGTTGGCTCCGCATTGGCTCCGACGGAGCGGTTAATGATTATGCCGACAAGTTGGGTCCGTTCACGCTACCGTTTGTGATTGAATGGCGCGTGAGAACGTTTAGTGGTGAAGGCTCGTACACGTCACTGCCGAAGCTCGAGTTTTATTGGGGCCCATCTCCCAACGACGGTTATCACATTACGTATTCTCAAAAACCAGGCGACGGTTGGCTCTTTGGCTTTTGGACCGATATCCATATACTGGGACCCACAAGTTGGAACGAATGGCGGACGGTCAAGGCCGTCATTCGCAGTGACGGCGGTGAGCTGTTCGTGAAACGGGATGGCGACACTGCTTTCACGCCCATTGCCACGGCAACTTGGGCAATACCAAGTGTAATCGAACGACTTAGCCTGTCCCAGCACACGGATGACGTGAGTGATTTCGATTACATACGGGTGACCACATTTTGGTCCTGCTTCGAATCTCAGCTTGATGACTATGTCTATGGTCTGGAGGTCTACAAAGGCCAGCTCATCGCAGCAGGTTCCTTTGTCCACGCCGGGGATCTGACTGTCAATTACATCGCTGCCTATGATGGCACCACGTGGTCGCCATTGGGGACAGGGATGGATAACGGGGCCTTTGCGCTCACGGTGTATGATGGCAAGCTGATCGCTGCTGGATTATTCACCACAGCCGGAGGCATAAGTGCAATGAAGATCGCATCTTGGGATGGCATTTCTTGGTCCCCGATCGGATCACGGACAATAGACGGAAGCCTCAATGCTCTGGCTGTCTTTGAGGGCAAGTTGTATGCAGGAGGTTATTACACGGACTCAGAGAGCGGAGATCTGAACTACATTGCTTGTTGGGACGGACTCACATGGTCGCCACTTGCATCGGGCATAAACGGCCCCTGTACGTCACTTGCTATCTGGGACAATAAGTTGATCGTTGGTGGGCACTTCACAACTGCTGGAGGCACACTTGTCAATTACGTGGCGGCATGGGATGGTTCGAGTTGGTCACCGCTCAGCTCAGGCGTAAACCAACCTGTTCAAGCGCTCGGGATATACAACAACAACCTAATCACGGGCGGTTACTTCACCGCCGCAAGTGGTATCAGTGCATCTCGTATTGCCAGTTGGGATGGTTCTAACTGGTCACCGATCGGAAGTGGCATGAACTCAATCGTACTGGCCATCGCCGTATACAACGGGAGACTGATCGCAGGGGGGGCGTTTACGGTGGCCGACGACCTCGTCGCGAATCGTATTGCTGCGTGGGATGGTTCCGGGTGGTCGTCCATGGGTTCAGGAGTGAACGATATGATACGTGCGTTTGCTGTCCTTGACTGTGATCTGATTGCAGGTGGATATTTTACCGAGGCAGGCAACTCCAACTGCGGGCACGTCGCAAAATGGACAGAATTGATGGATGCTGACGGCGATGGACTCTGTGATTCATCCGACAACTGTCCATCTGTCTACAACCCCGATCAGGCCGATTGCGACTTTGATGGTATCGGCGATGTATGTGATGAGTTCATCTGTGGTGACACCGACGGTAGCGGAGGCGATCCTGCAGTTGACATCGACGATGTTGTTTACCTGATCAACTGCATCTTCGCAGGCGGTCCATGTCCATGCCCGCCACTGGCCGGTGATGCTAACTGCAGTGGCGGCGACGTACCAGTCGACATCGACGATGTGGTGTACTTGATCAACTACATCTTCGCCGGCGGCCCTGCGCCGTGCGACCCTGACGGAGATACGATACCGAATTGCTGAACGGCGTGACACGTCAACGGTGAGAATGTCAAGATCGCCTGCGGCTTGAAAGCCGCTGGGTATTGACTTACAAATCTGCACCATGCGCGGAGTGTCCGTAGGGGCATCCCGCAGTGCGGGATGTCCTTGGCACGGTCCGCCACGGCGGATGCCGCTACTGGGTTCTGGCTTCCGCCAGAATGACATGAATCCCTCACCCCCGCCCCCTCTCCCATGCCGGGAGAGAGGTCGAAGACACTGAGTCCCGAAGTGTGATCGAAGACCGGGGAGAGGGGCTTTCTCCACATTTCGCGGGGAATTAATCCTCAGAATGCGCTTGACAAGGGTTGAATACTTTATTGATTGTGCTATTCCCTCGGCAGGAGGGTGTGCGATTCCTCTTGTGAAGTTTGTCACAAGACCCGGCCACGGAGAATCGAGAGGACAATGCTCGACAGCTACGGAACAGTCGGAATCTTCCTTGTCGTGTCCGTCGGCTTTGTCGTTGTCACACTTGGGATAGCGCGGCTATTTCGCCCCCAACGTCCCACTCCACAGAAGCTTTCCACCTATGAATGCGGCGAACCGACGGTCGGGTCATCGTGGGTGCAGTTCAATGTAAGATACTATATTTTTGCCCTGCTCTTCGTGATCTTCGACGTCGAGGTTGCCTTCCTGATTCCGTGGGCAGTAGTGTTCAAACAGCTCGGCTTGTTTGCCTTGGTTGAGATGCTGATCTTCGTCGGCATTTTGTTATTTGGACTCCTCTATGCTTGGAAGAAAGGGGTTCTGAAGTGGGTGTAGTCTCGAAACTACCGGTCTATTTTGAGCCGATTCCGGGCGGCGGCCTTGTGACCGCCAAGCTCGAGCAGGTTCTCGACTGGGGACGGGCGTCGTCGCTTTGGTATATGCTTTTTGGGCTGGCTTGCTGCGCAATCGAAATGATGTGCACGGGCGCGTCGCGGTATGACCTCGACAGGCTTGGCATGATATTCCGCGCCTCGCCTCGGCAGTCCGATCTGATGTTCGTCTCCGGCACGGTGACTCACAAGATGGCGCCGCGTGTGAAGCTTCTATACGAGCAGATGGCCGAGCCGAGATATGTGATCGCAATGGGCGGATGCGCCACTCGTGGCGGCCCATTCTACTATGATTCGTATTCGGTACTCAAAGGCGTCGACCTGATCATTCCGGTAGATGTCTATATCCCTGGCTGTCCTCCGCGACCCGAATCGCTTCTCGAAGGATGCCTTAAGCTCTCCGAGAAGGTCAAGAAAGAGAAGCTATCTGACTGGAGCAGGGATGTCAGACAATAGCGATCTCGTGCAATCTCTTGAATCGACATTCGCCGGCAAAGTATCAAAGCTCGACCTTGTGCCTGCTCAAGACGCAGTTCTGGTTGAGGTCTCGGCTGTGCGAGATGTGTTCAAGCACTTGAGAGATTCCCTCAAGTTTGATTATCTGTCATCTCTCGCAGGTGTGGACGCGAAGGATCATCTCGAAATCGTTTATCATATCAGTTCGACTTCCATCAAGCAGAAACTGACTGTCAAGGTTAAGCTTCCGACAGAGAATCCGGAAATCGATACGATTTGCGACATATATCGCGCTGCAGATTGGTTCGAGCGCGAAGTTCACGAACTTTACGGCATAGGGATCAAGGGACATCCGGATCTCCGTCCGCTTCTGCTTCCTGAGGATTGGGATCAGGGACACCCGATGCGCAAGGGCTGGACGGGGAGAGATTTCATCGTGAAGCCGGAGTGAATAGTGGGAACGGTTCGCACTATAGATGCTGGCGTGAGGATGGATTCCCGCCTTCGCGGGAATGACATTGAGCTGGCAATCACATCTGTCATTCCGGCGAAAGGGACTGTTGAAAAACCCCGGAGAGAGACATTCTTCGTAGGTCGGGTTCCGAGTGACGCGAAGCGGAACGAGAAACCCGACAACAGCTTGTCG
>JAGVNY010000067.1 GCA_020053015.1 Candidatus Zixiibacteriota bacterium | reverse complement strand
TTTCTCTATGATGATTCGGGCCGACAATTGGCGGTCTAACTCCTGGGCGCAAAAGCTGACATAAGTCTTGGGAACACAGACCTCTGAGTGACTCGCCAGAATCGAATGGTGAAATCTATGGACTCTATGCTCCAAGCTGGCGTTTGTCTTGAACTGCCCTCGGAGTTCTGACAGCTCTGGCGCTGATTCGAGAAGTTCGGCCGTATCGCCAATACTGATCACAAGCCATTGTAGATTAATAGGATAGATGGCGGCGCCAACTCACCTGTAACAATGGCTTTCGAGTCTGAGTTCTGCTTTGTCTATGCCGCCGAGCTGCTCAATAAGCAGAACCTGCAGAATCTCCAACGATTCCGTCAGGTAGTCTGCCGCGAGACTCTCTCTTTTTGTGCTTCACTATGCTCTTGACTTATGGAACTATGTTAGCTACAGTCATAATGTGCATATGCACAAAACACGGAGTTGACATTTGCCTCGACCGAAAATTCGAAGATGTTGCCGTCGGTACAACGCGGATCGAATCTACAAGCCTCAGGGGATCCCTCTGCTGAGCTTGGAAACCAAGACTATCAGCCTCGATCAATTCGAAGTGTTGCGACTCTGCGACCTTGAAGGGCTCGACCAGGAGGAAGCCGGACGCCGAATTGGTGTTTCTCGCGGCACAGTGCAACGAATTCTCTACGAGGCTCGACGGAATCTGGTCGAGGCTATCCTAAACAACCAGGCTATCATGATAAATCTGAGGCAAGGAGGTACGGAAGATGTTGGCTTGCATTCCAACACAGGGAGATGCCGGTCGTGACGACCAGGTTCATGAACACTTCGGATCGGCTCCGTTTTTTACCTTGTACAACACGGAGAATGATGAGATTGCGGTCATCGCAAACCGCAATGCTCACCACGCGCACGGCACATGTCATCCGATGAATCAGTTAGCGCATCACCACATCGATTGCGTAGTATGTGCCGGAATGGGAAGACGCGCGATCGAGGCTCTCAACAGCGAGGGAGTAAGCATCTATCGTTCTGAAGCGGGCACAGTCGCTGACATCATTGAGAAGATCAAGGCGAATCAGTTGCCCGTAATGGATCCAGCCAAGGCGTGTATGGGTCACGGTCAGCATCCTGTTCTCGGCGCGGAGTCTGGGCCGGGTCTGGGACGTGGAGCCGGCTTCGGACAGATGCGCGGCGGGCAGGGCGGAGGCCGAAGCCGAGAAGAATAGCAACGCTATGGTTGCTTCCTGTGACTCACATCAGCTATACTATCCCATGTCGTCTATGGGCGTGACCAAGTACTCTGCGAGTCAGGGCTGGAGTATGCGCGCAGAGTCACAGCCGGGCGGAGCCAGCATTGCAATGAGTTGACGCAATCACCTGCGTCGCTCCGGTTCAGGAGGATGAATGGCAGACAGCAACGACAGTCTGAAATTTCTCCAGGTGATTCTAAGCTCGATTGCCGACGGTGTTTTCACGGTTGACAGCCAGCGAGTGATCACCAGCTTCAATCGTGCTGCCGAACGCATAACCGGAATCTCCGCGTCCAAAGCTGTCGGTCGCCGCTGCTATGACGTCTTCCATTCCGACATATGTGAGAATTGTCTCTTACAGGAAACGCTCAAGACGGGAGTTCAGGCAATCGACCGACCGGTGAACATCATAAACAGCCAGGGTGACAGCATACCAATCAGCATCTCTACCGCCGTGCTTCGTGATGACGAGGGAAACGTCCTTGGAGCGGTGGAGACATTTCGCGACCTGTCCGCAATAGAGCACTTGCGGAAAGAACTCAACAAAGAATACACGATTGAGGACATCATATCCAAGAACCCGGAAATCCACAAGCTCTTCGCCATTCTACCGGATATTGCCGAGAGCGAAAGCACTGTGCTGATCCAGGGGCCGTCCGGCTCAGGGAAGGAGCTTTTCGCTCGCGCGATTCACTCGCTCAGTCCACGACGAGAACGCGCAAATGTGATAATCAACTGTGGTACTCTTCCTCATCAGCTTTTCGAATCGGAGTTGTTCGGCTATGTGCGCGGTGCCTTCACCGACGCTAAACGGGACAAGCCGGGAAAGCTCGCTGCAGCCGACGGCGGCACCGTGTTCTTCGATGAGATCGGCGAGCTGCCCTTGTCAACCCAGGTCAAACTGCTGAGGCTTCTCCAACAGCGGGAATACGAGCCTCTCGGAGGAACCGCTCCGGTGAAGGCTGACATTCGGGTTGTCGCCGCAACCAACAAAGACCTCCGGGAACTCGTCGCACAGGGTAAATTTCGCGATGATCTCTACTTCAGGCTTGCCGTTGTCAAACTGGAGCTGCCGCCGCTCCGCCAGCGGCGTGAAGACATACCGTACCTGGTCGACCACTTCATCCGGCATTTCAATGCCCGCAAGGGCAAGAAGATTCTCAGCGTAAGTCCGGAGGTCATGCAGATTCTCATGCAGCACGACTTCCCCGGCAACATCCGCGAACTCGAAAATATCATTGAGTACGCATTCGTGATCTGCCACGGAAGCATCATAAAAGTCACACATCTGCCGGCAGAGCTTCGCTTGCGTTCACGTGAGGAGGTTGAGAGCAGGAGTTCGGCTGAAACACCGGTCGCAAGGCTCTTGGATGAGCAGGCGCGGATAATCGAATCGCTCAGACGTCACCAGGGCAATATGTCAAAGGCGGCAGTCGAGTTAGGTATCCATCGCAGCACACTTTGGCGCAAACTGAAGCGCCACGATATCCAACCAGACCAATTCACTTAAACGTTGCAATTGACACTATTGCAACACGATTGGGTCTCCGTGCAACCACTAATGTTGCAATAATCGCAACCTCGCCTCAAATTCAAGTGTCCTAAGTCATTGCAGCACAACATATGTCTGTATGGCCGATTTGCTGGCATGCTGAGTGCATAGTGATGTTGCAGAGTATGAACGTAGCGATACCACAACTGGGCGATGCCGTAGCTCCCCGATTCGAGGCCGCGTCCTGCTTTCTGCTGGTAGAAGTCGCAGGCGATAACAGGCAGCGAATAAGCACAGTAAAGTGCAGCGAAAGCGGAGGATATCGGCGCGTGCGGCTGCTGCTGTTTCACGGTGTCGACCTGCTGATTTGCAGCGGCATCATTGCCCAACATAGAGATACGCTGGTCGCTGCTGGCATCAACGTTATTGCAGATGTCAACTCGACTGTGGACGAAGCTCTGGATAACCTGGTTTCGGGGAGCCTGAAGGCTGCGGAAGCGCCTTCGGCTGCCACGAGGCTTACCTGTGCACTTTCTCATGAACAGCTCGTCACCTGGACGCGTGAGATCTTCGCAGCTGCGGGCTACGAGGTTCTGCCGTGCCCCGGTGAGGATTGCTTTCTGGTCGACGTTGTGGCTGAGATCGAATGCCCCGTCTGCCGTCGCCGGGTTAGCGTTGCGGTCTGTTGCTGCGCGCACACTTACAGCTCCCAGCAAGAAATCAGAGAATTTCACAACGCGACAGCAACAGGCTTTGATGCGAGGGTCTACGTCTGTCCAGCTGAGGATCAAATCGTCGAAAGCTGTCGCGAATATGGCATTGAGGTAATCGATCCGAAATACGACCGTCAGAAGCTTATCAACCGCGAGCCGGGCAGGCTGCCGGTACTCAAGTCGGTTGTGGCCGGTCATGAACGGGCATCAGGAATTACCGCAGGGGCATGATTGGATCGACAACGCTTTGTCTATGTAATCCGGAGGATACTTGGAGCACAGATGAAAACAACCCCGATCAACGAGAATGAACGAGCCAGGGCTTATGCATCGACGAAGAAGCCTGAAGTTGTCGAGCGGCAGCGTCTCAACGTGCGGTACCACATCGAGAATTTCGACGTCACCGAGCGGCCGCGACGATTCCTTGAGGCGTTTGCTGCAATCCTCAAGCATTCCAATTACCAGATGGCGCTCGACCACTTCATTCGGGTCAGCGCGAAGTGCTCGCGTTGCGCCACGACGTGTCAGGTCTATCAGGCGACAGGCGACCCAAGGGACATTCCATGTCATCGGTCGGAGCTGCTCTTAAGCGTCTATCGCCGACATTTCACTCTGGCGGGTATGTTGCGCGGGCGGCTGACCGGAAGCGGGCATCTCACCGACGAGAAGATACAGGAGATGGCGGACAGTTTCTGGAATTGTACTGCGTGCAGGCGTTGCGCGATCGAGTGTCCATCAGGTATCGACCACGGTCTTATCACTCATCTCGGCCGCTACATTCTCAGCGAAATCGGCATATCGCCTCGCGCGCTGGTAGTCAGCACACGGGAGCAGCTTGAGGGCGCAACCGGAAACACATCCGCTATC
>JAGVNY010000147.1 GCA_020053015.1 Candidatus Zixiibacteriota bacterium | reverse complement strand
TCTACCCTTGGCTACGTAAGTCCGCTTGACTTCGATTCGAGAAACACACATGCTTAACAAACTGTCCACAAAACCGGGGGAAGACCAAACCCGACCTACAACTGCCCCAAGGCCGCAGCCTCCAAGCCTGTTCAGACAAGTGAGATCGCGTCCAACTCCACGAGAGCGTTCTTAGGCAATGCGGACACCCCCACGGTAGCTCGTGCAGGCGGGTCGGTCGCGAAGAATCGGGCGTAGACATCGTTGAACGCGGAAAAGTCGTTCAGCTGCCTCAAATATACCGTGACTTTGAGCACATTGTCGAGTCTTGAGCCAGCGGCTTCGACCACGGCCTTGATATTGAGAAGCGCTCTTTCGGTTTGCTCGCGGATTCCACCTGCGACCAATTCACCGGTTGATGGGTCTAACCCAATCTGACCTGCCGTAAATACGAGCCGGACTGAATCGGATGCGATTCCCTGAGAGTAGGGACCGATCGCTTTAGGAGCGCCGGCAGTGGATATAACATGTTTCTTCATCAGATGGCCTCCATATCAGGCCAGCAACTTACGCGAAGTATCTTCGACTGTCAACAACGAGCACGGCTATGGGATATGACGTGGCAGTGAGAGAACCTGTGATCGTTGGCAGAATGAAGTTGATTTGGGACATGCTGTTCTGTCCGAGGTCGCTTGAGACGATGAAGCATCGAGTCAGACCGCAGCTTTTTCCTCGTTTTCCGCCTCAATCGGGGTCGAGTTGACATCTCCATCCGGTCCCATGAGTCGAGTGAATTCCTCCAAGATGGCTGGATCGAACCGATGCCTTTCGTTGTACATCTCGCGGAATGCTTTGTAGGTGTTCATCGCATCCTGATAGACCCTGCGTGTCGTCAGGGCGTCAAAGACATCACAAACCGCCACGATTTTGCCGAAGGGGTGGATGTCATCAGATGGGAGGCCGTTTGGGTAACCGGATCCGTCGACTCGTTCGTGATGCTGCAGTACTGCGAAGTAGGAGTCTTCAGCAATGAGATCAGTCTCCTTCAGTATTTCCTGGCCCCAAACCGGGTGCTTCTTCACGATTTCGAATTCAGCCCGGTTAAGAGGCGCGCTTTTGTTCAGAATGCGTTCCGAAATCCTGGACTTTCCAACGTCATGCAGGAGAGCGCCAAGCCCGAGCACCCACAGCTCCTTGCGGTCTCTCATGCCGAGTTGATTTGCCAGTGCGACCGCGAATGTGCAGACGTTGACGGAGTGAGTGTACGTATAGTAGTCGTAGGATGATATTTTCATGAGATTGAGAAACGCCTGGCGTCCGCGCAGTATATATGAAACCTGGCTGGACACCATGTTCTTTGACCGTTGGATATTCTCGCCGAGTCCAGGATTAGCAAGGACATCTTTCACGAGAGCTTTCGACGCCTCATAGACAATGCTCGCCTTCCGGTTCTCCTGAATCTTGGGATCTTGCACGATCGAGGCGAGATTGCCTTCTATATACTGTTGATACTCCCGACGGGCTGCGGCTGCAACGAACAAGACCTGCACGCGGTTATCGATCAGCTTTAGTCTCGTCTGCTCCGTGAACGGAAGCCTGCGCGACCTGTACAAAGCCATGTCGCGTCCCAGCCGGATAAAGAGGTCGAAATCAAGGACAGTGTCGACTATAAGCGACTCCAGGTAGATCGGGAGGAACGCAGTTGTCCGGCTCCCTTGCGGTTTCATGATGAGCGAGTCCATTTGCACTATTTATCGGCGTATTCCGCTTCAGTTTGAATCAGAAAAGGAAAATCCCGCTCGGAGGCGGGATTTTGAAGGCAAATGAGAGAGAGCAACAGGCATTCAGGTCGTATAGTTCTTTATCATAAGAAGCACGCTCTGCAGTGACGTGGAGATGTTCGTCAAACTTTTGCTGTACCGCTTAAGCAGCTCCGAATACTGCCAGCGCATTGAAAAGGCCTTGGGAGGGAAGTTGAATATGTCAAGGAGCGCCTTCTTGTAAGTCTCGTCAATGTAGCGAACGACGTAGTACGGATAGTCACCCACGTCTTCGCCTTCGATTTCCCCTTTTGCGAGCTTGTCACGGAAGGTTTCGACCTTCTCCAGAACAACCGTACCGAAGCACCACGGGGTCATGATCACGCCGAGGTTATTTCCGTCGCTATAGAAGGAGGCGATCGACTTAAGGAGAATCTTGAATACGATCTTCTGGCTGCGATAGAATGACAGAGTCTCAAGGCAGGAGGAATCAGTCTCGGCAAGCTTCGATTCGTAGTAGTTGTAGCGAGCTTCGGCACGCTCCCAGAGCTCTTCAAGGAATGAGTAGTAATCTTCAAGATAGACTTTGACATTTTCGCTCAGGGTCATCATGTAGAACCCTTTGCTATCCCGTTTGATCTTAGGCTCGCTGAATCCCTCGAGTCTCTCTTTCGGGAAGCCTTGTGTCAACTTGCCTGCTAACATCTTCTCGCCTCCTTGATTCTGCCTTGTCAACTCCTGCATCTCTCAGAGCAACGATTGTGCCGCAACCTGATTCCGTGTTCCGGGCTGCCTTGACACGCTGCCCCGGCGAGCTTAATCGTTGCTGGGAGCAAGATTGCCTCTCGTGTTCAATGACTGCGCACTGCCCGGACGGCTACGTTCACTCTGCAACCACTTGCGAACATGCAGATGCCGGTGTGAAGCGGCATGCATTCGGAGGACATCCTGTTTGACTTGCGCCGATTGGCCGGTTATATAGCCTCTATGCCAAGGGTACTCGCTATCGACTTTGGAACGCACCGGATCGGTGTCGCGCTATCAGACCCGGAACAGATAATCGTATCCAGCAGGGAGACGATCACGGTCACCGGAATGAAGGTGGCGATCCAGAAGTTGGTGGCCTATGCGCGGGACAATGATGTTGCGGAGATCGTAATTGGCTATCCTCTCAGAACTGACGGTGGACGGGGCGACCTCTGCGATTCGGTCGACAAGCTCAGTGCAGCCTTCAAGAAGCAGCTCGCCGGAGTGAAAGTCGAGTTGATAGATGAGCGGTTTACCTCGCGCCTCGCGGCAAGATATATGCACCAGAGCCTGCTGAAAGTCGGCCACAACAAAGAGAAAGTTGATTCCACGGCTGCCGGGATACTCCTTGAGGAATACCTTGAAAGGAAGCGAAATGCATGAGCGGGGTATCCGGATTATGGACATCGTCTCCTGGCTCTTCTTTACGCTTCTGATCTTCTTGTCCGTATTGCTCTACCTGCCGTTGAAGTTGTCAGCCTATGCGGTCGGGCTAGTTCGGAAGGTGATCCGATGAAGATCGGGAGGCTGATCATTGTTGCGATTGCGATTGCCGTCGCAGCGACCGCCATAACAGCAGCAGGAGCCGTTTACTGGTTCACGAGGCCGCTTAGCCAGTCAGGCAGCAATTCGTCCTTCTACATATACATGGGCGAGAGCTGTGAGCGGGTGGCAGTCAGGGCGGACAGCTGCGGGCTATTTCCGTCGCCGAAGTTGCTGGTTCTGATGTGCACAAGAGCGGGAGTCGATCGTACTCTGAAAGTTGGACGATACGATTTCACTTCGAAACAGACCCGTTGGGACTTCTTCAAGGCTGTTCGAGATGGGAAATCTGCGGTTGCGAGGGTGACCATTCCCGAAGGTCTTACCATGCGGCGGATACTCTCCATCGTCGCAGATTCAACGGGCGCTGAACTGTCCTCGCTCTTGCGCCTCGCCGAAGACCGGGAGTTCATCCGCAATCTCGGATTCGAATCAAGGTCGCTGGAAGGCTATCTCTTCCCGGAAACCTACAGCATACCGTGGGGAGCGCCGCCGGAGTACTCACTCAGAGTCCTGACCAACCAGTTGAAGCGCGTTATCGCGGATACGGTATTGCAGCGGATGGAGCAAGTTGGATACTCGCTCCATGAACTGCTGACGCTTGCCAGCCTCGTGGAGGCGGAAACCCAGGTCGACGCGGAGCGGCCGGTTATAGCTTCGGTCTATAGGAACAGATTGAAGATAGGAATGCCCCTGCAGTGTGATCCGACGGTGATCTTCGCTCACGGCGGACTTGGGCGACCGCTTCTGCGCAGCGATCTGGAGATTGACTCACCGTACAACACATACAAGCATGCCGGACTTCCGCCCGGACCGATTTGCTCTCCGGGAGCCGCCTCGATTCGCGCTGTGTTGTGTCCTGCTGAAACAGCCTTTCTATATTTCGTAGCGGATGGAAAGGGCAGACACGTCTTCTCGTCGACTCTCGAACAACACAACAGAGCGGTGCGCAAGGCCGCCGCCTCAAGGCGGGAGTCGATCTCTCGCTCCGGCTGATCGTCTTGCCGAGCAGAGAATGGCTTCATCGTCGAAGTGCATCGATATCCGTCGGTCCTTCACTGACTAGTCGGCGTCACTCAGACAACCTGTCAGCTGTCAACTCACGGAGATAGTGTCGCTCTTTCGCTAATCAACCGATCAATTCTTGCCGATGAAAATATCGTGATGATTTTTTTGTTGACTCATGTTCAGTGTTGAGTGAAATTTGCGTCGACTGAAAATAAAACCAACCCCAAACTGAGGAGCGGTGTAATGCCAGTTAAGAAGGCCACAAAGAAGACAACAAAGAAGGCCACGAAGAAGACCGCGAAGAAGAAACCGGCCAAGAAGGCCGCGAAGAAGTGCTAAGCTTCGACAAGTCTTCGTGACTCGATTGAATGGGCGGTTCTACCGCCCTTCTTTTTTTGCTTCCAATTCCAGTCATCCACTTCCCAATGCCTAACTTGTCAACCGATGCCGAGCGTGCTATTGACTTCGGCTGAGTCATAGCATACAATAGCCGTGTGGCTCACCGGACTCCAGAAGTTGTGACAGAATCCCGCAGAAGCTCTGCACCTCGGAGCCCGTTGCTGAATGTTTAGACAGAAGCTGAGGACAAACGTAGCTTGATAACGGTAGGCGTCATTCCGGTAAGGTTCGACTCCAAACGGCTTCCGGGCAAAGCGCTTCTGAAGATCGCAGGCAAGACCGTACTGCAACATGTGTACGAGCGAGCTTCAATGTGCAGTCTGTTAGATCGGATCATCATCGCGACCGACGACTCCCGCATCGCCGACTGTGCTAATGGCATCAGCGCGGAGTGTTTTCTCTCTCAATCCCCCCATTCGTGCGGAACGGAAAGAGTCGCGGAAGCCGTCAGGCACAAGAAAGCTGACGTTGTGGTGAATATCCAGGGGGATGAAGTGTTGCTTCAACCCAGGGTGATTGAGCTGGCGGTGTCGGCCGCGATAGAAGACCGCAGAGTCGATTGCGGAACGGTCTGTCACCCTATTAACTCTCTTCGAGAATTCAATGACGAGAATCTGGTCAAGGTCGTCCTCGATGACAAGGGACGGGCGTTGTATTTTTCTCGATCTCCGATACCAAACGGCTCTCCTGAGCCGAGTCGCGCTCCACTCAGACTGGGACATATAGGCGTGTACGCGTTTCGCAAACAGTCGATCTTGAGATTTGCCAAACTCGAGCCAACTCCTCTTGAGCGGACGGAGAGACTCGAGCAACTTAGACTTCTCGAATCTGGGATGGTCATAAATGTTCGCTTGACAAAAGTGAAAAATGTGAGCTTAAATAGCGAACGTGACATTCCGGCAATCGAAAGACTCATAAGACTTGAAAGAAGGTAGCTGTGCGCCAGGGTCGGACTAAGTACATATTTATAACGGGTGGGGTCGTGTCCTCGCTCGGCAAGGGCATCGCAGCGTCATCGCTTGGCTTATTGATGAAGAAGCGAGGTCTAAGGGTCAGCATGCTCAAGCTCGACCCCTACCTGAATGTCGACCCGGGAACGATGAATCCGTTCCAGCACGGTGAAGTGTTCGTTCTCGATGACGGTTCCGAGACTGATCTCGACCTCGGACACTATGAACGGTTCATAAACGAAAGTCTCGGCGCCGACAACAATGTCACGACGGGAAAAGTCTACCACACGATTATCTCCAGAGAGCGCCACGGCGACTATCTCGGCGCCACCGTGCAGGTCATTCCTCACGTCACGAACGAGATAAAGTCTCGTATAAGGCTTGTCGGGCAGGGCGAACATCCGGCTGACGTCGTCATCTGTGAGATCGGCGGTACTGTCGGCGACATCGAATCGCTCCCGTTTCTCGAGGCTATCCGGCAGCTCGGGCTCGAAGAAGGATATGAGAATGTCCTTTATATTCACGTAACCCTGGTTCCCTACATCGAATCTGCGGGAGAGGTCAAGACCAAACCGACGCAGCATTCAGTCAAGGCGCTCCGCGAAATAGGAATACAGCCGAATATCCTCCTCTGCCGGTCCGCGCAGCCGATCAAATCTGAGATGCGCGAGAAGATCGGGTTGTTCTGCAACGTCTCTCCGCTGGCCGTTATACCGGCGATCGACGCTGAGACGATCTACGAGGTGCCAATTCTTCTTCACGACGAAGGGTTCGACGACATGGTCACACAGCACCTCAAGCTCTTTTGTGCACCTCCGGATGTGTCGGACTGGAAGAGAATCGTCAGGAGAATAAAGAACCCATCCAAAATTTGCCGGATTGCGATCTGCGGCAAGTATGTGAAACTGAAAGACGCATATAAGTCGATCATCGAGGCATTCGTTCACGCAGGAGAGGAAAACGACGCAAGAGTCGAACTCGAATGGGTATCGTCCGAGAAGATCATGCAGAACGGAGCAGAGCTGTACCTCAAAGGCATGGACGGATTACTTGTTCCCGGAGGATTCGGCGACAGAGGGATCGAGGGAAAGATCGAGGCGATCAGGTACGCCAGAGAGCACGACATGCCTTTCTTCGGGATTTGTTTGGGTATGCAGTGCGCCGTGATCGAGTATGCGCGTACCGTGGCTGGATTCCAGAAGGCGAACTCGTCCGAGTTCTCTGCAGAAACCGAGCATCCTGTTATTAGTCTGATGCCCGACCAGCGGGGGATAACCGACATGGGAGCCACAATGCGTCTCGGCAAGTATCCGTGCGTGCTTCAGCCCGGGAGTAAGGCTTTTGAGGCCTACGGCACCACAGAGATTACCGAGCGGCATCGTCACAGGTACGAATTCAACAACAGTTATCGGGAGAACCTCCTTGCTGCTGGGTTCAAGATTGCAGGCCTTTCGCCCGACGAGAGGCTTGTCGAGATAGTGGAGCTTGCCGATCACCCATGGTTTGTCGGCGTGCAGTTCCACCCGGAGCTGAAGTCGAGACCGACGGCTGCACATCCGTTATTCAGGGATTTCATCAAAGCATCCCTTAAATTCCACGAGACCCTGGAGAAGAATGCTCTTTCGGTAGAATCCAAGGTTGAATCCTGAGCGTGATACGCATCGGTCAGATAGAAATCGGTGGCGGGAGGCCGGTCATCATGGCCGGACCCTGCGTCGTTGAGTCGAGAGATATCGTCTTCAGGACCGCTGAAGCAGCGAAGAAGCTCACCGAGAGGCATCATTTCGATTACATATTCAAGTCATCATATATGAAAGCCAATCGACTTTCCGGCGGATCGTTCTCGACTATTGGTATGAACGAGGCGCTCAGGATACTCGATGAGGTCCGTGTCGCGCTGGATGTCCCAGTTCTGACAGACATCCACAGTGTATCGGAGGCGCAACCTGCCGCGGAAGCTGTCGACATCCTCCAGATTCCGGCGTTTCTCTGTCGGCAGACTGACCTTGTGGAGGCCGCTGCCAAGACCGGCAAGCCGGTGAACATCAAGAAGGGGCAGTTCATGGCGCCGGAGGACATGGGAGAGATTGCGAAGAAGGCGGTCAGTACCGGCAATAGCAATGTGATGCTGACCGAGCGAGGCACTTTCTTCGGCTACCACAACCTCGTGGTCGATTTCAGATCGCTTATCATAATGAAACAGCTCGGGTATCCGGTGATTTTCGACTGTACGCACTCGCTGCAACTGCCAGGAGGCGCAGGCGTTCAGTCGGGCGGCCAGCCGGAGTTCGTGATTCCGTTCGCCAGAGCAGCGACAGCCATAGGCGTCGACGGCCTGTTTCTGGAAATCCACCCCGACCCGCCGTCTGCCAAAAGTGACGCCGCGTCGATGCTTCCGCTCGACAGGTTCGAAGAGTATCTGGAGGCCGTGGATGGAGTTGTTGCGACAGAGATAAGGGGATGATCTAAGATGGCTATTCCTGATTACCAGACATGTATGCTCCCGCTCTTGAAGTTCTACTCAGACGGGTATGAGCACACTAAGCGCGAAGCAGTAGACGCGTTGGCCATTGAGTTCAAATTGACCGACCGGGAGAAGGCAGAGATGCTGCCGAGCGGGCAGCAAGAGGTATTCGACAACAGAGTGGGTTGGGCAAAGACATATCTCAAGAAGGCTGGATTGATAGACAGCCCTCGGAGAGGCTTCCATAGAATAACTCCGCGTGGGCTTGAGGTTCTGGAAGGAAAGCCGACACACATCGATGTTAGTTTCCTATCAAAGTTCCGGGAGTTCCAGGAGTTTCGCACCACCCGCCACTCAAGAGCTGATGCCCCACCAGAGGTGGTGGATCAAGAGCAGACACCAGAGGAATCGCTGGAAAACGCATACCAGAAGATAAGAGCGGATTTGGCGTCCGAGCTTCTGCAGCAGCTAAACTCTTGCTCGCCTGCATTCTTCGAGCGGCTCGTTGTGGAAGTTGTTGTCCAGATGGGATACGGCGGAAGTCGGAAGGACGCTGGAAAAGCTGTTGGAAGGAGCGGCGACGGAGGGATTGACGGCCTGATAAAAGAGGACAAGCTCGGGCTTGACACCATCTACATACAGGCCAAACGCTGGGAAAATACAGTAGGACGTCCGGAGATTCAGAGATTTGTGGGAGCCCTGACGGGCCTTCGAGCCAAGAAAGGCCTTTTCATAACCACCTCTGGATTCTCGTCTGAGGCGGAGGACTACGTTTCTCGCATTGATTCAAGAGTGGTGCTTATCGACGGGGAAACGCTGTCTCAGTTGATGATTGACCACAATGTCGGCGTCTCTACTGTAAGCACTTTTGAGATGAAGAAGATAGACTCTGACTATTTCTCGGAGGAGTGAACGCAACGATCGAAGAGACGATCACATGCAGCAGATTCAGTTTCGCCCCGCTGCGGCCATGTACGATCGACGGCGCTGCACCGTGTCATTCCTGCGAAAGCCGGAATCCAGAACTCTTTCCTCTGGGTACCAGCTTTCGCTGGGATGACAGTCTCAGGCGGGGTTCGGAATCCGTTCTTGACGCGATCACCCTGTCAGGAAGGGATTCCTGACATCGCGGGCGGATAGCTCGGTTTGTGCCCTACTGGGGGAATATCATATGGCGCTTCTGACCAAAGACCGATTTCTCAAGCGAATAAAGAACGTTAGACTCGTAGCTCTCGACGTCGACGGCGTATTCACCGACGACTCGATCTATATCGGTCCCGATGGTGTGGAGTTCAAGCGGTTCGATGTGACCGATGGGCTCGCGATACGGCTGCTGACGAAGCTCGATATACAGACCGGAGTCATCTCAGCCCGGTACTCGGCAGCTACCGTCTCAAGAATGACCGAGCTGAAGATACCCCACATCTACCAAAGCTACGACAAGGTTGGCTGTTTCAAAGAAATGCTGAAAAAGGCCGGAGTCGCGAGCGACGAGACGATCTTCATGGGAAACGATATTCTCGATATCGATGTGATGCTGGAGGCAGGTAGCCGCGTATGCCCCGCAAATGCCGTGAAGGAAGTAGTCGCGATATCCCATTTCCGGACCAAGCGGAAAGGCGGGGATGGGGCAGTGAGGGAGCTGTATGAACTTGTTGCTGCGTCCAGAGGGAAGAGATTAGTGGAGCTGATGCGGCTATGATTTTCGTTTGTCGCGGTAAATGTGGGGAAGCTGTCCCACCGGTCACAAATGGCATGAAGGATTGTCCGTATGACGAGTCTTGGCATTAGGATGGATTCCCGCCATCGCGGGAATGACAACGAGTTACAGATTGCACTTGTCATTCCGGCCCCGTATCAGGTACGGGGTAAACTCCAGCCGGAACCCAGTCTGTTTCTTCCCTTCAGAACTTGTGGGACAACCTCAGGATTCCTGACAGCGCAGAAGAAGAATAGTGGCAATCTGATATGAATCGACGAGCAAGAGCAATTGAAGTCATCCGCCAGCAGTCGGAGCAGATTGGCAAGCTTGGCGGCAAGATCGATGAGAGCTTCGATCGCGCTCTTGACGTGCTTTATGCATGCAATGGCCGTGTGATTGTAACCGGAATGGGTAAGTCGGGCATCATCGCCCGCAAGATCAGCGGCACATTCAACTCCACAGGCACACCCTCGATGTATCTCCATCCTTCCGAAGGAATGCATGGTGATCTCGGCATCGTGACTTCCGAAGATGCCGTGCTGATATTCTCCAAGTCAGGAGACACAGATGAACTGTCACAGCTCATACCGCCATTCAGGCGTCTGGGTGTTCCGATTATCGCGATCGTAGGTGATAAGAACTCCCAGCTCGCCGAACGCTGTGACGTGGTGATTGACGCCGGTGTGGAGTCCGAAGCCGACAGGTTCAATCTTGTGCCGACAACATCGGCTACTGCCGAGCTGGTCATAGGCGATGCTCTGGCAATAGTCCTGCTCGAAATGCGCGGATTCTCACCGGAGGATTTCGCACTGAGACACCCGGGAGGCGCGCTCGGGAGGCGACTACTGCTGAAGGTCTCTGACCTGATGCATTCGGGAGACGCCATTCCAATCGTGAGAGAGACTTCGTTCCTTCGGGATGCTATTATTGAGATGACGAGCAAACGTCTCGGTTTAACACTTGTTGTCGATGATTCAGGCGTTTTGACAGGCATATACACCGACGGCGATCTCAGAAGAACGGTATCCAAGGGCAATGATTTCCTTACGAAGCCTCTTTCGACGTGCATGTCTCGCAATCCCAAGACTATAGATGCCGACGCTCTTATCGAGAACGCGCTGGCAATAATGGAGAAGCACAGCATAACCTCGCTCGCGGTGATCGATCGCAATAGGACTCCGATCGGCGTAGTACATCTACACGATATCCTCAAGCGCAAAGTGATTTGAGCCGCTGAGAAAGGCGAAAGTGACGTGAGCGGTCACGGTCTTCCCAAGGCGCGAAGCGACATCAGGGTCTCCAGACACGAGGAGTCGGGGCAAATTCACTTCATCCTGCATGACCCAATAACAAACAAATACCTGAAGTTGCGTGAGCCGGAGTATGTCCTTTATGAACTTCTCGATGGCAATCGCACTGCAGACGACCTGGTCACCGCGCTAAAGGAGCGCTTGGGCATCGTGCTTGCAGCAGAGGGCGTGACGAGGTTTATCGAGAAGCTCGGCGGAATGCAGCTTCTTGAATCGACAGAGAGCGACCGCTTGGCTCCAATGGTAAGAGACAGTGCGCACGACCGCAGAGCCTCGCTTCTCCACTACAGATTTCGGACGTTCAACCCGGAGAAGACAGTGGCATGGTTGCATGCCCGCCTCCGCTTCGCTTTTACTCCCGAATTCACGGTCCTGGCGTTCTTGACAATCGGACTGGGCGTGTACCTTCTGCTGAGTCAGACGACTTCATCAATCCCCTACTCGCTGGCCGACCTTCTGAGGCTTTCGACGGTAGCTTTGGCTCTCATCTCGATATTCGTAATGACCGTCGCGCACGAATTCGCTCATGCGGTATTTTGCCGTCACTATGGCGGAAGAGTAACCGAAATGGGGTTCCTACTGATCTACTTTCAGCCGGCTCTCTACTGCAATCTTTCCGAATCCTACATGTTCACCAGAAAGTCACACCGACTCGCAACGCTGGCAGCAGGGCTGTACCTCCAGCTATTCCTCGGGTCTGTATGTCTCATTCTATGGCGAATCCTCAAACATGGCACCGTCGTGTCTGACTTCCTGTTCGTTCTGTCGGCAGTCTCTTTCGGCACGCTGCTGTTCAACCTTAACCCACTGATCAAGCTTGATGGCTACTATATTCTCTCCGACTGGCTCGGCATTCCGAATCTGCGGTCACGGGCGTTCGAGTATCTCAGGCATGTCAGTCTCAAAGTCGCATTCGGACTGAGAACCCGCATTCGGTCGCTGACACCAAAGGAGAAGCGGATATTCGCTTGCTACGGCGCGCTGTCCCTGATCTACTCGGTTGCCTTGATTTGCATTCTCGCGATGCTCCTCTTCAACGCTCTCGTTTCACAATGGAAGGGAACCGGATTTCTCTTGTTCGCGATTGCGGTTGCAGTTATGTTAAAGTCCGCTATCTCGGGTTCGGCCAGACTGGTCAGGGAGACTGTCATGGAAGACACCGCTTCGCGGATCAGCCGTACAAGACTGATAATCTGGGGCGCCGTAATCTTGGCGTTGATTCTTGCTCTGCTACTGATTCGGACCGAGTTGCGAGTCACTTCGTCGGCCATCCTACGGCCAATCGAGAGTTTCACCGTTAACAACACTGGCGACAATGTGCTCAAGTCGATCTACTTCTTCGGCGGAGAGCATCAAATTCGGCGTGAGCAGGTGTATCAGCTTGCCTCTCTCGATTTCTCAGTGTTCAAGCTCGAACCGCTTGTCCAGGAAGGTATGACCGTGAAGGCAGGCGACACACTCTTGTCTGTCTCGTCGAATCTGTATCGTGGCGATCTCGCTCAGGTGGAATCCGAACTGACGAAATCGCGGGCGGAGTACGATCTCCTGATATCCGATCCCAAGGCGGCAGAACTGGCCAAAGCAAAAGCCGAAGTGGAGGAGGCGAAGCTGAAGCTCGCGCGGCAGAAGAGCGATTACGACCGTGCCGAGAAGATGCACGAGCGCGGGCTGATCTCCGAGGGCGACTGGGAGACAGCACGCACCGACAGAAGCGTCGCAGACAAACAGGTGCTGATAGCACAATCGAAATACGAGATCCTGAAATCCGGCCCGAAGGCGGAAGAACTTCCGATCATCGAGGCCGACATAGGCAGGCTTGAAGCAAAGATGGCATACCTTCTCGAGCAGATAGATGCATCCACGTTCATTGCACCATTCCCGGGAAAGATCAGTCTGTCGAGAGAACAGGGTGAGATTCTGACTCTGGTGCGCACGGATTCGATCGAAGCGGTTATGGCTGCGCCTGAGGAAGATATCGACGTTATCGCAGTCGGTCGCAAAACCGCATTGAAAGTGGCCGGATATCCTACCGAAATCTTCGAGGGTACTGTGGTTAAGTTGCAGGAGACGGCAATCGGCAACGGAGATGACCGAGTATTCACCACTATCAGCGTCTTGGTCAATCCCGGAGATATCCTGAAACCTGGTATGTCTGCCTACGCCAAGATCTACTGTGGGAAGAGAAGTCTGGCCTCGAAGATCATCCGTCGCGTGGCGAGATTCTTCAGAGTTGAGTTCTGGTCCTGGTGGTAACGCTCAGCGGACAACAGAAGATCAAGGCAACCGGACAATGAACCGCGCATCCACCGCAGCCGAGTTCCCCCGGTCGGATGCGATAATGAACGGATTCACATCGAACTCCACCAGCTCCTCGAAGTCCGTAACAAGCATCGAAAGTCTCAGTATTGACTCCTTGAGAAGCGCCAGATCGACCGGTTCGGAGCCACGGAAGCCGGTCAGTAGCCGGTATCCCTTGCAGCTTTCTATCATCTCTTCGGCGTCGATATCGGTGACCGGATTGACGCGGAAAGAAACATCCTTCATAATCTCAATATAGATGCCGCCGAGACCGAACATGAGCAGAGGCCCGAAAGCAGGATCGGTGGACATACCGACGGCGGTCTCCACACCTTCTGTCAACATCTTCTGGATAACCACTGAGAATGGTTCGCTTTCTCCGAACTCGGCTGTCACCCGATCATGCATAGCCTTCCAGGAGGCCGCGACATCTGAACCGCTTCGCAGATCGATCTTAACGGCTCCGAACTCTGTCTTGTGCAATATTCTCGGCGTGTTGATCTTCAGAACAACCGGATAGCCTACTTGATCGGCGGCGATGACAGCTTCCTCCGCAGAGGACGCATAACGATAGGACGCGACCGGCACTCCGTAGGCCTGAAGAAGAGCCATCGCTTGCTCGCCGATGATCTCCTGGCGTTTTGCCGCAATTGACTCGTCGACTATTCTGCGAACAGAGGCACGATCAACGGCGAAATTCGGCAATGTTCCTTCCTGTCTGTCCCTCCATCGCCGGTACTTGTCGATCTTGGCGATGCTGCGTGCGATTGACTCCGGGAATATGTAGGCCGGAACGTTGTTCTCCTTCAGCAGCTCGAAGCCCTGAGAGTACCATGACACGCCCATAAAACACGCATAGAGCGGCCGGGTAAAACGCTTCTTCACATCGACGATCGCCTCGGCAATCTTCATCTGGTCTACCGTAATCGGCGGTACGAATATCGACAGCATCGAGTCGAAGTTGTCATCCTGAATTCCAGCCTCAAGCGCTATCTTGAATTCTCTCGGTCCGGCTCCTGCCACGAGGTCAAGAGGATTGTTGATTGGTGCATCCGGAGGCATGTTTGGTCGAATCTTCTCTTTTGTCGATTCGGAGTACTCGGGCATTTCCATTCCCAAGCTGATCAGTGCATCTGTCGCGAGAATACCGGGGCCGCCGGCGTTTGTGACGATACTCACTCTGTTGCCTTTAGGGACCGGCATTCTTGCCAGTGCAGACGCAACGTCAAATAGTTCCTCGATGGACGATACTCGAAGCACGCCTGTCTGTTCAAACAACGCATCTACCGCCACTTCGGCGCCAGCAAGCGAACCTGTGTGTGATGACGCCGCAGCTGCGCCTTTCAAGGTAGTACCCGACTTGACAGCGACGATCGGCTTCTTCTTGGTCACTTCACGAGCAATAGACACGAAGTGCCTCGGGTTACCGAAGTTCTCGAGATACATCAGTATGATTTCGACGTCAGGATCATCTTTCCAGTATTCGAGCAGGTCATTACCAGAGATGTTGGCTTTGTTTCCGATCGATGCGAACATGGACAATCCAAGATTCATCTCGCCTGCCTGCGCGAGAATAGCCTCTCCGAGCGCACCGGACTGCGACAAGAATCCTATCTTGCCCTGTTTGGGGTAGACTTTCGAGAATGTCGCGTCGAGTCTGATGTCCGGATGGGAGTTGATGATTCCGAAGCAATTCGGTCCGATCATCCGCATACCCCAGTGGTTCACTCTGTCGGCAACCTGCTGCTCGAGTCTCGATCCCGTCGGACCTACTTCCTTAAATCCTGCGGTTATTACGACAAGCCCCTTGACGCCTTTCTCGCCACACTGGTCTACCACGCCAAGGACGAGTTCTCTTGGGACGACGATGACTGCAAGATCGACCAGATCCGGCACGTCGAGAATCGTCGAATATGCTTTGATAGAATGGATTACGCTGTGATTTGGGTTTACGGGGAATAACTTGCCATTGAATTCGTATGTAATCAGGTTGTGCAGGATTTCTCGGCCTATGGAGCCTTTGCGAGGAGTAGCTCCTATCACGGCCACAGATCGCGGCCTGAAAATGAAATCCAGCTTATGAGGCAGTCTTCTCGTCGTGTTTTCCATTGTCTCCTCCTGACCCGCACTTCCGAACATGAATCATGGCTTCAAGTTCCAACCCTTCACATCGGGTCACGTCAATCCTTCAATAGCTGATTCATCGACACAAGTGCGCAACATCCACACATACGATGACGCCCGTACTGGACGGGCGCCGGCTGCTCCGTAGAGCAAAAACCTTCACGATTGTCTTTACTGAAGGTTGACAGACAACCGCTGCTTGAGTACATTCGAAGCGAAATAAAATAATACAGGACTCCATGTCAAGGGGAAACGCATGGCAGGAGAAGGATCGATGGAAGTGAGGCTGGGAATCGACCTTGGCCCGAACTCCGTCGGATGGTCGTTGGTCAAGTATGGCCAAGCCGGCGCTCAGGAGGTCATCGCCACAGGCGCAAGCGCATTTGAAGCAGGTCTTGACGAGTTAGAGAAGGACGGCAAAGGAAAGTCGCGAAACACGGCTCGTCGCGAGGCGAGACTACATCGGCGCATGTTGTGGCGACACAGGAGAAGATTGCGGCACCTCGCACATGTGTTACAGCAAGCCTCTCTATTACCGGAGGGAGAATTGCGGGAGTCGGAGCAGCGGAACAGCTTCTTCACATCCCTCGATCAGCGACTCGATAACCCATATCTCCTGAGAAAGCGCGCGCTTGACGAGCGACTTGAGCCATTCGAAATCGGTCGAGCGCTGTATCATCTTTGTCAGCGGCGGGGATTCAAGAGCGGCAGGTTAAGCGCGCCCAAAGACGACGAGGAACGAGGGAAAGTCAAAAAGGGCATAGGCGAACTTGAAGAACTAATGAAGAAAGCAGGAGCGAGAACTTACGGCGAGTATTTCGCGGGAGTTGACCCACGAGAACGTCGCATTCGCACTCGTTATACTTCCAGACAGAAGTACGAGGACGAATTCAAGCTGATATGGGAGACACAGACTCAGCATTATCCGGCGATTCTGCATGCAACTCTGCGCAAGACTATCCACAAAACCATTTTCGATCAGCGTCCTCTCAAATCCCAGAAGTCTCTGATCGGCGAGTGCGAGCTTGAGCGCGGTCGGAAGCGCGCGCCGTGGGCGTTGCTCGATGCCCAGCGGTTCCGGTACCTGCAGAAAGTGAATGATCTGATGATCGTTGATCGGTCAACCGGCGAGGTTCGACCCTTGACGGATGACGAACGAACTGCTCTGATAGCGGAGTGCGACGTCAAGGCCGAAGTGACATTCAAAGGAATGCGCAGAATGCTGAAACTCGGCAAGAAGGTTCAGTTCAACCTGGAGGAAGGTGGCGAGAAGAGAATCCCCGGCAGTAGAACAGCGGCTCGACTACTCGACATCTTCGGCGAGGATCGGTGGATGAGCATGAGCAAAGACGACCGCGGTGGCGTGGTCGAGGACCTGCGTAGCATCGTGAAGGACGAGACCCTCAAACGCAGAGCTATGATCAGGTGGAGTCTTGATGAGGAAAAAGCCCTGAGAATATGCGATGTAACCTTGGAACCCGGCTACTGCAATTTCTCTCGTCAGGCGATTGCGAAGCTCCTACCCAGAATGGAGAAAGGCGAATCTCTGCAGACCATCATTCGCGAGCTATACCCGGAGAGGTGGGAACGAACAGGCGAACCTCAGAACCTCTTGCCTCCCGTCGACTCGGACGAAATGCCTGATGTTCGCAATCCCATTGTCGTACGCGCCCTCACCGAGCTGCGCCATGTCGTGAACGCCGTCATACACCGATACGGCAAGCCGGACCGGGTTCATATCGAGCTTGCCCGAGAACTGCGACAGACCGCCGAACAGCGCGGGGAAGCGGCGAAAAGAAGTCGCGCCAACGAAAACGAAAGAAAGGCCGCCGCTAAGAGGATTCTTGACGAGTGCGGGATCGAAAACCCGAGTCGACGCGATATCGAAAAAGTCCTGCTCGCCGAGGAATGCGCCTGGGAATGCTCGTATACTGGTAAGCGGATCTCCATGGACTCTCTGTTAGGACAACACCCACAATTCGACATCGAACACATAGTCCCGTTCGAACGCAGCCTTGACGATTCGTACGTGAACAAGACCCTTTGCGATGTCGACGAGAATCGCAATGTCAAACGCAAGCACACTCCATTTGAAGGTTACAGCCATGATCCCGACAGATGGGCGCAGATCCTCAGCCGAGTCGAGAAATTCAGCTCGCGCACAGGAAGAGAAAAGCTGCGCAGGTTCAAGTTTACGACCAAAGATGTTGAAGATTTTGCCGCCGACTTCACCAGCCGCCAGTTGAACGACACGAGGTACGCCGCTCGACTGGCCAAGCAATATCTTGGTCTGCTCTATGGTGGAGTGAAAGACGACGGAATCGACGCATCCGGCAAGAGGCGGGTTCTATCCACTCCGGGGAAGGTCACTGCATATCTGAGGTGGCTGTGGGGGCTGAACTCCATTCTCGGCGATGGCGACACTAAGTCTCGCGACGATCACCGGCATCATGCCGTCGACGCCATAGTTGTGGCTTTGACAGATCAGGCGGCGATCAACATGCTTAGCAACGCGGCAAGACGCGGAGCCGACCTGTACAAGAAACGCTTGTTTGACGACGTGCCCCAGTCATGGGAAGGATTCCACAACGATGTCGAGAGAGCCATCAAAGGGATCGTAACTGCTCATCGAGTCTCGCGGAGAGCACGCGGAGCCTTGCACAAGGAGACCTTCTACGGGAGGCCCAGAAAGGACGAGAAAGGCAAAGAGTATGTTCACACGAGGTGTCGCCTCGATGAACTGGGCGCAAGTGACGTTGAGAACATAGTGGACAATCGCGTAAGAGAGCTGGTGATCGGCAAGCTTGCCGAACTCGGCGAGATCGATCCGAAGAAAGCGTTCGCGACTGAGTCAAATCGCCCTGTCTTCATGGTGCGGGACAATATTCCGCTGCGAATCAATAAGGTCGTCATGCGCAGAAACCTTGTGACCTTCGAAGTTGGCAGAGGATGCGGAGTCAGGCATGTCCAGTCCGACACAAACCACCACATGGAAGTCTTCGCCGTACTCGACAAGGACGGCAATGTGAAGAAATGGGATGCCGAGGTGGTCAGCATGTTGGAAGCGCATCGACGCAAGAAGGCGGGCGAACCGATCGTCAAACGGAATTTTGGACCGAACTGCAAGTTTGTATTCTCTCTGGCAAACAAAGAGATTATAGAAATCGACACCGAATCCGACAAACGAGGCCTGTTCACCATGCGCTCGATAGAGGCCAGTACTAACATCCGCTTCGCTCCCATAAACGATGCCCGACCGCTGACAGAGATAGGGAAAAAGGGCTTAACCGCTCGGCCGAACGTTTTGAGAGAGTGCAACTGCCGCAAGTGCGTCGTTACCCCACTCGGCGAAGTGCGGTACGCTAACGACTGAGGCTGGTAACGCTCAATTGTCGAATCGCTGGGCAGAGTCGGAAGTCCCCCGTCAACCACGGGGCACTGAGTGGTTCTGCCTATTGAAGGCGGGTGGCAGAACCGCATGCTTTACTTCGAGACTCAGTATCTTCGACTCCGCTCGGCGACGAACTCGGGTTCTGCCCCACATTATTAGCTTCCATCTCATGTCGCTACGCTCATCATTCCCCTGTTCCAGCCGACAATAACTACTGGGGTATATCGTGGAATACGTAATCGACTTGTCCGACGCGCCGGCATCTCTATCTGTGCGCTGCGGGCAGCTTGTCATCAAGGCTGACGGCCGCGAAGATTCCGTTCCGCTCGCGGAGATTCTCGTGCTTGTGGTTTCGCATCCGGTGGTTCGTTACACACACGCCGTGCTCTCCGGTATCTGTGAAGCGGGTGGGGCTGTCGTGCTGTGCAACGAGAAACGTCTGCCGTGCGGTATGCTCCTTCCGCTCGTATCTCATGTTGTGCAGACCGAGCGCCTCAGCGCGCAGGCAGGGATGTCACTTCCGCTCAAGAAACAACTCTGGAAACAGATCATATCAGCAAAGGTAGCTGCTCAGGGAAGACTGCTTGCCGCACGGTGCGCACATGACGCAGGGCTTGCGATGCTGGCCGGCAAAGTTCGGTCAGGCGACGAAGGCAATGTCGAAGCTATGGCTGCGAGACGCTACTGGCAGACCTTGCTTGGGGAGTCATTTCGGCGTGAGCCGAGATCGGGAGAGGCAATCAACACACTGCTTGACTATGGATACGGCGTCCTTCGGGCAGTTGTAGCGCGCGCAATATGCGCGGTTGGTTTCCATCCGTCTCTTGGTCTCCATCATCATAATCGCTATGATCCATTCTGTCTCGCGGACGACATGATGGAGCCATTTCGACCGCTTGTGGATGAGGCGGTTTTGAGCATCGTTGATAAGCGTGGAAGAGGGGCGACTCTGGACAAGGAAAGCAAAGCGGTTCTGATCGGACAAATTGTACAGCGACGGTTCAGCGTTGACGGTGAAGAACGCAAGCTGTTTGATGTTGTAAGTCGCGCTGCAGGGTCGCTTGCGGCTGTCGCATTGGGAAAACGAAAGAAATTGCTCATTTCGGGGATAGAAAATGCCGCGCAAAGGGCATCAGATATCTAAGTATCGCGGTATGTGGTTATTCGCTCTGTTCGATTTGCCGGTGGATTCATCGAAGGCGAGACGCGAATACACCCGGTTCCGGAAGGCCCTCATCAGGCAGGGATTCAGCATGCTTCAGTTTTCTGTCTATGCCCGCTACTGCGCGAGCGAGGAGCGGGACGAGATCCTGCGCAAGCAGCTTCGTAGAATACTTCCACCGGAGGGACAAGTGCGCCTCATGGCAATCACCGATCGGCAGTTCGGGAAGATGGATGTCTATGAAGGAAAAAGGCGAGTCGAAATTGAGAAAGCGCCTGAGCAATTGAAGCTTTTCTGAATGCAAAAACCGCGCGACCCTCTGCAATTCAACCGGTTGCAGAGGGTCGAATGTACTCAAGAAGCGGTTCCTGTCAAGCTCCAGC
>JAGVNY010000191.1 GCA_020053015.1 Candidatus Zixiibacteriota bacterium | reverse complement strand
GTGTCTTCCCCGGCGAAGACAAACCCGCTTCCGTCCGACGCCCACCACGGATCATAATCCCAACCTGTCATCTCCTCCAGATGGCACGGCTGCGGATCGTCACCTTTGTCTGAACAGCCCGAAACGGGCAGAGCCAGAGCGATTAATACGGAAAACAGCAATTTCATATCAGCGTCTCCATGCAATCTCCTGACTCTTCCACTGCTTCTGATTCACTATATATCTGACCGGTGTCAATTCCTGTCAGTGATAAAGAAAGAAATTTGCGAATTTCACTGTTCCGACAGGTCTTGCGCCCCGACAGAGTTGGGGAGTGTGACCTGGCGGTGGCTATGATTATTTGCCGTCAGGTCACATCGTCTCGACTGCCGTCGCGACGCCAAGACCTGACGGAACAGGACAAGCCGAATTTCAGGACCGAGTGGGGATCATCTTCTGCATAAGCTGCACGGCAATCATGTCAACAATGTGATAGTTGTGCTGGCGTAAACCTAAGATCGACCTTTGACTAAGGCGCTCGTCGTGCTTATGTTTCGCGACGAAACGATCTGTGGCGCTCGACAAATGAACTGAGCATCTTGGCCGTCGCGGGGGTCAGAAAGGTAGATGACACTATGAACGCCTATGACTCATTGGCTGACTCATACGATCTGTTTGGAATGGATAGCTTCACGACTAAGATGGTGGACTACTCGGAGACCATTCTCAGGAGAAGACGCAGCCGGGTCAGAAGTGTGCTTGATCTTGCTTGCGGAACCGGCAGCGCCGCGATCGAGTTCGCGCGTCGTGGCTACGACTGCACCGGATTGGATGTCTCAGAGGGTATGCTGAAGATCGCCCGAAGAAAAGCGCGTGCAGCCGGACAGCCGATGCGATTCCTTCACTGCGACATGACGAGTTTCAAGCTATCCCAGCAGGTTGACATGATTACATGTTTTTTCGACAGCGTGAATCATGTCATAGAAAAGGATGAAATCCGGCAGACGTTCAAATGCGTGCACGACGCCCTCAAGCCGGGCGGCTTTTTCATCTTCGATATCAATACGCTGCGCGCTCTTCGTTGTTGGGCAGGGTTCACCACAGTCAGGGAAACGGGTGCAGTATACTCTATCTGGCAGGGTTCGTTCGACAATAGCAGGCAGCTGGCGGCCATTAGAATGACGTTTTTCCGCAGACAGAGAGATGGCAGCTACCTGCGCTCATCCACCGAAATCCCAGAGCGGGGCTTCAAACTCAATGAGTGGACTGCAATGCTCAGAAGCGCCGGCTTTGGACGACCGGAAGCTTCCAAATGCTTCAGCTTCGAAAAGCCTGACAGAACGACACATCGGGTTTGTTTCGTATGTAGGCGGCAGTGAGTATGTACTCATGTCAGTTTGCCCTTAGAGCAGTCACCCGGGCACTCTGCCGGGGATCGCAGACCCGAAAGCACCATCGATGCTCATAAGTCATTCGGTACATGCTAAACCCAAGTCAGAACGGCCTTCAGCTGCAGGACAGCTACGACCCGCTTCAGGTTTTAGCTTGCCAAATAAACCCTTGAAGTTATATTGAGTTAAGCGTTCTAAGACCGGAAAGTCTACCAACTTGGTCTTGCATAGAAAGAATTCAAGAGCAACAGCCACTGTCACACAGGAGAGGAGCGTCATGCGCAGGAGAGTGCTTCTGACTTTAGCATTGCTGCTTGTTGCTGCGGCGAGCGCCGTGGCAGAACAGATCAACCTTGGCGCGACTGCTGGAAACGTTGACGTCATCGTTGAGGAATCCAACAGCCAGCACACAGTCATCCGCTTCGAAGTCGGCGCCTTCACAAAGGATGCCGTGGCCATAGACGGCGAGACCTATTACCGCATTCGTTGCGGAGAAGAGAGCATTCTTCTGAACGCCGCCGAACCGGAACTTCCTCGCATCTGCCGGAGCATCATTATTCCGGACAATGCGAAGATGGAAGTGTCGGTCATCAGCTCGGAATTTGTGGATTTTCCGGCAACTCCCGTGGTGCCGTCGAAAGGAAACCTTCTGAGAAACGTCAACCCTGATGACATTCCCTACGAGTTTGGCGCTGCTTATCTCTCGTCAGATTGGTATCCGAGAGATCTGGCAGCCATTCGCGAGCCATATATTCTCAGGGATTACCGAGGCACGGTCGTGGAGCTCAACGCGTTTCAGTACAATCCCCTGAGCAAGGCGCTCCGTGTTTACAAATCGGTGACGGTTGACGTCAAGAACATCGGTCTTGATGATGTCAATGTTATCACGCAGAGAGAGTCTGTCCACAAACTCACGCCCGATTTCGACTTGATCTACAGCAGACATTTCATCAACTACGGTCAGTCGAGCGCGCTCTATACACCGGTCGGTGAAATCGGCGACATGCTGATCATTACATACGATGCATTTGCGACAGACATGCAGCCACTCCTGCAGTGGAAGCGAGAAAAGGGCATGAAGACCACGATGGTCAACGTCTCATCGGTTGGGAACACGGCCACTCAGATCAAGAATTTCATTCAGGCCTTCTACGATTCCACGAACCTGGCGTTCGTGCTGCTCGTCGGCGATGCCGCACAGGTGGCTACTCCAACTGCATCCGGCGGCTCAGCAGACCCGACCTACGGCAAGGTAGTGGGCACGGATTACTATCCGGACATCTTCATCGGCCGATTCTCGGCGGAGAACTCGACCCATGTACAGACCCAGGTTCTGCGAAGTGTGAACTACGAGAAGACGCCATACGGTTCCGACTGGTACCTCAGAGGCACGGGTATAGCCTCTGCTCAAGGGGCTGGTCAAGGACATGACGGCGGCGAGATTGATAGCACGCACATGAACTATATCCGCAACGACCTTCTCGCCTACGGCTACACGACAGTCGATAAGATATATGATTACTACGGAACCGCCGCCATGGTTTCCAGCGCACTCAACAACGGCCGCAGCATCGTGAACTACATCGGTCACGGAAGCGAGAACGCATGGTCAACGACCGGATTCTCCAGTTCGAACGTACAGGCGCTGACGAACGACAACATGCTTCCGTTCATAATCAGCGTGGCGTGCGTGAACGGTTACTTCGCCGGATACACCTGCTTCGCGGAAGCCTGGCTGCGCTCAACGCACAACGGGAATCCAATCGGTGCGATCGGCGCCTACATGTCCTCGATCAACCAATCATGGGCTCCGCCCATGGACGCACAGGATGAGGTGGTCGACATCCTCATAGCCGAGGCGAAAACAACGTATGGCGGCTTGTGCTTCAACGGTTCGTGCAAGATGATCGATGAGAATGGATCGGGTGGAGCCGACATGTTCAACACGTGGCATATATTCGGCGACCCGTCTCTGCAGGTTCGCACGAAGAACCCCGCAGCCATGACCGTGGTGCACAACGGATCCGTGTTCTTCCAGGACAACCAGTATGAAGTCGACGTCGTCGGGGTGCAGGGCGCCTTGTGCGCGTTGTATACCAACGGCGTGCTCTACGGCTCGGCGTACACAAATGGCGCAGGCCATGCAGTGATACCGATATCGCAGATGTTGCCTATCGGTGGCACACTCACACTCACAGTCACGGGATTCAACAAACAGACCGTGCAGCAACCGGTGCAGGTCGTAGCCGGCCTGGCGATTCTCGTGAACTCTCCGCTTCCGGACACGAAAAACATTGCTGATCCATACAAGGGATTTTGCACCATCTATACACAGGATCCTCTCAAGACCGACTCGCTTCTGCTCTACTACCGCACGAGCTCCGTATGGTATCCTGTGGTTCTGAACGACACTCTGCCCGATGGCGAATTCTATGGGAACATACCACCGCAGTCACCGGGTACGAACGTCGACTACTATTTCTTCGCCGCTAACACGGCAGGATTGGCGGACACGACGGAGATATACTCATTCAAAGTGATCGATTACGGACTCCTGCTCGATCCCGCTTTCAGCCAGAAGACCGCTCCGGTGGCCGACACTGTTTGGTATGACTTAACGGTCACAAACGACGGCGTGCTTGATGACAGCTACTCGCTGTCCGCGGTCGGCGTCGAGTGGTCGACGACGATTCTTGACGCTACAGGCGCTAACGTGATAACCGGCACTTCGGTGATCTCCGCCGAAGAGCAGTACGCGTTCAAACTGCGAGTTGTGGTCCCGCCAAGCTGGGAGGACCAGTTTGACAGCATAGGTGTCATCGCCACTTCCGATGGTGATGTTTCCTTCGCCAAGGAAGTCGCCGTGAAGACGATATCGGCAGGTCAACCTTGGCCGATTCCGTTCACCGAGACTTTCCTGACAACGACTCTGGACACATACAAGTGGGACACTGGCAAGGGAATCGAGATAAGCACCGCGGGGCTGAATGAACCGACGCCTCAGTACAGTGTGAATCTCGATGCAAGTCCATACAATGGTGACACTCTCATTTCCGAGATTATCGACCTCCGCGGTGAAACGAACGTCGTTGTGAAGTACTACTTCCAGCGAACGGGCGGAGGCGACTCACCCGAAATCGGCGACAACCTCCACATAGACTACATCGATTCCCTCGGCCTCTGGCACCTGCTCCAGACGCACTACGGAGATGGACCAGACATGACCGAATTCGAGCAGTCACTTCTCCCGCTACCGGAGAATGCTTACCACAAGCTATTCCAGGTGAGATTCCGCAACTACGGTAGCGGCGGAAGTTACGATGATTGGTTTGTCGACGACGTCTACATCGGCCATCCGCCATCATACGAAGTTCGTATGACGCCATCATACCAACAGCAGTTTGGCCCCGCGGGCGGGACAGCACAGTATCTCGTGTTCATAAGAAACCTCGGCCTCTACGCAGACAGCTATGCGCTGAGTGACTCGATCGCAGACTGGGACGTGACTTTCTGGGATGAGACAGGCCTAACGCAGATAACCTCGACTGGTGTCATACAGCCGACCGATTCGGTGCAGGTCTGGGTTAAGATCGATGTTCCGTACTTGGCTCCTCTGAACAGCCCTGACACAGCTCTCGTGCGCGCACGGTCATCGGGCGATGTGTCCATCGCGTGCGAAGCGCTGGTGGTCACTCTTTCTGCCGGCGCTCCGGCTCAGGTACCGTGGTATGAGCCATTCGCGACCGCCGGCCTCGATATGAGCCGCTGGATGATCAACAACGGCGTTGCGGTGGTTACCAATGCCTATTCACCTCCCTCGGCGCCTTACGCGATCAATTTCGACGGCGACATGGATACGGTCGTTTCGCAGTTGATCGACCTGTCGGGACAAAGCGGTGCGCTGTTCACATACTATTTTGAGCGCAAAGGCCCAGGGGATTCACCGGAGAACGGTGATGATCTGGTATTTGAATTCAAGAATGGATCAGGTAGCTGGTTCGAGTTTGACAGGCAGCTCGGTTCGGGTCCCGACCAGACAGCATTCCAATTCGTTGAAGCAGCCCTGCCTCCCGAAGCGCTTCACAATTCGTTCCAATTCAGAGTACGAAATATCGGATCAGGAACTGACCTCGACGATTGGTTTGTCGATGACATTCGGGTAGATTTCGCGCCTTCGATAGCTGTTAGTCCGACCACAGTATCGTTCGTCCTGCAATCGGGAGACTCGGCAACATCTAATCTGGTGGTCCAGAACGGCGGCCCCGGCACATTGAACTTTACAGCCGAGAAGGTCCCGGTGTTTAGCAAGGCGAGTGCTTTCGGCAAGCTGCTCTCACAAGGTCTGGTCGAACCGGCAACTCGCGAGTATCCTGAGGGTTTCTTTGACGGCATTCAGGACATTAAAGGCGCCAAGGACTCCCGCAGCGGCTACGATGTGAGATTCGATGCTGGTGGACCCGACGATTTCGGGTACGTCTGGCTCGACTCTGACGAACCCGGTGGCCCAGCATTCAACTGGATTGACATTCAGGCAGTCGGAACACCTGTCAGCGGACTAACGGACGACCAGTTCGTAGGTCCATTCCCGCTCGGGTTTACTTTCAATTACTATGGCACCGACTACTCTGAGTTGTACATCTGTTCAAACGGCTATATCGGATTCGGTCCGACCGACGGTTACAAGGCAAGAATTCCCACTATCCTTCCGTCGAGTGGAGTGCCGAACAACATCATCGCATGGTGCTGGGATGATCTGGATCCAACAGACTCTGACAACCCGGGCGCAGCAGCGTACTACCATTCGAATGGCAGCAGAATGGTGATTCAGTTCGTGAACTATCCTGAGTATCAGGCTGCAGCCGGAGACGTGATCAACGCGGAGATCATTCTGTTCGCAAACGGCAGGATTAAGCTTCAGTATCAATCCATCGCCGCCGGCTTTGATGTTCTTAACAGCAGCGTCGGAATCGAAAACGCTCCCGGCACGGACGGACTCTCGGTCGTCTTCAAGGGAATCTACCTCAAGAACTCACTTGCAGTCGAATTCGCGGCGCCTGGACTCTGGCTGACAGTAGCTCCGTCGGCTGGTTCGGTCGCGCCGGGCGCTACCGACACCGTCATCGCCAAGGCAAAGGCAGCGGGACTGGATGCCGGCATGTATGAATCGATGATCAGGATCGCTTCTAACGATCCCGACGCCGGCGACAACCCATGGATGATCCCGGTCACTCTCAGTGTCGGCGAACTCCCGAATATGGCGCCGGTGCTGGCCGACATCGCACCGCAAGCCGTCGAAGAGGGCGAAACGCTTGCGTTCGGAGTGTCCGCCTCTGACCCGAACGGTACCATCCCGACTCTGCTTGCGGAAGACATCCCACTGAACGCCTCGTTCACGGACAACGGCAACGGTACGGGATCATTCACGTTCACGCCGAGCACCGAACAAGCCGGCGTGTACGATGTGAGGTTCATTGCCGCGGACGGCGTGCTGTCGGATACGGAACTCGTGGCGATTACCGTGGTCGACCATATGCCGCAGTACCTCTGCGGTGACGCAAACGGCAGCCAGTTTGTTGACGTCGACGACGCAGTGTACATCATCACATACATCTTCGCCAGTGGTCCAGCGCCCAATCCGATCGAATCGGGTGACTGCAACTGCATGGGCGGGATTGACATTGATGACGCCGTATACGTGATCACTTATGTCTTCGCCGGCGGCCCTGCTCCTTGTGCAGACTGCCCTCAATAGGCCCGTCTCATATCGCGATACTCAGACCCCGCTCATCAAGGGCGGGGTCCTTTTTTGCTTCGACGAGACGCGAAAGCCGCCGGAATTAAGTATTGCCTTGTGCAACTCCGGCACGTATATCCTCGTACAGCAACAAAAGCCGGAGACCGGAGGCGATGACATTGCCATCGATATCAGTCACATTGGACGCGAAGGGACAGAGCAGATACGCAATTGAGGCACTCGACGTGTACAAAACGTATCCGGGTGATGTAACGGCACTCGGGGGAGTAACGCTTTCAGTCCTTCGCGGGGAGATATTTGCACTGCTGGGACCCAACGGAGCCGGAAAGACTACGCTGTTCAAAATCGCTCTTGGGATAGCACGCCTCACGTCCGGCCGTGTGGAGGTGGATGGACTAACGGCATCGGACCCCGAGTCTCGCCGAAGAGTTGGCTACCTGCCGGAAAATCACCAGTTTCCAAGTTACCTTACAGGGAATGGACTTGTAACGCTTGCCGGTCGTCTGCGCGGCATGTCGGGCTCTGAGATTCACGGAGTAGCTCCCGGATTGCTTGACTTAGTAGGCATGTCGAAGTGGGCTGACAGGGAGATCAAGACGTATTCGAAAGGGATGCTGCAGCGTGTGGGTCTCGCTCAAGCACTTGCAGCAAATCCGCAGATTCTCTTTCTCGATGAGCCGACTGACGGTGTTGACCCGGTCGGCAAGATCGAGATTCGCCAGCTTCTTCAGAAGCTCCGTGCGGAGGGAAAGACTATCCTGATCAACAGCCATCTTCTCTCAGAAGTCGAGTCAATTGCCGATCGGGTGGCCATACTCGATAAAGGCCGCGTCATGAAGATCGGGTCCATCGGTGATCTTACGAGCAGGGGAAGCCAATACGAGATTCAGGCAGATCTGAAGAATGTGCCGATCGCGTTTCCACCCGAGATCGGAAGGGCGCTAAGCATCTCGGCGGATACTCTTGCGCTCGAGTTGAAGGATGGTCAGACCATTAACAGCGCCATCGACTTTCTCCGGTCTCAGGATATCGCGATTCTGTCTGTCAAGCCGATCAAGATATCGCTGGAGCAGTCCTTCATCGAAACCATTTCCGGCTGCGAGAGGACAAAACTATGACAGCTTTCCTCAGCGATTGCATGCAGGAGTTCTTCAAACGGAAGATAGCGCTCGTGTTTGCGGCTGTTAACGTTGTGACCTTGCTTCTTACGCTATTGGTGAGGTTCATCAGGATCGAGATCAATGGACAGATCATGGACTCCAGCTCACTCGGCGACGCAGTAACATCTCCGATGCTCAGCGGCTTCGCCACTTTCATGGATGTACTCGTGTTCATCGCTGTGATGATGACAGCGGGTTTGATCCCGGGAATGCTCGCAAAAGGCAGAGCCGAGTTCTACCTCGCCGCGCCTCTCGCGCGGGCGACGGTCTTTCGCAACAAAGTGACTGCTATTTGGATATTATATGGATCGGCGGTGGTGGCAAGCCTGCTGCTTAATTTCGTGGTCGCAGCCGTCGCTATCGGTTTCTTCGGCGCCGGAGTTCTCTATATCGCGGTCATCGGAGTCCTGAACCTCCTTGTATGGCTAAGCCTGACCTCTTTCGTTGGAGCCGTCACGGGATCGGCGGCTATTGCCATCGTCGGTGCTTTCGGTATCTGGATGGCACAGGTAATGCTCGGGGCAAGACATGCGCTCAAAATGCTGACCGAGTCCAAAGTCGTCATCTACGCGGCTGACGCGCTATACTACATCTTGCCCAAGAACAGAGAGATGTCGACGATGGCGAAGAACCTTGCGACTGGAATGCCTGTGGATTGGTTGCCGCTCTATAGCTCGCTACTCTTCGCGGCTGCGCTATTGTGGGCGACTTGCGTCCTCGTAACGAGGAAAGACTTTTAGCTGCTCGTCTCGCCTCAACTTGACTCAATACTGCGTTTCCGCGAACACCTTGTGTTGCCGGGTCATCAGATCCCCGGGAACATCACGCTGATGCTCTCCCGATTATGAATACTTCGAATGGCCTGTCCGAACAAGTGGGCCACGGAGACAACCTCAATCTTGTCAGAGAAGGCAACTGGCTGATTCTCAACTGAGTCGGTTACGAATAGCTTGCGGATCGGGCTGTTGTCTATCTCCTTCATAGCATCGCCACTGAAGACGCCGTGTGCCACAGCCGCGTAAACGTCCCGAGCGCCCCTGGCAGAAAGCTGCCGAGCGACGTTCGCCAGTGTTCTACCGGAAATAGTGAAGTCATCTACGATGACGGCGACCTTGCCTTCGACCTCCCCTATTATCTCAAGAACCGTTGCCTTTTCATCATGGGCTCGCCTCTCCTTGTCGGCAATCGCGACCGATGTTCCAAGATATGCTGCGAATTTGCGAGCCTGCTTGGCGAAGCCGGTGTCCGGCGACACGACAATCAGATTGGGAAGGGACTCAGCTCTGATCCGATCGCACAGAGCCGGAAGCGCGTACAGATTGTCGACCGGAATTCTGAAGAACCCCTGTATCTGCGGGGCATGCAAATCCATTGTGACCACCCGATCAGCGCCGGCAGCCTCTATCGCATCCGCGCAGACGCGTGCCCTGATGGATACGCGCGGCTCGTCCTTCTTGTCACCTTTGCCATAGCTGAAATAGGGGATTACGACCGTGACCGATTCCGCACTCGCTCTCTTGAAAGCATCAGTCCAGAACAACAACTCCATGAAGTTATCATTTGCAGGGAACACCGTTGACTGAACGAGATAAACACGACGTCCACGCACGTTCTCCTGCACGCGGACAAATATGTTTCCCTCTGAGAACTTCAGCGCTTCACCGGCTCCAATGCGTATCTGCAAGTAGTCCGCTATCTTGGCAGCAAGCTCCTTGCTCGCGGTGCCAGCAAACAGCATTATCTCGTTAGCGCCCATAAGACTTGTATCTCCTCTCAAAGACAAGAAAGGGGTTGTCAGCTGCCAATCAAACAGAATAAGCTCAGATCGGCGCCTTCGAGGCGCTTCGGATGGAAATCAGGTTTCTGTACTTGTCGAACACCCGTGTGGTTTCAATCTGGAACCCGTTGTCGCGCAAGTCGATCAGAAGGCAGCAGTCGATCAAGAATTCCAACCACATCCCGATACCTAACCAAGAGTCTAACTCTGAAGTATCGCCATCGTCCAAAGAGTTGAAAGGTTGAACAATGCCATCTCCTCTGGCAAGACCAAAGTCAGTCTCATCCAACATAGAACGAGGCACTCCTGACGCTTTCCTTGAGATGGCCGCCCTCATGACGCACGATCTCGAAGGACCACTGGCGTCGATGAAGACAGTACTCAAGCTGCTTGAAAACGGCACCTTCAAACCAGAGAAAGAGCTGCACCAGAGACTTGTCAAAAGCACCAGAATAGCGGTCTCAAGATCAGAGTCGATAATTCACGACCTGATGACAGCAGCGAGAATGGAAGTGCTCGAGATCACTGCGGAGATCGTGAGATTCGACATACTTCCAGTTCTCCATGACAGCCTGCTAATGGCTTCAGCATTTGCTTCTGAGAATGGAATCGAGATACTCTTCCAGAACGCTCCCAACAGGCAGATCGTTTTGGCCGATAAAGACCTTGTTGCGCGGGTCGCCGACAATCTGCTCTACAACGCGGTACGGCACACGCCCGCAGGCGGCAAGATATCACTTGGTGTCAAACGCGCAGGCGACACAGTCACTGTAACGGTGACAGACAATGGGCCGGGATTAGGAGACATTGACCCTGATTCTCTGTTCCAGAAATACCACCAGCAGAAGACAAAGGATTCCAAACGCCATCGCGGTGTCGGCCTCGGTCTATACTTCTGCCGTCTGGCTGCCCAGGCAATGAACGGCAAAGTATGGGCGGAAAACGACCCAGAGGGAGGCTCGAAGTTCTCTTTCACCGTGCCGGCAGGAGGCAATTAGATGAAATTAGAAGCCGAATCATACTTGAAGTCCGGGTCCAATGAGTTGCGCGTGCTCGAATATCGAGTGGGCGGCAGGTCCTTCGGGATCAATATCCTGAAGGTCTGCAAGATCATCAAGAATCTGCAGTGCTTCATATCCCCGCCGGAGGCTCATCCGAGCGTAACCGGGATGTTCAAGGACATGGACAAAGTCATTCCCGTCATCGACCTCGCGCACTTTCTCGGTCTTCCCTCGGACAAGTCGCAGGAGTCCAAGCGCAAAGTCCTGGTGACAGAGTTCTTCTCAATAACAAATGGATTCTGGGTGGATCGAGTCGACTGGATCCATCACTTTCATTGGGAAGATGTAATTGACGCCCAGGGCGTTCTGAAGGGCTTCGACCAAAAGTATGTAATAGGAATCGTCAAGCCTACTGAAGACCGCATGATACTCATGCTCGACTATGAGACAATAATCCTCGATCTTTGCCCGAACCTGCGCAGCAAAGACATCAACAGGAGCGCTCTTACATCGGTGAAAGGCTCAGGCAAACGAATACTGATCTCCGAAGATTCACCGTCGGTCAGAAACATGCTGGAAACCGAATTCTCGGAGCTTGGTTTCGATGTCGTCTCCACTTCCGACGGCAAAGAAGCACTGGACCGAATTGAAGCCGACGGCAACTTCGACCTCGTGATCTCCGACGTTGAAATGCCGCAAATGGACGGGTTGGCTTTGACGTGCGCTATTCGAAACAGCGACAAATTCAGAGAATTACCGGTAATTGTCTATTCATCGATCGGCGACATCGGTATGAAGTCGCGTGCAAACTTCCTGAAAGCCAACGCGCATATCACGAAACTGAACGTGGAAGAACTCCTCAAGAAGGTCGAGGAGCTGACTAACTGAGATTCGACAGGACAAATAGGAAGCAGGAGGACTTAGTATGAATTCCGCAAGTGCATATGGCAGCAGCCCATTGGCCTGGTCTGGCCTTTTTGGACGAAATGGCGTTTCGCCGTGGCATCGGTCATCCAATGATGACGGGGCTTCCGCGTTAGCCAACCGTCGGCGTTGGAAGGGCTATCCCTGGGGGGATCAAGCTTGCAGGAAACCGTGCGATCGCCTGGAGCTGAGCTCGGCGAAGAACCGAGACGCGAAGTCGACCGAGGATACATCCTCTGGCCAGAACTCTCCCGAAACGCAGTATGTCTATAAGAAGAGCACGCAGGTGAATGTAGGGCTGAAACTCAACTTCAACTACAGCGTTCTGAAGAAGATCGCCCAGAAGATATCCGATGGTGAGATGACCACTGAGGAGGCCATTGAAGAGCTGGTAAGAGGTCATTTCGGTCTGAGTACAGCCATCAAGGCGAGTGGCAAGGAAGTGGTCGAGGAAGGCTATGACCCGACATCTGCAATCAAGTCCACGACCAATTCTATCAGCCAGAGCGCTGAGTCGATAACAACCGTTGAGAAATCAACCGGAGATGGTTATTCGTACCGGATTGCAGACCGGGAAACCGAATCAACGCGCGAACGTCTCCAGCAGGTGATCCGGGAAGGCTTCACGCGTACGGTAAAATCGTTCGACATGCGGTATACGCGCGATACAAGCTTCGATTACTCGCACTTCACCCGATTCCTGCATCAGACTTCGGACATGAACGATGTCGCTCCTGAGAACGTCGAAGGTTACATCGAAAGCACAGGCACGCTCGTAGACTCTGCGCCAGAGCAGTCGCTTTCGGAGTTCTTCGACCTGGTAGACAAGTATCTGGCGGGTTCCGAGGAAGAGATGTTGGCAGCAGCGGACAAGTTCCTGAGCGATCTTGCTTCTAAGATGGCGCTGCCAGACGGATGGGTGGAGAGCGCGCGTTCCATGACGAAGTCTTCCATCGAGTCGTTCTTCAACTCCGTGAAGAACACAGTGGCGGAGGCAAAAGCGCTGGTTACGCCGGACGCCGGCGTTCAGCCAGTGCCCGGGGATACGGCAGGTACCGTAGCGGATCCGGCTGTATCGCCTGTCAATCAGCAGACTACCAGCAGCTTAAGCTTAGTCGCTTGATTGCTGTAACAGCTTGATGTAAGTTCACACTCTCGACAGTCTACTTGGCAAGTATTGGTTGACACTGCTCACGGCCGGTCTTTAACTGTCTCCACTTATGAAGACCGAGCCTCATAGCTCAAGAGCAGCTTCACACATCGAGATATCCAAGTCCGCGATTCTCCATAACGTAAGGACTATACAGCGCATCATCGGCGAACGAGTTGGGATAGCGGCCGTGGTCAAAGCCTGCGCGTATGGGCATGGGGCCAACGAAGTGGTACAGGTGCTCATTAATGAGCAGATCAGGTTCTTCGCGGTGCACTCCATTGAGGAAGCCGACAGACTCGACCAATCGTTCCCGGGATTGCCAATTCTAATACTGGGTTACGTTCCCCTCTCTCATCTCGAGCACGCTGTGAGCCGCTCATGGCGACTGACCGTTTCCAGCATCGAAACGGTTAACTCTTTGCATGAGGCGGTTGGACGAGCCGGCAAGGAAGCCTATATGCATCTCAAGCTCGAGACCGGCACGAACCGCCAGGGAATTCGCGAGTCTCAGATACCGGCATTCCTCGATGCGATAGCTCGTGAGCCGCGCATCGTGCTTGAAGGCGCTTCAATGCACTTCGCAAATATCGAAGACACGACAGACCACTCATTCGCAAAAATGCAGCTTGAACGATACAAGAAGATGTTAGCGCAAATCGAAGCTCAGGTGGGACGGATCCCGATCCGTCACACGGCATCGTCTGCAGCTTCACTACTGTTCGAGTCCACTCATTTCGACATGATCAGGTTCGGCATATCGCTCTACGGCCTCTGGCCGTCAAAGCAGACATACCTTTCATATCTGATTGCAAGAAAAGAGAATTCGCTACTCAAGCCGGTTCTATCATGGAAGACTATCATCTCCGAAATCAAAGACGTTCCGTCCGGCGATTACATCGGTTACGGATGCACCTACCGGACGACATATGATTCCCGTATCGCTGTCATTCCTATCGGGTACTTCGACGGGTACGACAGGAAGCTTTCCAATCTTGCGCACGTGCTGATCCGAGGCAAGCGAGCGCCTGTGCGCGGTCGCATTTGCATGGACATATTCATGGTCGATATCACTCATATACCGGAGGCCTCGCTCCAGGACGAGGTTGTGCTGATCGGTTCACAGGGTGACGAGAGGATTACGGTCGAGCAGCTTGCCGATTGGGCTGGCACGATTAACTACGAAATCGTTTCTCGCATTAACCCACTGCTTCAGAGAGTCATTGTCGACTGAGAGGCCGCTCTTGATCTTCCGCGACATCAACGGAATCGAGACTTTCGTGAAGATAGAGGGCAAAGGCGAGCCGATAATATTCGTGCACGGGCTCGGTCTGAATCACGCAATCTGGGAGCATCAAATAGCGCTGCTGTCGCATTCGTATGAGACGCTTGTTTATGATCTGCGCGGCCATGGTCGATCGGGTGTACCGGAAACCGGCTACTCGTACGCCCAGTACGCATCCGACCTGAAAGTCCTGATCGAAGACTGCGTTCGACCGCCGGTACACTTGGTGGGGCTTTCAATGGGTGGCGCAATCGCATTTCAGTTCGCCGGTAAGCATGCTGATGATGTCAGATCGATTACGCTCGTCTCGCCGCACATTTGCGGTTACACATCGTACGAGAACTGGCCGAACATGTACAAGGTAGCTCGTAATCACGGCATCGATGCCGCGAGGCAAACGTGGAAGGACTTCAGGCTGTTCTCAGGGGTCAGGTCGGATGCGGAGCAGTGGAAGAAGCTGAGCGCAATGATCGACGGTTTCTCGTGCGCCCCCTGGATCGATCCCAATCCGCGGTATAACGATGAAAACGATTTCGAGCACGCAGGTAAGGTTGCAGCTCCCGTTCTGTTAGCTGTCGGAAACGAAGATCAGGACTTTCTTCCTGTCGCCGAACATCTCAGAGCCAACCTCCCGGACGCGAGATTGGAGATGTTCGAATGTGGCCATCTGGTCAACTATGAACTGCCTGCTGAATTCAATGAGGCTCTTACAGCCTTTCTGCGAGAGGTTTGATGACAGCTCGATCCGCAGATCCGGAAACCAAGCTGAAGTTCGTCGGATCATTCCTCGCGCTGATCTTCATCGGGGGCGCAGTTGGATACATGCTGCTCTGCGATGCTTCATTTCTCGACGCGCTGTACATGACTGTTATCACGGTGACCACCGTTGGCTATCGAGAGGTGTTTCCCCTGGACCAGTGGGGCAAGATATTCACTATGGTGATTCTGATCGTCGGAGTGGGCACGCTGTTTTATGCTGCAGGACTCGTCGTTCAGATGTTCCTTGAAGGCCAGATCGGAACGCTGTTCAACAGGCGGAAGATGGAAAGAAGAATGCAGAAAATGAAAGACCATTACATAATCGCAGGATACGGAAGAGTAGGTCAAACCGTAACCGCCGAGCTGAAGAAAAACGGCAAGGAACTCATCATCATCGAAGCCGAAGCTGCGTCATCGGAAATCCTCTCCGCGAGGCAAGAGAGATTCGTGATCGGAGACGCCACTCAGGATGAGATTCTCGAAAGAGCGCAGATCGGGAATGCGCGTGCGCTCATATCTACTCTCGCCGAAGAAGCACAGAACGTATATCTGACGCTCTCGGCACGTCAGCTCAATCCGAAGCTGACCATAGTTGCGAGAGCTGACAGCGAAGAGGCACAGAAGAAGATCATGCGCGCGGGCGCAAATCGGGTCATCAGACCACACGAGCTCGGCGGCCTTCGAATGGCAATGGCGATACTCCGTCCGAACGTCGTAGACTTCATGCCAATCGAGAGTTCCGGAGCCAGCCTCGGTTTGTCAATCGAGGAAATCGTGGTCAAGCCCGGATGCAAGATCGACGGAGTCGAACTGAGGGACTCCGACATCAAGGCAGAGCTCAACCTCATGGTCGTAGGCATCAAGAGAGCTAACGGCGAAGTTGTGATCAGCCCTGACGCTTCGTTCAGAATCGCCGGTGGGGATACGCTCATTGTCATGGGCAAAAACGACAATCTGTCAAAGCTGGACGTATATGCGGGACAATAGAAGATCGATCACTCGAAGCGACCTGACATTGTTGAGGTCTAATCTCCTGGTTGTCGTAGCGCTCATAGCGTCGTTGTCCGCGGGTTCAGCATCCGGTGACACCTCCCCTATTCCATTGGACAGCAGGATCTACAGAGATTTGGACTGGATTCTAATCGATCAGCCGCAACTGCCTCGGTTCCAGGTAACATCAAGGCCATACTTCTCTGCCGACTTAGTCCGACTTGTTGACTCGACACATCCGGGCAACTTCGCGACAGAGACCTCGATGAGAAGGCTCAGATCGAATTTCCATCGTGGATACTGGCATGTTACCGGGACCGACAAGGACATTGAGCTTAAGCTCAAGTCGTCGCCTTATCTCATTTCCGGATACACCAACAACGACGCTCCTCTGTATCGAATCGGCCTAAAACAGGAGCTTGGGCTGACCTATCTCGGAAGTCTGTCCATCCTTGTCAGAGGACGACTTGAGAACAAGGGAGATATTGACTCGTTCTATCACGGCCGAAAATGGGAAGATAAGATCACTGGGTACTTCGACTATGGCATTGCCTCAATCCGCGTTCACGGTCTTACGGTGCAGGCAGGGCGGTCGTTCAGGGTCTGGGGGGCTGGCGATACCGACAGGCTCTTGCTCTCGGCAAACGCGCCCGCTTTCGACCAACTATCGTATCACTTCGACTACAAGCGCCTGCATTTCGAGACCTTCGCCGCCCAGCTCGACAAGCAGATTCTCCAATCCGACAGCGTGATAAACCGCTATCTGTTCGGCCATCGAATCTCGGTGATCGCGAGAGAGAATCTGCAGATTGGAATCTCGGAGACTGCGTTGGTCGGGCGGTACGGCTCAGGGCCCGACTGGTATTACTTCAATCCGCTGCTTCCCTACTATTGGGAGCAGTTCAACTCGTGGGCCGATGACAATATCTACATGGGCGCCGACTTCGTCTGGTGGCCATTTAGGCATACTCGAGTGTTCGGCGAGCTGATGGTTGACGACTTCCAGATCGACTTCGTGAGTGAACTGGACCAGATTGGCTTCGACATAGGTGTGACACGGCTTGGATTCTGGAGTTTCGACCGACTGCGAGCAGACCTTCAATACACACAGATTCGCAACTACGTCTACGGTCAACGCCTCACCTATAACCGATTCACGAATTACGGAGTCATCATCGGCTCATCTCTCGGCCCAGACGTGGATCGACTTAGATACTCAGCGTCCTATGTCGCAACAGACGAACTGACCGTTTCGTTGGGCGGGGTATTCTCCCGGCGAGGCGAGGGACGGATCAGCGATCCACAGGATATTAATCTACCACGGAGCATGAAGTTCCCGTCGGGTATTATCGAAAAGACCTGGACGAACTACTTGCGACTCGAGTTGTTTGCCGGCACGTCTCTGAGCATGGTCACAGAAGCCGGTTATTCCGATGTGAAGAACAAAGACAACACTAAAGCGAAATCTCATAGCAAATTCTTCAATCTCAATCTCCAATACGACCTTGAGGGTTGGTTCCTGCTCTGAGTATTCCGAATTCCAACCGCTCGCACACAAAAAATAGACTTGACAAGATTAGGTGCGTCTGGTACGTTATTTACGGTCCAGATAGTTGGTCTTGAGCCGGGCAGGAGGGGTACGTCGGCGGAGAGAGGCAGCAGAGTTCGTAAAAGGTCTTGCGTTTGAGATAGATTATAGCCCCGCCTCGGCGTGGGTTTGCACCATTGTTCCGTACGGGGTGCGGGGCGCTCGGAGCGCATAGGCTGTCTGATTCTAAGGAGGCACAGACGCCTTTGTGAGGGTTTCGGTTGTCGAAAAACGCTACGACTCATCCAGTTATTCGCAGGAGGGAAATGCCGGGAGGTCACCGTGGAGATTACAGAGGTAAGGGTAACTCTCAGAGAAGAGGACAAACTCAAAGCTTTCGCCAACATCACGTTTGACAACGCTTTTGTCATCCGCGGGTTGAAGATTATCAACGGAGCTCGAGGTTTCTTTGTATCAATGCCGTCGCGGCGCAGACCCGACGGTTCTCACCAGGATATTGCGCACCCCATAAACGCCGACATGCGAAGGGAGATCGAGCGCCGAGTGCTCGACGCTTATGAAGAGCGAGTAAAAAACTTCGCAGGTGTATTTTCAGACAGACAAGACTCGTCTGAAGAGTTATATTAGCCCGTACTGGGGTGTCGACAAGTGGTAAGTCACAAGATTTTGGATCTTGCATTCCCAGGTTCGAGTCCTGGCACCCCAGCTGATCCGGAAACAGGGAAATCGGACAATTCCAATGAACATGGCCAAGAGGGGCAGACTTCGGTCTTAATCCCATAGCCGACCGACTCGCTGAGGCTGAGAACATATGAAGGCTGATGCCAAGAGCAGAATAGCCGAGCAAATCGAAGTAGTCGTTTCAAAGCTCAAGGACTTGCCGCAGGGAGCGACAACGCCCGAGCCTGACGCCGAGCACTTCTTGAATCTTCCGGGAAAGGTCAAATGCCTGGATAGTAGTTCCGCAGGTTCGTACCACGAGCTCTTGCAGTCATTTCGCAAGCATGAGCCATTCAAGACAAAGGTTTCCCGAAGGCTGCTGGCTCACCTGATTGAGAACCTGTTGGCGGAGTACTTGTCGGATGAGAGAGACAGAGAGAGACTCATTGCTTTAATAAACAAAGTTGAGTCCACCGCGATTGCCAAAGTGAAAATGCGGGACTGCTACATAGCCATCGCTGGGGTGACGCTCAATAATCTCGAAATCGCGTTCGGCGATCACAAGATGTTTCAGATGGATCAGCCACGCTATGACCAACTCGTCAATGATGCATTGGACATAGTGGAGAGAAGGCCGTCCAACGACACTCACAAGGAAGCGTACAAGAAGATAGTAAGAGAGTACTTCGAACCTCCAAACGAGCTATGCAACAGGGCATGCATTGTAGTAAGACTCGAAGGTGACGAGGAGGTAGTGCGGGAAGAAGCACTCTCGGAAGCTGCGTCGATAGTGCACATACTTGCATTTGCAGCCCATGACCCACTTCAGACAAGCCGAACACATAGGATCGGTCTCTTCGCAACATCTGCTGCGGATCCGAGACGGCGTGTCCCCATCTTCGACACTGATCGCCAGACGTTGAGTCTGACGAGATTCAGAGCGTTTGACGCACGGTCGCTCAAGATAGATGAGACCATCCTCTTCGACCTGAAAGGACGAGGACTTCAAGAGCTCATCGACACCTTCTGCCTCAAGGATGGCAACGCCAAAGATATTGACAAGAAGCTTCTGAGGGCAGTGGAGTACTTCTACAATGGCTATTCCGCCATCGATCCAGCCAGTGAGTTCGTGCAGTACATCATGATTCTTGAGTGCGTTCTCTCGCCGGACGACAGGGAACAACTCAGCAAATCAATCGCGGAAGGCGTAGCGCTTCTGCTCGAATCCGACCGCGAACGGCGACGAGCACTCTATGACTTGGTAAGACGATTGTATAAGAAGCGAAATGCAATTGTCCACGGGGGGATCAGCAGGCCGAATTCAATTGATGTGATATACGCTCGTAGAATTGCCTGGGACTTAGTACGTCACGTTGTGAAGAATAAGAACTCCTGGAAGAAAAAGAACGCCATAATGGAGCATCTTGACCAGATCAGGTTCGGTTGAGGTTGTCACCCGTTCAAACTCAGGCGTAGGTCCGAACCCCTGCGGTTCGGACTCTCCATGATGCGATCTGAGATCGCATAGTCGGAAGCACGGGGCTTCCGACCTACGATGCCCCCGCCGCAAGCGGGCAGTTAGTAGCACGTATCCACACGTGCCCCCTACCTGTGTCATGAATCTGAAGGCAGATGTGGAATCTGCCGATCACCGATGATTTCCCTATAGACAGAACAAGACGGATGAGATAAATTACAGTGCACTGGGAAACCCACGTTTTGTGAATCACAAACAATGTGATCGTGGAACCCCAGTTGGTCCTGAAGGCAAGTGAGCTTAAGATAGATGCATTAGCGACGCCCGCTTTGAGAAGCGCGCCGGTGCAACGCGACATTTTTTCAGAGCAGAAAGGAGAGTCATAATGAGCTGCGGTTCAGAATGCTGTTCGAAGCGCCTACGTGCCTCATCGACCACTGCCCTTGTTCTCTGCGCAGTTGCCCTTCTTGCGTCAACTGCGGTCGGCAGCGCGCGGTACCATTTGCCCGGACGTCCTACGTCAATCGTCGCGTTCGACATGGATGGCGACGGCGACAACGATCTGGCAGTAGCCAGACAGGAACCAAGAACTGTCTCCTTCTTCAAGAACAACGGATCCGGCACATTCTATCCGGAGACGGAAGTAACCGTGCACAGCTACTATGGCTACGACTATCCAATGGACCTTATCGCAGCGGACTTCGACGGAGATTCCCACTGCGATTTGGCCGTTGCAGACCTTAGTGACTCTCCTCCTGGTCTGTTCCTCAACAATGGAACAGGGAGTTTCGAGTGGCGGAACTTATGTAGCCCGACCAATGAACCCGCCATGTTAGTTGCCTCCGATTTCGACGGTGATCTGGATCTCGACATAGCAGTAACGCTGGTCTTCTGGAATGTCGAAGTCATGATAAATCAAGGGGATGCCTACTTCACCGGATGTACGCAGTATGATGCCGGATACTACGTCAATGACGTAGTTGCTGGCGATTTCGATGGCGATAGCGACAATGATATTGCCGTTGCAAACTGGAGTTCCAATGCTGTTTCGATGCTGCTGAATGCCGGTGACGGCACTTTCGCGCCAGCTGCCAGCATCCCTGCCGGCGACTATCCCTCCTCGGCAGTAGCCGCAGACTTGGACGGCGACGAAGACCTTGATCTGGCCGTGGCGAGCCAGTACGGGTTTCCCTACCCGAGCCTGTTACGAAGCGTGTATGTACTGCTCAACAACGGAGATGCAACATTCGGTGAGCCGGTACCCTACCCGTGCGGGAGCGACCTTCGAGGAATCATAGCAGCGGACCTGGATGGTGATTTGGACAGCGATCTCGTCGTTGTAGATCGCATTAGCAACAAGATCATTGTGCTTCTAAACTCCGGCACCGGCACTTTTCAGGAGTTCGCACTCTACTCAACTGGGCTCTGTCCGCGTGCAATCACAGCGGCTGACCTCGATGGCGATGGCGACATAGACGTTGCAACCGCGAACAGTTGCTCCGACGACATATCCGTCATCTTTCTTGAAAAGGGACTCCTCCAGTACGATTGCGGTGACACCGACGGAAATCGATTCGTGGATATCGACGATATCATCTTCCTGATCACACATGTATTCGCCAGCGGTCCGCAACCCCAGCCGCCGGAATCTGGCAACGCGGACTGCTCGGGGATAGCGGATATTGACGACATTGTGTATCTAATCAACAACGTCTTTGCGAGCGGACCGGATCCATGCGATTCATGTAAGTGATTATCGCTTCTCCTCAAGCCGTAGGTCCGAACCCCTGTGGTTCGGACTATTGACTCAATCAACCTATCTCAGGAAAGGACATATGGCGGACAACGGAACTGTTACTGGAATGGCGGCTCTGGTTCCTGATGTCTACTTTGACTTGATTTCGCGGATTCCTCCTGGCGCACTCGTTCTGGGCATGCTGATCAGCCAAACAGCCCCCAACACTATGACTGCGCCACTCGTCGAAATGGCGAAAGCAAGCTGGGCTCACGCAATAGCGGTTCTGTTCTTGGCACTGGGAGCATCGTACGTCGCGGGGCTGATGCTATCACGCATAGGGTTGGTGTTTGGCGCTCGATTCTTCAACGCGTTTGTCCGGAGCGTGAATGAAGCTGATCAATCTCTACTAAGCAAGTTCTCTGAAGATATCGGGCTCGGGCCGGTTGATGGAAAGAAGATTACTTTCTGGGCAGCGTATAAAACCTTGATGGAGTACTTGAGGGTAAAGGAACCGGCTGGGCAGGCGATCAGAACAAAAATGCTGGCTGAGTCAGCCCTGTGCGTTAATCTCTTGGCAGCTATTTCCCTAGCTCTACTGTGTTGGTCAATTGCGGATGGAATACTCACCGTCTTCACATCTCCCGCGATTCTTTGCTTCCTAATGCCTGTATTCCTGCTTGCACTGCTTTCAACTCGCCATCGCACGAGTAGAGCTTTCAGCCGGCATATCGAAGCACTCAGAGTAATGATTGCGCTGAATGGGGGGCAGTTGCCGGTACACTCTCGTGCGCCGCAGCCCTAGTGCTCTCTCTCGTAGGGTAGCACCCGAAGCCACGCGGAGCGTTGCGGAGCGGTCCTGCCACTGACATATAAAGAGGCAGAACCACGTCGTCCCCCGTTGAGGCGGGGGACGACGTGGTTCTTCCCTACTGTTCCCCTATCCCTTCCCGCCGCAACCCTTCCTTCGTCAGGACAGGACTGCCGGACACCTGATCCCGCAGGGGCATGGCGTGCCATGCCCAAAAGGAGCAGGACACTCCATGCGATCTTCGATCGCATAGTCGGAAGCACAGGGCTTCCGACCTACGATTATCACTCCCCACCTCAAGAAGCGAGCCACCCATCCAAGAGACGGGCCACCCGCCCTGTCATTGCCCCTCCACGTACCCCTTGACAGCCCACGCTATTTGAAGTAAATACCATCAGCCCGAAATAGCGGGATAGCACAGGATTCTAGCCTGCTGGATATATGCGGAGGTGACTATGGGCAATTACAGAATTCCATACCCAAACAACGAAGCGATATACTCATACGCGCCGGGGACGCCGGAGCGCAAGAAGCTCGAAGCTGCGATCAAAGACCTGAAGTCGCAGTTTCTGGACATCCCGATGGTCATCGGCGGCAAGGAGATCAAGGTCGGCAAACCGATCAAGATCACCGCTCCCCACGATCACAGCCTGGCGCTCGGTCAATACTATCAGGGCGGAGCCGCAGAAGTCGAAGCCGCTGTCAGAGCCGCAATGGCGGCCAAGCAAGCATGGGCAGAGTTTCCGGCATGGCAGCGGGCGGCTATCTTTCTGAAGGCGGCTGATCTTCTCGCTGGACCGTACCGCTACAAGATGAACGCCGCGACGATGCTCGCTCACTCGAAAAATGCGTTTCAAGCCGAGATCGACTGCGTCTGCGAGCTGGTCGATTTCTTCCGGTTCAACGCCTACTACATGCAGATGATCTATGACAAACAGCCGGACAATGCCCCGCTAACGTGGAACCGTCTGGACTATCGCCCACTTGAGGGCTTCGTGTTTGCCGTCACTCCGTTCAATTTCGTGTCCATTGCGGGCAATCTGCCCTCGGCGCCTGCAATTATGGGAAATACGTCGGTATGGAAACCTGCGTCGTCGGTGGTCTACACTGCATATCTCATAATGCAGATATTCCAAGAGGCCGGTCTCCCAGACGGCGTGATAAACATGGTAACTGCTCGCGGGGCAGATGTGGGCGAGCTGATCCTGAAAAACAAAGACCTTGGCGGAATCCATTTCACCGGATCGACCGGAGTATTCCAGACAATGTGGAAGACCATTGGCACGAACATCGCCGCTTACAAATCATATCCGAGAATCGTAGGTGAGACCGGCGGTAAAGACTTCGTCTTCGTGCACAATTCAGCCGACGTGATGGAGGTATCGACCGCACTGGTCCGAGGATCATATGAGTATCAGGGTCAGAAATGCTCGGCGGCGTCGCGCGCGTATATTCCGAAATCGATGTGGCCGTCTTTGAAGGAGAAGCTCCTTGGCCAGATTCGTGAGATCAAGATGGGCAGCCCGGAGGATTTCACGAATTTCGTGAACGCAGTCATTGACAAGAACGCTTACGACAGCATCGTCGAGTATATAGACTTCGCGGAAGGCTCCAAAGACTGCGAAATACTGGCTGGTGGGAAATACGATTCGTCGAAGGGCTTCTTCATTGAGCCGACGGTGGTGCAGGCATTCAGTCCTCATTTCAAACTGATGGAAGAGGAGATATTCGGGCCGGTGTTGACTTTGTTTGTTTACGATGACGACAAGTTCGTCGAGACTCTGAAGATCTGCGATGAAACATCGCCCTACGCGCTCACAGGCGCCATCTTCGCCCGAGACCGAGCTGTTGTCGAGCAGGCACTGAGGCTTCTACGCAACGCTGCGGGAAATTTCTATATCAACGACAAACCGACCGGCGCGGTTGTGGGTCAGCAGCCTTTTGGCGGTGCGAGAGCCTCGGGCACAAACGACAAAGCCGGCAGTTATTTGAATCTGATCAGGTGGGCGTCGCCACGTTCTATCAAGGAGAATTT
>JAGVNY010000070.1 GCA_020053015.1 Candidatus Zixiibacteriota bacterium | reverse complement strand
GGATCGGCAGAACCGCTTCGTCCCCGTCATCGGGGACTTCGGGTTCTTCCCTACGGGCGATACCTACGCGACCATTGATGGAATCAACCGCTGTAAAGATGCGTTAGGGACAGGACACTAAAACGGATGAAAGAGCCTGATAAGAAGAAAACAGCCTGACGAGACCAAAGCAGCCGCAGGAATTGTAAACAACCACGCCCAGACGATCCTCCCTGCTACGCCCCATTTGATGCCCGACAGCCTACTGGTCGCGCCAACACCGACGATAGCCCCCGTGATCGTGTGGGTAGTAGAGACCGGTATACCGAGATGAGTCGCCATGAAAAGAGTGGCGGCCCCAGCTGTCTCGGCACAGAATCCTCCCACTGGCTTGAGCTTTGTGATCTTCATCCCCATGGTCTTGACTATTCGCCACCCGCCGAATGCTGTGCCGACTCCCATAGCGGCATGGCAGGAGAGAATTATCCACGCGGTATTCGAATGGAGAAGCGACAGTTCAGCGCCGGGCTTCATCAAGCCACCGGCTATGAGCAATGCCATGATTATCCCCATGGTCTTCTGTGCGTCGTTCCCTCCGTGACCCAGCGAATAGAGAGCGGCTGACATGAGCTGCCCTTTACGGAAGAGCCGGTCGACCTCTGTGGGTTTCCACTTGCGGAAAATCCAGTAGACGCCTATCATAACGAAGAAGGCAATCACAAGGCCGATTAGGGGTGCAAGCGGAATAAACTCGACGGTCTTCCAGATATTGCTCCACCGAATCACCCCGACTCCCCCGCACGTAAGTCCCGCGCCGGCTACCCCGCCAATGAGTGCATGGGACGAACTCGTCGGCAACCCCAGCCACCATGTGATAAGATCCCAGACTATCGCGCCGAGCAGTCCGGCAAGTACCACGTAAACGTAGACATTGTCGCCTCCGCTGATCTTGACGATCTTTGATATAGTGTCGGCGACGCGAGGGGAGAAAACGAACATCGCCACGAAGTTGAAGAACGCGGCCCAGAGCACAGCGATCCTCGGGCTGAGAACTCGAGTCGACACGACAGTCGCGATGGAATTAGCTGCGTCGTGAAACCCATTGATAATGTCGAATATCAGGGCGACGACAACCGTGAGAATGATGACAAACAGTATCGGAGTCATCGTCACGAGGCCTCTATCACGACGCCTTCGACGATGTTCACGACATCCTCGCAGCGATCTGTGGCCTTTTCAAGCCTCTCGAATATCTCTTTCCATTTGATCACCAGTACTGCGTCTTTTTCTTCTCTAAAAAGCGTGGCGAGAGCGGACCGCAGAATCTGATCCCCTTCGTTTTCAGCGGCATGCACCTCCATGCAGTGCTTATTGATTGTCTCATTGGCCTGATTGACGTTGCGCAAGCTCCTGACAGCGCCGTCTATTGCCGTCGTTGCTCTCACCAGTACTTCCGTGAATTGCTTGAGCTCGGGACGAACTTCAGTGAGCTCGTAAAGCAGCATCCTCGATGACGCGCTGTCGACGGAATCGACTATATCATCCATCTTCTTGATGAGTCGATGAATGTCAGACCTGTCAATCGGCGTGATAAACGTGCGATGTAGTGCGTCGATGCACGAATGGGTAATCTCGTCGGCCTGATGCTCTATTTCCTTCACACGGCTCACGCCTCCGGCCAGATCGAGCGGATTGCTCGCGATCAAATCCAATTCTCTGCATGCTTGCATAGCGAACTTGCTGTGCTCTTCGAAGTAGTCGAAGAAGCTGGTTTCTTTGGGCAACAACCGTCTGAACATCGTCGCTCCGCCTCTCCTCTGTGCTGCTCGGAAGTCGAGCCTAAGTGTGGAGTGCAACCATCATAAACAGCCACAAACGTAGAAAGGATTGATCTCTGAGTCAAGAGCAATAGTTGGACGGGAATGGAAAAGCCCCACCCTCAATCAGATAGCGCTATGCTGTTACCTACGTGGAGTCGGTTTGCCACGTGCGAAATCAGAGACACAGCCAGTCACTACGAGACGGAGTCGAACAACTTCGTGGCGGCCGCAGACCTGTTCAAATAGACAACGTCAAATCGGCTCCAAAGGAACGGCGCCATCCTCAGAGCATGTTCACCTTTGTGACTTTGTCCAGCGGAATACCTCCGGACTCCGAGTTACTTGACTCCGTCGAGTCAACGCGCCATCCGTTCTTGAATCGGAGTTGAGGCTCGCGCAAGACCCTCGGGCTGCATGTGTCCTCGGTCGTGGTGATACATAGCCGTCGCTTGTGTTTTACAGCAGTTCTGATCAGTAGGTCAGTCATAGTGTCGCTGAAGTCGCGCTGGAGCATGGCTCCGGACTCCTCGAATGCCTTTAGATACTCCTCGGCGGGAGAATCCGTCGATGCCATGATTTTCGTCATCAGCACAACAATGTCTGCATCGTACCCCTCATGAAGTCGATTCCTGAGAAGCTCCAATGCTGTAAGCACCATACATATCTCACCTGCACTCAAGTCACCGACTGATTTGCCGGCGCGCGAAGCGAGAGCGTAACCGCCCGTTTCATTCTCATAGAAGACCGGCACATTGGCGGCGGAGAGCCTCGCAATATAGCGGTACGCAGTCCTTTCACTGATTTCGCAGAGTCTGGTGATCGTGCCGAGATCAACCGATCTCCGACTCTGCAAAAGACTCATCAGCGTAACGATCTTGTCCAGTTTACCCATAATATTTGCCGACGCACGGGGGAGAAGACCTCCCCCGTATCGCCATCCCTTTCAGATAATCGTATCTATGACCCCAACAAACCAATCCCAGAGCGATAAATCCTCACCGGACGTAGCTTCCGGGGGTTTGGGAGGAATCGGCGGCGTGGCCGGCGGATCCCCGTCTCCTCCATCACAGAAAGCGACGCCGCCAACCACGGGCAGCAGAAGAATCGCAATCAGAAGCATGGCCAGAATGCGGCCAAGCAGGATTGAACGTGCACGTTTTGAAGCCATCTCTCCTCCGGCGTATGGGTTGTATGCCAAACGCCAGAGAGATCAAACTCCGTGCCCCAATTCAGTGGCATGGAAGTGCATTGTCGTTGAAGAACTTATGAGCAGAGCCGAAGGTAGGAGTCGGTATTGTTGCCGGATTAGAATGTGCCAACGGCAGGACGATTGCAGTATCCGTTGTTCCGCAAGGACTTATTGGCTGCCGAAGTCAGTGACAAATGCGGCAAGCGGCGAATTCGTGCAGTACTACGGCTTGCGCCTGATGCCGTACTTGACCATCTTTCTTCGGAGGGTCGTCAACGGCATGTTGAGCATCCGTGCAACTTTCGACTGATTCCAGTCGTTTTCGTCCAGAAGATTGCGTATTCGCAGGCTTTCTTCAGCTTCACGCAGCTTTGTTGAAAGAGGCTGGCGTTTCGGGGGAGTACGCATCTCTTTGGGAAGGTCATCGACGTTGACGACCTCTCCCGGGTGGATTATGCAGCGCCGCTCAACCAGATTGCGCAGCTCTCTGACGTTTCCCGGCCAATCGTAGCTCAGTAATTTCTCCATCGACTGACGGGAGAATCGGGGAACCGGCTTGTCTCCAGCAAGCACGCCTGAGAAGAACTCTACGAGAACAGGGATGTCAGTCAACCTGTCGCGAAGAGGCGGTATCTCCAGGTAGATCTTGTTGATTCTGTGGAACAGGTCATGTCGAAACGATCCATCCCGTACTGACTGCGCAAGGTCTTTGTTTGTGGCGTACACGAGACGCACATCGGCTGAAATCGTCTGGTTGCTTCCCACCCGACTAAAGCTCGGATATTCGATAATCCTCAGCACCTTGGACTGGACAGCAAGCGGCATGTCCCCGATTTCGTCAAGAAAGAGCGTGCCGCCGTCCGCAGCTTCGAACTTGCCTTCTCTTTCACCCACGTCGGTGGCTGCTTTCGAGGCCATGCCGAAAAGCTCAGACTCGATCAGCGTGTCAGGAATGGCTGAGCAGTTGAGCTTCACCAGCGGACCAGCCTTCCGCAGGCTGAGATGGTGGAGCATGTCTGCAAGAATCTCCTTGCCAGTGCCGCTTTCCCCGAAGATCAGGACGCTCGAATCCGACTTCGCGATGTCCGGAAGCTTCTCCAGAAGTGACAGCATCACCGGGTCTCGAGTAACGAACGACTGACGAAGTCCGAGGTGTGCCAGATCCTCAAGCAACTGGGCATGCGACCGTCTGACCTGTCTCAGCTCCCTCGCTGCAGAAAGCACAAGGGAGATGAGATTGGCAATCCCGGTGATCAACTCTATGTCACCGCGATCGAAAAGGGCCGGAATCGTGTGGTGGTCAAGATAGAGCACACCCGTCGACTCGCCTCCCCTTCTGATAGGCATACAGATTACCGACAGGATGTTGTGCAGCACGATGCTCTTGTACCCGCTTGTCCTGGTGTCTTCGATCGCGTTGGCAATCACCAGAGGTTCGAAGCCTTCCGCAGTACTCCTTGCGACCGTACGGCTGAAATCCGAGACATCATTCAGGCTCTGATCGTCACAATTCAAACTTGATCTGATGTGCAGATCAGAAGCATGATCCGATTTTAGGAGAAGAACGCCTCGTTCAGCGCCTGTTTTGTCGACAGCGAAGCGGAGGATCCTGTCGAGAGTACCTTGATAGTCGCCAATGTCAGTCAAGATCGAGGAGAGGTCCTTCGCGAACACGCTTGCGGTCCGCCATGTGTCATCCGTCTCGTTGATCCTGCTCAGCTTCGCCTGGATATCTGATTCGAACCTGCGGTTTCGGATGCGGCGGGAGAGTGCCAGTGCCTGCGCAAGAAACCTCTGCGCGAGCTTGCTGTTAGATTTCTCCAAGCAAACATCAGCGATTCGCCTGCAGACCAGCATTGCGAGAAAATAGTGGCCTGCCTGATTGAAGATCCGATACACCGACTTCAGCAGCGCGATGTCCGCCGAGGAATGGTCACCGCAAGCGCCCATCATCCGCAATTGATCGAAAGCCGAGAAAAGCGGGACGCGAGAGTCAACCCGTTTCGTGAGGAGCGGCCCCGCTTTGTCAATTATTGACATTGGTATTGGAATCTTCATCAGGATCAGATGCACCATGCCCGTGCACGCTGCGTACCATGACTTCCGGTCCAACTGGGTCTCGATCGCTGAGACAAGTGTATCGATAGCGCACGAGTTGTTATCGTAGTAGCAACCGCTCATGGCCTCAATAGCAACAACGTCCGATAACGAAGCCGAATCCCCAAGCTTGGTGAACACGTCGGTCGCCTGCCCGGCGTAAAGCTTCACAGCATCACGATCACCCTGATACAGAGCAAGTTCCGCAAGATCGTAGTAGGCCTTGCCAAGGTTTCTGCTGTTGCCGAGAGGAGTCAGGGCGTCAGCGGCTATGTGAAGCGCCTCAGACGCCATCGCAAGTTCTCCCTGCATGAGTGATATCCATCCCTCGTTGAAATAGAATCTGCCGAAGACCGCTTCACTCTGGTTTGGCGGCAGAGCGGCGAGATAGCGCTGGTTCCATTGCCTTGCTTCGCCGTGTTTGGCAAGACGAAGGCTGGTGTTCATCAGACCGACGCAGACATGCGGCACCATGTATGCATCAGCAGGTTCGGTCGAGTGTTTCAGCGTCAACTTGTGGAAGCGTTCACTCCGCTCGTAATCGGCTATCTCGAAGTAGAGCATCGCAATGGTCTCCATCGCAGGCGACGAGGCATGCACGCAGTCGCGCTCCTTTGCCAAACGTATCGACTGGCTCAGGTACTCCTCGGCAGCTTCGAACCGTCCGGCTCTCCAGCACGCAACTCCTGCGCTATGAAGAGCGCGAATACAGACCTCATAGAAGCCATTCTCCTCTGCCCTCTTAGCGATCGAACGCAACTCTTCAAGCGCTTTGTCGTGCTGACCGTCGACGGAGAGCATCCAGGCGTTATGCCGGCTGAATTCGAGCTGGTGTTTCGGTGACCCTGTCCGCTCGGAGAGAGTCAGCCCGCGCGAAATCGTCTCCTTCGCCAGAGAGTCTTTGCCCTGCCTAATCTGCGAGAGCACCAGATGCAGCAGACTGTCCAAGTACTCATTATCGGTTTCATCGAGATTCTCGAGCAACTCTGTGAGGTGAATCTCGATTTCCGTATGCCTCGCCAGTGCAGCGCCCAATGACGCGAGTCTTCGGTATACACTCACACGTTCAAGCTTGCCTGATTCGCACGACCCACTCAATCTCTTCGCGCGTTTCTTGAGCAGGACATAGGCCTTAAGGGGCTCCTCATTTCCATCCTCCTCGGACAGCAAGGGAGAATTGGACTTGCTGCCTCGCCCGGTACTGCTTGGCTCTGATTCGGCAGCAGCGAGCGCGAGCCCGAATTCGGAGTTCAGCTTCGCAAGCAACTCCGCAATCGATTCGTCGGACGCCAACAGACTCCATTTGTCAGAGAATCGCTTGAGCTGGGCATTTCGAATGAAGTCTCGTGCAGCCCACAGCGTCCGCTTCGGATTGAGGGCAATTGCCGTTTGAATGTCCTCGCAGAGTTCGGGGTGTAATCCAAACAGACCTATCCTCTCGGTGAAAAAGGTAGAAGCCGAAGCCCGAAACGAATACCGAGCTGCTCTGATCTCTCTGAGCGCTGCCAATAGACGATTCTGAAGCAGTCTGTTATTGAAATCTCCCAGTTGCTGTTCACTGATCAAATGCAGGGAATGCAGTTCATCGATGAGCATGTGAGGACGTTCGAATGCCTCTTCTCGAGTCAGACGATCGGCGAACATCCGAAGCCCGTCGCATGTCAATAAGTCTCCATTTCGCGGTACCGGTTCTATATCCTGTAGCTCCTCGAGTAGTCCACGGATGGAAACACCGAGCGAGTAGTTGTCGGATCGAGGTGAGAACGGCTCGTTGCGAAGCACCTCAGGAGCGATAAGCCCCGGAGTGCCGAAAAGGCAAGCGTTCATCGGAGTATATGCCGGCGCGAGGAAATCGAGGTCGGCGAGAACGACTCTCACCAAACCATCTCTGTCCAGACAGAGGAAGTTGCCCAACTTCAGATCGCGATGAACCACTCCGGCAAGATGCAGGAAGTCCACAGTGAGACATATCTGGAACAGAATCTCGCGCGAGCGCCGCTTGAACAGACACGCATCTACCGGACTCCACTGCTCCGGATCAAGATACCGATAGACCACCATTGTGCGCCCGTGCTCGCTCAGCGACCTTAAGGCTCTGTTCACCGAATGCGCGCCGAGCTTCTTCTGGCAGTTGTACGATACCGCCATCGTATCCCCAACAACCGCCTGATCGAGTCTACCAAGCGAAGATACCTTTATGAATCGCTGCCGATTGTCTGACAGATCCCGCCCCATCCATGACTGACAAAGATCGTTTTCTGACAGCAATCGATCTAAGCTAACGCGCTTCGAAATCGGCTTGGATACCATGTTGACTGCAACTTTGGCTCAGGTCCAAATCTAACTCTAAGCTTACCCGCCCGGCGAGCAAGCCTATACAACCTCGAAAAACTGCTAAGTCGACTGTCAGAGACTGTCATCGGCAACCCCTATCTCCTGATTTGGAGATCAAGATACCCTCTCAGAAACGAGGGACGAAGATGTCCCGGACAGAGGGGGTTAGGAAACTGCCCGGAAGACGGGTTCTTCGTCCCTCTGTCTGAGAATCAATCCAAGATTATGTTGCTGTCAAGAGTTTGTTTTCATTTTGTTCTATTCGCTGGTCACTGCTGAGCTGATTTTCAGAAACCTAAGCAATTCGGCTGCTCCGCCGCAGGCGACTTCAGTCTCCAAACCGTCCCTCCGACATTCGGTTCGTGCCACAGACGTCAGCCCTCAGCCCGGGATTCCCAACCCTTAAGCTACAGAATATCAATAAGTTCGCTGTGCCGGTGATGACCGGTCGAATCATGGCTTGTGCCATCCGGTTGATTGCCGAAGAAGAGCCATATGTGCCCAGCTAAGGCTTCAATTTGAAACAGGACTCAATTATGGTGTTTTTTCGGTCGACATACTTGAATGAGGGTGTCTCAGTTACTCAATTGCACAAAAACCGAAGAATGGTAAGACTAAGCCTGAATGCGCGGAGGTTATCATGAGAGCGATTACAGCGAGTGCCGTCTTGTTGGCGATTATGCTGGGCGGGCTGACGTTCGCTGGAGATGGAGTTGCATCTGGGGAAGGCAAACCTTCACTCACCGGTTCGCTGCTTCTCGGGTACAGCGGCGGAGCAGGTGCACAAGCGGGCTTGATCATATCTGATATCGCTCCGAGCTTCCCTTTTGCGGCGCGACTCGGGATTGGTTATCTGATGACCGATCCAGGCAAGCCTGCGGAAGCGCGCATCAATTTTATCAATGACGCAACCAACGGCACGCCTCAGGAGAGCGGTCACATCTGGGATTTCCGTCTGGATTTCATGTATCCCCTCCAGCTCCTGGATCAGAGAAGGATATACGCCGTAGGAGGATCACGGCATTCGAGATTCACTGGCACTTTCAACTACGTCGGCGGCAATGAGAAATTTGATATAACATCAAACCAGTGGGGAGCCGGAGTTGGTCTTGAGACCTACTTCTCCATAAGCAGGCGAACAGAACTTGTGCTGACGGCTGGCGTAGACAAGTACTTCAGAAGCACGCTGAGTGGCCACGATACATCATACAGCCCCGACGGCGAAGCCGTCAACGGCCGAGATGGCTATGACTATGATTCTGCCGACGACGCTATCAATCAGCCGAAGCTCGAAGCCAGACTTATGATGGGGTTTGCGTACAGTTTCTAAGTCAGAGTCCGTACTGGCTGAGCACAAGGTGGCTTGCTCGGGGTCTACGGGATCAGAACGGACTCCTGCCAGCGAGGACTTTCACCGTCATCGCGATCATCCCGCCTACTGCTCCGCCGATGTTGGCAAGCATGTGAAGTCCGATGGCGGGCAGAAGGCTGCCTGATCTGAGGCATGCGTGCCCTGCTATCAGTCCCAGTAGAAAGGTAAATGGCAACACTATTGAGGAGGTAACGGCATCCGCGCCAGCGAAGATAATGACAATGTGCATGCACGAAAAGAAGGCTGCGCTAATCAGAATCGGAAGGCGAACTCGAAAGACACCGATCCTTACGACTCTGTCCGATAAGTTGGCCATATGACCGAGGAGAAGACCACGGGTCAGAACCTCCTCGACAATGCTGGAGATCAGCCAAACGAAAAGGATCATTTGGCCTGGCGTCATTTGCTTGACTGAAGGAACACCCGAGCCACCGAGCGCAACCATCGCTACGGACGCGGCCACACCGATACCGAAGGCCGCCAAAGCGATCTTCCACCAGCGAGGACCTCCCCCCGACTGTCCGTCTGCCTTTCTCGGCAAGCGGAAACCATACGCCGAGAACTTAGCCTTGCCGAGCACTGCGATAGCCAGAATCGAGAGGATCAACTCCGTCGATTGAGTCACGATCATTGAAGACACAATGCCGGATGCAATGAGATGGCGCAGAGTAATCGCGCTTGCGAAGATGACAAGTGAGACAAGAATCGCAACAAGGATTCTGTTTCGTGCCTCAGACAGCATAGCCACAACACCTCCTCAGCGTTGGGAACTCTCCGGCAATCATCTTCAGAATGTAGGACGCTCACACAAACTTGTCAAGCAAAGGTGTGTAGGAGCACAGACAGCGCAACTTCGCGTGACCTCTGGCACTGTCCTGCCGACTTGCAGACGCAAGCTCCCAGTGAGTCAGGTTGAGAATCAGACTTGATTGGATTACGTTGCCGGAGCGCCCTCCGGCTCAACGGCTTCGGGCTGCTGGATCGCTTCTTCAGACCTTTCCCGCGACAGATAGGTATACAATGCCGGTATTATGTACAGCGTTAGCCCCAGCGAGAACATCAACCCCCCAATGATCACTATGCCCATCGAAACCCTGCTCTTGGAAGCCGCACCCAATGCGAGCGCAATCGGTAACGCGCCGAAGGCGGTCGCGAGACTCGTCATCAGAATCGGGCGGAATCGCTGAGCCGCTGCGTCAATGACCGCGTCTTTCAGAGCCAATTTCTGAGCTTTACGCTGGTTGGCGAATTCTACGATAAGGATGCCGTTCTTGGTCACGATTCCGACAAGGGCGATGATCCCTATCTGACTGAAGACATTGAAAGTCTGGCCGAACAGCCACAATGACAGGATCGCGCCCGCAAGCGCGAGCGGTACCGTGAACATGATTATCAACGGATCCCGGAAGCTCTCGAACTGAGCGGACAGAATCAGATACACTAAAATCAGAGCCAGCACAAACGCAAACACCAGAGTATTGGAGCTCTCGGCGTAATCCTTGGCCGTACCAGCGAGACTTGTAGTGAATGACTCGTTGAGCGTGCTGCCGGCGATTCTGTCCATTTCATCGATAGCATCGCCAAGCGTATATCCCTTTGCCGGCGAAGCCATGACCGTGGCCGCGACATAGCGATTGAAACGATAAAGCTGCGGCGGGCTGCTGCGGTATGACATCCTGACCATGTTATCGAGCTGGATCAGCTCGTTGCGATTGTTCCTCACGTAGATCGAGCTGAGATCAAGCGGCTCGTCGCGATCAGTTCGCTCGGCTTGCGCAATAATAGAGTACTGTTTGCCATTCATAATGAAGAAACCATATCGCTGACCGCTGAAATAAAGCTGAAGCGTCTCCGCAATGTCTCTCACCGTGACGCCAAGCACGCGTGCTCTGTCTCTGTCGATCTCAATATTCAACTCCGGTTTGTTGAACTTCAGGTTCAAGTCGACAACCTGGAAGACCTGGCTCGACTGCGCTTGCTCCATGAAGATCGGTATGACCTTCCTCAGCCGTTCGATGTCTGGGGCCTGAATGACATACTGCACGGGTAGACCGGAGCCGCGTGAACCCCCGATGGTCTGCTCCTGCGTGACATAGCTTCTTGCAAATGTAAGCTCCCTCAATTGAGCGGATAGTCGGTCAGCTATCTCCTGTTGTGTATCATTTCTGTCTTCGGGCTGAATCAAACTCACTCGGACAAATCCCGAATTCGCTGAACCTCCTCCGAATCCCGGCGCTGTCATAGAAACCACCACCGCCTTTTCGGGCATTGTGTCGACGATGCTCAGTATCTTATCCATATAATCGTTCATAGCTTCAAATGAGGTGCCCTCAGGAGCAGTGGAGTTGACGGAAAACCTGCTCTTGTCCTCCATTGGTGCAAGCTCAGATCTGATTGAAGATCCGAGTCCGAAGATCACCGCGACCGAGAACAACATGATGGCAAGTGCGAGGTACCTGCGCTTAACGAAAGTCCGCAATGTGCTCCGATAGCTGGAAATCAGCCGATCGAACATCCGTTCGCTCATCTCAAAGAAGCGGCTCTCGTGTTCGTTCTTGCGCAGTGTGCGGGCGCTCATCATGGGCGTGAGAGTAAGAGAGACAAAGGCAGAAATGAGGACTGATCCAGCTACGACAACTCCGAATTCTCTGAAGAGTCTGCCGGTCAAGCCCTGGAGAAACATTATGGGGAGGAATACCGATGCGAGAGTTATCGTGGTCGAGATAATCGCGAAGTATATCTCTCGTGAGCCCTTGTGGCCTGCCTCCCGTGGATTCATACCTCGCTCGATCTTGCTGTAGATATTCTCCAATACGACGATTGCGTCATCCACAACGATGCCGGTCGACAGCACGATGCCGAGAAGTGTCAAAATGTTGATCGTGAAGCCAGACATGTACATGATAAAGAACGAACCGATCAGAGAGATCGGAATAGCGAGCATCGGAATCAGAGTTGTCCGCCAATGTCTCAGGAATGCAAAGATCACAAGTAGTACGAGAATGAGCGCCAGGAGTATTGTCTCTTCAACCTCGGTGATAGCTTTACGAATGTTCGCGGTAGCATCCATAGCGACGTTGAGACGCACCCCTTCGGGCAGATCTCCCTTGATCTGCTCTACCCTGTGATAGAATTCGTCTGCTATGGCGATGTGATTCGACCCTGGCTGAGGCACTATCGCGACGGCTACCATCGGGATACCGCCGTTTCCCCGAAGCAGGGTTCGCTCATTCTCCGGCGCAAGCACTGCTCTGCCCACGTCTGACAGCCTCACCGATGACCCATCAGTTTCCTTGATGATCAAGTCATTGAATTCAGTTGGAGTAGTCAATCTCCCGAGGGTACGAATCGTCAATTCGGTACTGTAACCCTCGACCCGACCGGTAGGAAGCTCGACGTTCTCCCTGAGAAGCGCGTTTCGGATATCTACCGGTGTCAATCCATATGCCGCGAGTCTCGACGGGTCTATGAGAAGCTTCATCGAGTACTTCTTCTCTCCCCAGATTCTGACCTCGCTCACACCCGGAATTGTCTGCAGCCGCTCCTTGAAGATGTCGTCAGCAATTGCAGATAGCTGCAGAAGATCATGCGTTTCACTCTGGACCGTCATCGAGACGATCGGACTCGCGTCTGCATCGGACTTGGTGATCACAGGCGGATCGACGTCGGACGGCAAGTTTCGGATCGCTCGCGAAACTCGATCGCGCACGTCGTTTGCAGCCTCTTCCATAGAGACGCCGAGTTCGAACTCCACCGTGATCGAGCTTCGGCCATCACTGCTAACAGATGTCAGAGATCGGATTCCCGCAACGCCGTTAATGGACTCCTCAAGCGGTTCCGTAATCTGGGATTCGATTATGTCGGAATTGGCGCCAGTGTAAGAGGTGCTTACCGTTACGATCGGCGGGTCCACGCTCGGGTATTCTCTTACACCGAGGAATAGGAAGCCTATTGCCCCGAAGAGCACTATCAGAATCGATAGCACGATCGACAAGACAGGCCTGGTAATGCATGTCGAGGGCAGGTTCATTGAATCGAGTCTCGTCCTGCCCGCGCGTACTTGATCTCAATCGGTTTGCCGTCAACAAGCTGAAGAAGGCCTGTCACAATTAGGGTATCTCCCTGCTGTAAACCGTCAACCACCTGAACACCATTCTCGGTCCTGATTCCAGTTCTTATCGACACAGAGCGAGCCGTGTTGTTCTTCGCCACAAACGCCTTCTCGCCGCTTATTTCCGTCACTACTGCCTGAGTGGGAATGACGAGAGCGTCGGGGATTCGCTCAAGCGTGATCTCAACCTTGGCGAACGATCCCGGAATCAGTTGCCCGTCCGGGTTCGGGATCGTTGCTCTTGCTTTGATACTGCGGGTCTCCAGATCGATCTTCGCCTCTACTGCGTAAACCTCTCCTTTGCGTTCGGCGCGGGTCTCCCCTACCTGCACGGTGATCTCCGAGCCCTTGCCTAAGAGCAGTGCGTATTTCTCCGGAACAGAGAACTCGACTTTGATTGGATCGATGTCCTGCATTGTGGCAACCAGCATGTCGGAAGATACAAAGCTCCCCTCGCTCACGTACCGAAGTCCGATTACGCCGTCGAAAGGAGCCACGATTTCTGTCTCGGCTATCTGGGACCTGATTATCTCTTTCTCAGCTTCCGCAAGCTTAACCGCATTCGCTGCCCGGTCGTATTCTTCCTGGCTTATTCCACTTATCGAGTGGAGACTCCTCTTGCGAGCTTCTTCGTCTGACGCATACTTCTCTTCGATTTGCTTCTGACCTAACTCGGCTCTCAATTCACGATCGTTGAGTTTCAGAAGAAGCGTTCCCTGCTTAACTCTGCTCCCTTCCTGGAAATAGACGCCGGTGACTCTGCCGGAGGTCTCTGGTCTGAGATTGACCTCCTCATTGGCTAACAGAGTGCCAGTGGTTACGATCTTGTTCTCAAGGTAGGTGGGAAGTACTTCAACCACGGTGACCGGAACGGCTCCAGCCCGAGCTCCCCCCTGACGACCGGGAAGGCGATTCCCCTCGCTGCTTCCGCAGCCGGTCATCAGAAAGAAGCAAACCCCCACGCTCGAAGCTGCCGCAAACATTCTTGAAGCTGTCTTTTTGGTCATAATCAATACTCGTTCAACATTTCAATGAGTGAGCAGTTCCACTGTGGATGAATATACCGGATCGTGGACGGCACAGTCAATTCAATACAGGACGACATCCGATTGTCCGATATGAGCCGCTGAGCGTCTTGGCCATTGGAGTATCCCAGCAAGCATGAGATTCTTGACATTCCTCCGTCAGAAGTGATTCTGCCTTCTTAGCTTGCCGCACAGGTCACTTGTGTCCAAATCGACCAAGATGGGTGCAGGCCAAGTCCCTCAATTGGAAGGCACCAGGCTAAAGGCACATTGACCGCCAATGCTCGACCTTTCTGCTTGACAACGGGAGCAGGATTCGTATTTTCCGCACGATATGGTGCAGAAAGCGAGAAGACCGTCAGGAGCTGCGCAGGCGAGAACACAGTCTCGAACTTTTGGATTGCCGTTTGGCCGAACAAACCTGATTCTGTTTGGCGCAGGGATTGCGGCGATTGTCTTGGGATTCATAACGCTTGCCTTCGGTTCTGACACACTTGCGCCTGTATTGCTGGTGCTGGGATACTGCGTAATAGTTCCAGCGGCCATAATCTGGAAAGAGAAACGGAAGACTGAAGGAGATCAGACTTAGGGCGGTTAGCTCAGTTGGTTCAGAGCGCCTGCCTTACAAGCAGGAGGTCACTGGTTCGATCCCAGTATCGCCCAGATGGACATATAGACGAAGCACAGAATTTCGACGGTTTTGAGTCGGGGTTGTAGTTCAGTTTGGTTAGAACGCCTGCCTGTCACGCAGGAGGTCGCGAGTTCGAGTCTCGTCAACCCCGCTTAGTTTTCCTATAGCAAGAACTTCCTCGTATTCACCAGCAGTCAAATTCACCGGAAATGTATATTGGATAGCTTGTGCGGGTAGTTATAGTCTATTCGCTGGATGAAGGACTTCGGGAACGCCTTCTGCTCGAAATACTCGCCCTCCAGTAGTGAGAGGTGGTTGCGAAGATTCGGACAGTTGATCAAGGTGGAAAGGAGAGGTACTCAGGAGGAATTGGAAGATGAAGAAGCGACGGATATTTACCGCCGAGTTCAAGGCATGTGTTGCTCTTGAAGCTCTGACGGGAGCGGAGACCACGTCTAAGATAGTTGATCGCGATGTCTGTATGGAATGTGGGGGGCTTGCAGCCTGAACTGCCCAGAAGGTGCCTTGACAGCACGAGCTGGCGTCGGTTGCGCCGCCGCCGTCATAGCAGAGGCTTTGAAGGGAACGGAACCAACATGTAGTTGTGGAGAGGATTAATCATGCTGCGGTTGACTGTAGCTCCACGTCCTCACCACGAACCATCTAAATGATTCGACAGCAGCTTAACCCTACCAAAAAAAACCGACCCAACTCTCCCACAACTCTCAAAAAATCCTCTTGACAATCTTCGTTAGTTGGTTATTTTGCCAACCAACAAAGCCGATGAGGGTATAAGGAGAAGTATGGATAACAAGACCAGACAGAAGTACGAAGCCCGGGCACGGGTGATCAAAGCTATGGCCCATCCGTCGAGGCTATTCATTGTGGATGAATTGTCCAGAGGCGAACGGTGCGTTTGCGAGCTTCGAGACATGATTGGCGCTGACATATCCACAGTCTCCAAGCATTTGTCGGTCTTGAGGGATGCAGGGATACTTGACGATGAAAAGCGAGGTCTTCAAGTGTTCTATCGCTTACGGGTACCGTGCATACTGAACTTCTTTGGCTGTGTCGAAGGCGTTTTGCAGGCCAACGCACGGCGAGGTGCAGCTGTGGCTAAGCAGTAGTCTTTTTTTGACATGCTATTTGGTGAAAAAGCCAAATAATAGAGTAAGCAAGTCCAATTTTGAGGATATGACAACATGGATTGGAAGAAAGAATGGAAACCTCTCGCACTGATCGTAGCCGCATTCCTCGTCAGCTTCTACTTGCCGGTTGGAAAGCCGCGTTTTGACAACGCCGTCTCCGAATCATTGCAGTTAGTCAAGTGGTATGCTCAGGAACATGTCTTACTCTGCTTGATTCCAGCCTTCTTCATCGCTGGAGCGATTGGAGTGTTTGTAAGCCAAGCCTCGGTTATGCGATATCTGGGCGCTAAGGCCAATCGGGTTCTCGCTTACGGCGTTGCATCGATTTCGGGAACCGTTCTCGCAGTCTGCTCTTGTACCGTCCTCCCTCTGTTTGCCGGTATATATCGCATGGGAGCGGGGCTTGGCCCGGCCAGTGCGTTTCTCTATTCAGGCCCGGCTATCAACGTTTTGGCAATCTTCCTGACAGCCCGCATCTTGGGTCTGGAAATGAGTGTGGCAAGGACGGTCGGGGCAGTGGCCTTCAGCGTCGTTGTGGGTTTACTCATGCATTTCATTTACCGCAAGGAGGAAACGGCCAGAGCAGAAGCCCAAATGGCGATGCCGGAGCCTCCAGCCACACGGGCGCTGTGGCAAACGGTCCTGTATTTTGCGTCGATGATTGCGGTGCTGGTATTCGCAAACTGGGGAAAATCGAGCGAACCGGCAGGGGTTTGGGATGCTATTTACTCATTCAAATGGTATCTGACCGCGATTGCGGCTGCGGCGCTGGGGGTGATGCTCATCGCCTGGTTCAAGGTTTCGTGGTGGAAGATAGCCGCGACGGCAGCGGCGGCGCTCGTCCTGGGACTCGTCTTTCGTGGATACCCGCTCATTCCTTTCGCGGCTGGATTTGTCGGGTTGTCGGTTATCACCAGCATGAGCAAAGGGGAGATTGGGAGTTGGTTTGAACAAACGTGGGGGTTTGCGAAACAGATTCTGCCCTTACTGTTGTTCGGAGTCCTGATAGCCGGTCTGCTGCTCGGCCGTCCTGGACACGAGGGAATTATCCCCTCGGAGTGGATCAGCCGTTCGGTTGGCGGGAATTCCCTTTGGGCAAACCTGTTTGCGTCGGTTGCGGGAGCTTTCATGTATTTTGCAACGCTGACCGAGATTCCCATTCTCCAAGGTCTGCTTGGCTCCGGCATGGGCAAGGGGCCGGCTCTGGCTTTGCTGCTGGCTGGTCCAGCATTGTCGCTGCCTAGTATGCTTGTATTACGCTGCGTCATGGGGATGAAGAAGACAATTGTGTTCATAGGTATCGTCGTGGTCATGGCTACGATCACTGGGATGATATATGGAGCGGCGTGGGGATGAGAAGATATCATTTATCCGCAATTCTAATAACGGTTGGATTGGGTTACGCCGTTAGTGGCTGCGCTTTAATTCACTCTACCGACCCCTACCGTGAATTGAAACAGCCAAAGAGACTTGAGCGACCTGCATCAATGGCCGCCCACAACACTGTGCTCCTTCAAGATTCGCTCACCCTATCAAGGGCGATTGAAATCGCGCTGGCGAATAATCCCGGTATTGCGGCGGCGGCATGGCAGGTTGAGCAGGCGGAAGCACGGAAGGATATGACCGTCGGAGAGCTCTTGCCACGGCTCCACGGTACCGGCGGCTATGCGCATTCCCTTGATCCCCAGCGCCTGATTGCGGTTCGCAATTCGCAGGACCCCGGTGTGTTCAGTCGTGATATAGCATCGGCAGATATAGTCCTGCAGATGCCTCTGTTCAGCAGCGGTCGATTGATCAATAACGTCCGAGCTTCAACACTATTGGAACAGGCGGCGGCGCATCGATTCGCTCGAAGCAAAGAAGAACTGATATACAACGTCAGCAGCATCTTCTACTCTATCCTGGATCAGCGACGAGTCGTGGAGTCGGTGGAGTTCTCACAACGGACATTGCAGGAACACCTCAGACGGGTCACTACCCTCGTCGAATCTCAAAAAGCCGCTCCGGTTGATCGGCTCCGCACAGAGGTACGTCTGGCCGACGTTACCCAACGCCTGGTTCAAGAGACGAACTCACTGGATACCTATCAGCGTATATTGGCCAATCTGCTCGGAATAGTAGAGCACGAGGTTGCGAACCTGACCATTCAGGGCGAACTTGAAGAAGCCGTCGGGGCGCCTGTGCCTGAAACTGACTCGATCCTAAATGAAGCTCAACTCAGCCGTGGCGACTACCTGGCAGAGAAGTCGGCCTTAGAGGCGCAGGCCAGAACCGTTGATGCCGCAAGAGCGGCCCATTGGCCGACACTCTCATTGCAGGGATATTACGGCTACAGATGGGCAGTTGATGATAGACTAGATATAGCTGGCGTTTCCACTTCGGAGGATATCGGGCGCATCGGAATCGTTCTTGATATTCCTTTTTTCGAAGGGGGTCGTGTTCGAGCAAAGGTTCGAGCGGAGCGGGCTCGCTTGGCTGAACAGCAGGCGCGGTTAAGGCAGCTTGAGCAACAGATGCGGCTCGAAGTTGCAACGGCGCTCTTGAATCGACGGGCCGCCTCCAACAGGCTGGAAGCCACCGGGAAGGCGGTCGACCAGGCTACCGAAAGTCTGCGCATCGAGCGCGAAAAATACGAACTCGGCCGAGGCGCTATCGTTGACGTGTTGGATGCTCAGTCGGCTCTACTGGAATCGCAAACAAATCATTACCGAGCCCTGGCTGACCTGCATATCGCTCAGGCACAGCTTCGGCTAGCGACAGGATCGGATCAATGAAGAATAGAAAAGTCACAATCATTGCCTCGGCAGTACTAATCATAATCGTCGTGATTATTGGGCGCGCAATCTTCTCCGGCGGGGCAGCATCAGAGAGTGCCAATGCAAAGAAGAAGCCCGTTCAGGTGAAAGCGGAAGCGGTGTCAGTAGAGTCCATATCTGAGATCATTGAACTGACCGGTTCGGTTGTGCCGCAACGCATCGCCCGGCTTGCGTCACCGGCTGAAGGTCCGGTTATGAATCTTCGTGTGCGCGAAGGGGACCGAGTAACAATGGGTTATGTGATTCTTTCAATCGGACGCCGCGAGGGAATCGACGCGCAGATCACTTCTTATCAGGAAGCCGTCAAGAAGGAAGAAGAGAATCTCAATCGAACTCAACAGCTGGTGGAGAGCCAAGCATTACCCGGAGAAGAACTGGATCGCGCCCGGGCGACTTATGAGAATGCCAGAGCGCAGTTGATTAAGGCCATGGAAGCGGTGCAGGACTTCTCGGTTGTTGCCCCGTGGAATGGTGTCATCTCGAAAGTCAATATACGTGACGGCGACTATGTTGTGCCGCGTGCGCCATTGGTTGAGGTCTATGATCCGGCGAATCTGATCGTCCAGGCCGCTGTCCCGGAGGAGTATTCTGCTCAAATTCACAACGGGCTGCCGTTAACTGTTCGACTTGACGCCTTCCCGGATTCGACATTTCACGCGAGTATTACCAGGACTTATCCCTTTCTCGAAGAAAGGATGCGAACCCGTACCGTCGAAGCCGAAATCGACGCCAAAGTTTCAATACTCCCCGGGATGTTTGCCCGGTTGCTACTGCCACTGAAGACCGTGGACAGCGCCGTAGTTCTGCCGAGTCAGTCCGTTCTTGTTCTGCCTTCCGGGGATAGAGTCGTCTTTGTGGTCAGCGCGGACACTGTTTCGCGACGGAGCGTTGAGCTGGGGATCGAGCAGGAGAACCGCGTTCAGGTATTATCGGGTGTGACAGCGGGAGAACTGGTGGTGGTGGCCGGTAATGAGAAGCTGAGGCCGGGTGCAGAGGTACGCGTGATTCAATCCGGATCGAAGCCTAAAGGTTCAGGAGGCGATCAGCAATGAAGATCACGCGATATGCTGTCCATCGCAATCTGGCCACCAGCGCCATGGTTGTTGCGCTGGCAGTTCTGGGTCTATATGCGCTCTGGCAGCTGCCGGTCGATTTCCTGCCCAATATGACGTACCCACTGATCAAGGTGCATATCTGGTGGCGCGGTGCGACTCCCGAAGAGATAGAAAAGAACATTGCCGACCCGGTCGAGAGGCAAATGGCCACGGTCGACGATTTGGATTATCTTGAGTCGTCATCAATCGAGGGAATGTACACCCTTCAGGCAAATTTCCAGTATAGTGTCGATGTGGACGTCGCATATCAGGATGCCCTTGCCGCCATGGCGCGGGTCGCCCGGGAGTTGCCAAGAGACATGGAACCACCGGTCATCATCAAAGCAGATCCGTCACAACTTCCGGTTGTTCAATTGACCGTCACTAGCGACCAATGGGACCTGGTCAAGATAAGGACTTGGACGGACGAGTGGTTGCAGGATCAACTTCTGGCTGTGCCGGGAGTTGCCGGTACGCAAATTGTCGGCGGACTTAAACGGGAAATCCGGATTCATCTTGATGAGGAAGCTCTCGAGAAACACGGCTTGACTCTTGCCGGCATCACCAAACGTCTTCAGGAAGAAAATGTCGAACAATTTGGCGGCAGGGTGACCTCCGGAAGCAGAGAGCTCATCGCCCGAACTATCGGAGAATATCGCGACCTTGACGAGATTAGGTCGGTCGTTGTCGCCAGTCGCGGTTCGGCCAAGGTGCTGCTGCAGGACATCGCCGAAGTAGTCGATGCCAGTGAAGATGCGCGGGTCATTACGCGCCTTGACGGCCATCCGGCGGTCAAACTCAGCGTTCTGAAACAGGCCAATGCGAATACAGTCGAAGTGGCGCAGGCGGTCGGCGACAGAATCAAAGAGCTTGAGCCGGTGTTGCCGGCAGGTATAAAGCTCGGCATGGTGGAAAATCAAGCCGATTATGTGATGGCCGCAATCAATGGCGTCCGCAACGCTGCGGTCGAAGGAGCCCTGCTAGTCATTCTCATTATCTTCCTTTTTCTCGGTTCATGGAGACAGGTTGTGGTGCTCACTACGGCACTGCCCATCACGCTTATCCTGAACTTCTTTCTAATGGATATGGCAGGTTTTTCACTCAACATATTCTCCTTGGGGGGATTGGTAATCGCCATAGGGATATTGATGGACAACTCCATTGTTGTGATTGAGAACATCACCCGCTGGAGGAAAGACCGACCGACCGAATCAACCCTGTTAATAACCGATGGGGCCACTGACGAAATTGGCCCCGCTATCGTTGCGGCAACGTTATCGTATCTTGCTTTGTTCGTACCGTTCCTGCTAGTCCCAGGCCTGACCAGTCTCCTTTTCCGAGAGTTGATTCTGGTAATCGCAGGTATCGTCGTCATCAGTCTTCTAATGGCGATTTCGGTTACACCCATGCTGTCGGCCAAGATTCTTGGAAAGAAATCGTTGGAAGGGCGAACCTCATGGTTTGAGCGTCATTTTGAGAGGGTCACCGAGGGTTATGGCCGAGTCCTTTCATGGACACTTCAGCGCAATTGGATGGTCGTGGTGGCATCAGCAGCGGTGCTCATCATTGGGATCGCTTTACTCGGCAGACTGGGGAGTGAGTTCCTGCCCCAAATGGACGACGGCCGCATAATGGTCAAAGTCAAGTTGCCCGTCGGGGCGTCGGTGTCTGAAACCGATCGAATACTGGCTGAAATCGAGAGGCACATTGGCCGGGACGACAATATCGAAAGCATGTTCACTCTATCAGGCGGCAAGGTGTGGGGCCTGTATACCTACGAGATTGCCGATGAAGGTGAAATCGATATCCAACTGGCGCCGAGGAATGAGCGTGATCTCAGTACGGATGAGTATATAGAGAAACTTCGACCATTTGTATCCAAAGTACCGGTCCCGGGGGGCAAGGCAATGGTCATGCAAATGAAGGTTAAGGGCCTTCGCCAACTTGGCGAGGCCGATATTGAGGTAAAGATCAAGGGACAGGATATGGCCACGCTCGATGCTCTCGCTCGGCAGACCTCCTCGGCCATGAACGAACTGGCCCACTTCACCAATGTCTACGTCTCAATGGACATGACCAAACCGGAATACCAGGTGAAAATCGACCGACAGAGAGCCGCGGAGCTGGGTGTTTCAATCGCCGATATCTCAGAAACGTTGAAATCTTTGATCGCTGGAACAGTGGCAACCCGTTATCGCGAAGGCGATGAATACTACAATGTCCGGCTCATGGTACCCGAGGTGAGAATTACCAGTCGTCAGGACGTGGAAAACTTGCCGCTCAACTGTGCGCAGGGCGGCTATCTCCGGATCAAGGATGTGGCCGAGGTCAGACAGGCGGTTGGGCCAGTGGAAATCGTACGCGAAGATCAGATCAAACAGGTGATCGTGCGCGGCGATGCCGCCGGCGTCAGTGTCGGTCAAGCATTGGCGGAACTTCAGGGAGCAGTGGCCTCGATTGAACTTCCAGTAGGGTATGAATTCGAATACGGCGGTCAGGCGCAGATGATGGGCGACATGATGCGCAATATCCTGGCGGTCCTGGCATTTGCCATTTTCTTTTCCTTTATCGTTCTGGCAGTCCAGTTCAACAGCCTCAAGTTGCCGAGCCTGATTCTGATCAGTGTTCCAGTATGTCTGGTCGGTGTGGTGCTGATGATGTTCTTCGCCGGATTGCCGTTGGGGGCTACGGTTATTATTGGCATCCTGATCGTTGTGGCCGCTACCGTCAATAATGGAGTGCTGCTGCTGACTTTTGCTGAAGATCTTCGCCGTCGTGACCACCTGAATCCGAATCAGGCTGTTATCAGTGCCGCGAAGATTCGGCTTCGGCCGCGTGTCATGACAACCATGGCGGTACTGGTCGGTTTTATTCCTCTGGCGCTTGCTCTGGAGGAGGGGGGCGATATGCTTCAGCCGATGGCGGCCGGAGCGATCGGCGGTTTGTTGATGGATATCCTGGTGGCGCTGTTTCTCATGCCAAGTTTGTATGTGCTCTTCAATCGCAATCGGGTCAACGACAGTGAGAATGAGAAAGTCAGCGCTGTTTTGGAGATATAGGAGGTTACGTTGTAATGGAAACGCTGCATAGACCAAGCGCTGTAAACTGGCGGGCATACTCGGTTGTCAGCCTGCTTGCATTGCTCCTGATAACGATCATCGCAGCTGTTACGAAGCTGTGGGTGCTGACAGCGATTCCCGTCGGGTTCTTATTTGGCTTATTTCTGCATAAAGGCGATCTGTGCGGGTCATCGGCATTCAGTGAGACTATCATGATGCGCGATCCGCGCAAGATGATTGGACTGTGGATTCTAATCGTCGTGGCGATGCTCGGGTTTGCCGGACTAGATCTGCTTGGGTTGGTGAAACTGAGCCCGAAACCGTTTCTCTATCTTAGTTACATCGTAGGTGGAGTCGTATTCGGTGTGGGAATGGTACTCGCCGGAGGCTGTATCAGCGGCTGCATTTACAAGGGTGCGGCGGGCAATCTTAATTCAATTGTCGCCATACTGGGGATTCCAGTGGGAGTCATGATGGTTGAGTTCGGACCGCTCAACGGTATGCATATCTGGATGAAGAAGCACGTCGTGTCGCTGGCGGACGGGAAAGCGGTCAGTCTGTCTGGTCTCACGGGTACGCCGTTCTGGGTTCTGGCATTGCTGTTCGCCGCCCTAACGCTGGTAATTGCAGGGGTTTTCAGGAGAAGACAAACGGGCGCAGCTCGGCTAACAGGTGGTGACAATAAGTCATGGTTGGAACGCACTATGACCAAGCCGTGGAGATCCTGGGTGGCCGGTGTGGCTATCGGTCTGCTGATGGTTCCGGCGTATCTCTCATCAGCCGCCAGCGGTCGCAACTATCCTCTGGGCGTCACCCATGGCGTCATGCAAGCCGAGTTGCTCTTGGTCGACAACGGTTTCAAACATGTTTACTTAAACCAACCGGCTGGCTCGCCTGCTTCCACGGATCCGGTCAGTCCCGGCTCTCAACCCAAAGGGAGCGGCAAGCAGGTGGTCTGGTGGCTCGTGTTAGAAGTGTTGAGTCTGATGCTCGGCTCCTGGGTATCAGCTCGGATGTCCGGTCAGGCCAGACTGCTCCCGAAACCCCCAGACGAAATTCTATTTGCCTTGCTCGGTGGCTTGATGATTGGAATCGGAGCGGCCTTTGCCGGAGGATGCGTTGTCGGCAACATTATGTCGGGTTGGGCGCTCATGAGCGTTGGCATGTTTCTGTTTGGGATCGTCACGGTGCTGAGCAACTGGGCTGCGACATATGTTTACATGATGGGCAGGCAGAGGATGCGTTAGTCCGTTGCATCGAATTCAATAAGGAGTATCGGGATATGAAACACATTGAAATTCTGGGTACCGGCTGTCCCAAGTGCAAGAAACTCACCGAGCAGACCATGATAGCAGCGGATGAACTCGGTCTGGAGTGCAATATCGAAAAGGTAGAAGATATCCAGAAGATCATGGCGTATGGTGTTATGATGACTCCGGCTCTGGTGGTCGATGGTAAGGTAAAACTCACCGGCAAAGTTCCTTCAGTCGAAGAGTTAAAAGAACTCATTTCGTAGCCAGTGCGCGAGGCAAAGGGAGATTTTGCTATGGAACTTAGATGTAGCGGATGTTGCGGAGGCACTCCGCTCAGTGAGGAATCGGCGTCACAACAGAAGAAGAGTGGATGCTGTGGTGGTGCTCCTCGGCTAGTGTTTGCCTGCTCGGGCGCATCAGATGTGGGCGCGGTGGTTGATCAGGCCGCTCGGCGCGTTTCTCGCAAGAAACTGGCGTCTATGGGTTGCCTGGCCGCAGTTGCCAATGGGCTTGACTTTGCCATGGACCCAGTGAAGGTCGCAGAACGTATTATCGTCATCGACGGCTGCCCGGAGAACTGCGCCAAATTAACAATGGAGAAAGCCGGGGTTTCGACTTTCGATCACATCCTGCTTTCGGAGCTTGGTATGGAAAAGGGGCATACCAAAGTGGACCAGGAACACATCGCCCGCGTTTATGATCGAGCGGAGACTATGTTGGGTAATAGGAACTGAAGGAGGTACATACAGTGAAACGTATATCAATATTCCTGCTCCTTCTCATAGCAGGCATGGCTGTCGCGATCTTGTGGGGGATAAACTCGGTGGCCGAGTCGCAGCCTGACAAGCCGGTTAATGCATCAGCCACAGGTGAGGATTCCGAAGCGGTAGAAAGTGACACCGCCAAGGCGGCCTCTGAGGTGGTAGCCTATTACTTCCATACGACCTACCGGTGCGCTTCCTGCAAGAAGATCGAAGCCTACTCAAAGGAAGCCATTGAAACCGGATTTGCTGAGCAGTTGAAAAGCGGCAAACTGAAATTTCTATCCGTCAACATTGACGAAACTGAGAATAAACACTTCGTCAAGGATTACCAATTATACACGAAATCCCTGGTGATCTGCGATCTGCAGAACGGGAAGCAAACTCAGTGGAAGAATCTAGCCAAGGTCTGGGAGCTCATCAGAAACAAGGATGAGTTCGTTAGGTACGTGCAGGACGAGATCAACGCATATTTGAAGGAGAGCTGATGGATTCCTATACAGTCGCCCTCGGCTCCGCCGTCTGGCTGGGTATTCTCACGTCGATCTCGCCTTGTCCTTTGGCGACGAACATCGCCGCGATATCGTATATTGGCAGGCGTGTGGATAATCCCCGCAAGGTCGTGGCCGCCGGTTTGCTCTATACGTGTGGACGGATGGTGACCTATCTCGTTCTCGGAATCCTCATCGTTGCCAGCGTGTTGTCGATTCCGGAATTGGCCATGTTCCTCCAGCAGAACATGAACAAGTTCCTCGGACCGATTCTCATTGTGGTCGGCATGTTTCTTCTGGGTTTGATTTCATTCAGTCTGCCGGGAGGCGGTATCGGAGCTCGTATGCAGGGCCGAGTGGAACGATTCGGCATTTGGGGCGCGGGACTGCTCGGTTTGCTGTTTGCCCTTTCTTTTTGCCCGGTTTCTGCGGCGCTATTCTTCGGCAGTCTCATCCCACTGGCTATCGACCACAGCTCTTCAGTCCTGATGCCCACGGTCTACGGCATCGGCACTGCCCTGCCTGTGATTGTGTTTGCCTTCGTGATCGCAGTAAGCACGCGGCTTGTCGGCGTCATGTTTGATAAGCTGAAGACCGTTGAGAAGTGGGCGAGGCTAATAACCGGAGTGGTGTTCATAGCCGTGGGCATTTACTATACGCTCATCTACATTTTCGGAATAACTATATTCAGTTGATAGGATAAGACGCATGAAAGCCAAGACTATTGTCACCTCTGTCCTTCTTCTCTTCGTGGCCGTGAGTATCGTTGCCCTCATTGCCCGTGAGTTGGGCAGCGGCCCGGATGCGAGCTCATTGACGTCATCCGGCAGCCGCACTGTCGAAACTCAAGTGCCTGAGGACCGGCTGATTGTCTACTATTTTCATGGAACAACCCGCTGCCCCACATGTCTCACTCTCGAAGAGTATTCGAAGGAAGCTGTTGAGACGCTGTTCTCCAATGAGCTGAGATCCGGTCGAGTCGAATGGCAAGTGATCAACTATGACGAGTCATGGAATGAACATTTCCTTCGGGACTTCAATCTCAGCTTTCAATCCGTTGTTGTTGCTCGGATGGCAGATGGAACCCAAGCCGAACACAAGAACTTGGAGAAAATCTGGGAGCTGGTCGGTGATAAACCAGCCTACATGGAATATGTAAGAAGCGAAATCGACTCCTTTTTGACAAAACTGTGACCTTGCCTCCAAGCCTGGAAACTCCTGCAATCTACAGGCTTGCAAAGACATGCGTCGGGCTGGCAGGTTGCGGCGCTACAATCCGAGAGAGTCTCCTCCAACAATCCGCAAAAAACCTGTTGCCATTTGCCGATGTCAGTGTATAATAATTCGACAATTGGCGAATTGTAGGAGATGTGATGCAAGACTTTCTCTCTATCACGAAGGCTCTCAGCGACGAAAACCGAGTCAGGGTGCTGATGGCTCTCAATTCCGGAGAGTTGTGCGTTTGCCAGATCATTGAGCTATTGAACTTGGCTCCGTCCACAGTATCCAAGCACATGTCGATTCTCAGGCAGGCACGACTTGTGGAAGGTGACAAGAACGGCAAATGGGTTTACTATCGTCTGGCTACCGGTGCTCCGAAGGCTGCTGAAGAAGCTATTGAGTGGGCGAAAAAGCACCTCTTGTCCGAGGCGGTTGTCAAGAGAGACGCAAAGAATCTCAAGACCATCATGAAACTGCTCCCGGTTGACGTGTGCAGGAAACAAAAGGTGTCCAGGGCGGCTCGAACGGCCAATGAAACGATAGCTGCTCCCGTGACAGCCAGAGGAGCCCGATAATCCGTGACCCTTTTGTCCTGAATTGGTCTTACCCGCAGCCGAAGCGCTTGGGACACAGTACTACTGGACTCGAAAACCGAACAGGCTACCGGATGACTGATTGTTTTGAAGAAAGGTAATGATACCTGGCGATACACCATAAGGAGTAACGATGTCTAACTGCAAGAGAATCGCGGTGCTGCTGATCGCGGCCTTATTGCCCGTTGTTGCACTGGCTTCGACTGAGGATCAACTACAGGTGGCGGAGAGCAGCGGAAACGTTGCCTTTGTGCTGGTTACTGGACCCGGCGCCATCGGAGTCGACGAAGCGCGTAAGACGATTGAGGGTGCCATCAGCCAGTTTCCCGGGTCGGTGATGATTGAATCGAATCGTATGGATGCTTCCGACAGTACATTCGTTCAGAAATATGGACTGGCCTCAGCACCTGTCCCCTTGGTTCTTGTCTTTGCCTCTAATGGCGTCATAGCCGGGGGGAACGTCGCATCGAAGCTGACAGTGCAGCAGCTTGTGGCTATGGTCCCGAGCCCCAAAAAAACCGAAGCCCTGAAGGCGATCCAGTCTGGTCAAGCAGTATATGTGACAGCTGCTCGTCCTGGAATGTCAAAAAAGGCCGACGTCAGCAAAAGCTGTGCTATGGCATGTGCCCAGATGATGGGCAAAGGCATTACCATCGATGTCAACATGGACGATCCGGCCGAAACAGTGTTCTTGAGTCAGCTCGGAGTCAACATGCAATCCGCCGAGCCGGTCACGGTTGTCGTCAATGCTAAAGGTCAGGTCACTGCTACATACACCGGAGTGGTTGAAGCTGGAAACCTGACTGCCTCTGCGACGAAGGTAGCTTCGAGCGGTTGCTGCCCGTCCGGCAGCGGCAAGAGTTGCCCCCCTCCCGCCAAAAAGGGAGGAAACTGATCGATGGCCTTCACGTTTCGGACGATAGTTTTGAAGGAGATATACCAGCGTAAAGGCCGTATGGTTTCCGGCCTGCTGGCCATCACACTGGGAATTGCCGTTATAGTCGCAATTCAGTCGATCACATCGGTATCACGACAGGTTGTCGCAAAGAAACTTGATCTGCTTGGCGCCAACATCATGGTGCTTCCACAAGGGGCAACTGTAGACGACTACTTCTCGGCTGATGTCGACGCTCCAACATTCCCGGAGGAGTATGTCGAACGAATTGCTGCCTCGATGATTCCCGGCGTCGACAATATGTCGCCCAAATTGAGCCGCAGAATCGAGATTGATGGTTCATCAGTAATCTTAACTGGGATACTCCCCGCGAATGAGTTAGCCTCAAAACCTATCTGGCAGGCGTCTGGTCTTATGGGCGCAGAGCTGGCATTGGCGTGCGCTCCTTCTCAGAACAAAGAATCCTCTCTCACCGAGGCGGATCTCAAGGCTCAGCGAAAGGCAGTCGATTCTCTCGGCATGAACGAGGTGTGGGTCGGCAGCCAGATTGCAGAGCGCCTCAGGGTTAATACTGGCTCAATCCTGCCCATCGAGGGAAGAACCTTCAAAGTCACGCACGTGCTACCGGAGACAGGAACAATCGACGATAACAGAATCTTCGCACACCTTCACGCCGCGCAGCTGCTGCTTGGGATCAATGGTCAAGTAAGTAACATTGAGATCATGGGCTGTTGCAGCGAAATCTCGGACGGCCTGTTGGGGAAACTTCGCAATATTCTTCCAGACACGCGAATAACTACTATTGGACATATCGTCAACACCCAAATCGAAACGAATACACTGATGGCCAAGGTTGCCCTCGTGCTGCTTGTGATAATCATACTGGTCGGCTCGTTCTCGATCGGCAATTACATGTGGGCAAATGTGGAAGAGCGTCGTAGGGAAATCGGAACGCTGATAACTATCGGCTGGGGAAGACGGCACATTTACTGGCTCTTTCTTGCCAAGGCAATCATACTGGGATTGGTCGGCGGCGTTCTCGGGTACGTGGTCGGCACAGTGTCGGCGGTCATTCTCGGACCCTATCTCGCCGGTTTGGAAATCGGTCCTGTGCTTGCGTATTTCTGGTGGTCGGTAGTCGTAGCGATGGTCATTTCCCTTGCAGGGAGTTGGTACCCAACGTATCGGGCGGCTCGGATTGACCCGGCTGTAATCATGCAGGAGGTCTGAGCATGTTTGACATCCATGGTCTCACAAAAACGTACACGCGTTCCAAACAACATGTGCATGCGTTAAGAGATATCTCGCTGAGAATCACCGCCGGCAGTTTTGTTGCCGTGACGGGTCCTTCGGGCTCCGGGAAAACAACCCTGTTGCTGACGTTGGGCGGGCTTATCCAGCCGAGCGCGGGCAATGTGACATATGGCGATCAAAACCTGTATACTCTCCCTGCTTCTCAGTTGGCCACATTCCGTAATCGGACTATTGGCTTTGTGCTCCAGACGTTTAATCTGGTGCCATACCTAACGGCTGTTGAGAACGTGATGCTGCCGATGCTGCCGCGAGAAACAAACGGAATGGATACGCTGCGACACGCTCTGGATTTGCTTGAGAAGCTTGGCTTGGCCGACCGCGCGACTTTCTTGCCCCGGGAACTCTCGGTTGGCCAGCAACAACGGGTAGCCATAGCCCGAGCACTTGCGAATGACCCTGAGGTAATTCTGGCTGATGAACCAACGGGCAACCTTGATCCATCGCTTGCTAACGAGATTTTGGATGTCCTTGATGATCTCAATCGCAGTTACAGCAAGACCGTCGTTATGGTGACACATAGTCCTCAGGCTGCAGCAAGAGCACGGGAAGTGCTGAAACTCAGGGACGGTATGCTCGTATCTTAATTGAGTTTTGAGCGTATACGGCATGCGTAAGAAGAAGCGAACTCGCGGCCCGCAGGCGTTGTGTCGAGACAGTATAATCATCATTGGGCATCAAGAGGATGAGCAAGAACACTGAAGCCTTCTGCGACATGATTCGTAATCGGTCCAACGAGAATAGAAAGGCTATTCAGAGTTTCCACACGCTTCAAGAAGTGATAAGTCCGGCATTCTCGATTCTGCGCCAGGAATTGGACTCGATGATTCGCGTGATCTATCTGCTCTCGGTTACTGATATCGCCCAGCGACGGAGGCTGATCGACTCGACACTCCAAAGCAAGAAATGGAAGGTACGCACCGCCAACGGCAGCTGGCGAGACGTGACGGATCGAGAAATGGTTGATCTATCTCAGCGTCTCCAGGGCTGGACGCAATCAGTCTATAAGTTTGGCTGCGCTTTCATCCATCTCTCTGACTTTCACAACCATCTTGGCCAGAACCCGTTTGACAGTCTGAAGGAGTCCGAGAGGGAAGACATACTCTCTCAGATGCGCAATTATCATGGCGGACCGCTTCGCGACAATCCTGATATGGCTGAACTTGCATCCTATGTGCCGAAGGTATTCGAAAAGATTGCCAGCAATCTCGAATACTATTTGAAGCAGATCGAGCAGGACAAGGGGCTTGATGAAGATGAGTAGAATTTCTGTGCCCGGCAGATGTCTTCATCCGCCGTACGTTGGGGCACATGTAGACATGTGCCGCCCACAGAACTTGGAGCGGTTGAGGAATAGGGGACACAGGGGAATATCCTTAGGCACCTCTCCTTCCAAGCTTGCCAGAGTTCAAGTAGTGCTTGACCGTTAGGTGTGGGAAGATCAGACCTGTGAGTCTGCAGGAGACTATACAAGGCTCCGGCTGGGCCGATGGCACTCGAAGCGAGCTGATCGTGATTCCCCCGGCCATGTAGCAATCGATAGTCCGTGGTAGTCACGGTAAATAATCTGCCATCGAGCTTGACTCTCGACTGCAAATTGGAACCAGGAAAGGGCCGAAAATTGACGATAGTCTGTGTGGGAGAGTCAAATAATCTGAGCAAAATGATAGAGGATCGCCGATAGAATCTACGTGAACTTATATCAGTCGTTTCTTCGGGCTATTTCTTCCTTGATTTTCTTTCCACCAATCAACATTGCGATGGTGACAATACCTAAACCAGCAAATCCAGCCGAAGATGCGGAAATAGACGGTGACTTCCCACAAAACAAGGTGATCACAATAGAGATAATTACAGCAGACCAACAGACAATCAATATGACTTTGCCGGTCTTTACTTTCCTCTTTAGTTCTTCTGTACTTTGTTCTTTGATATCTTTGCCCATTGCCGCAATTCTCCTTTCATCAGTCCTAAAACTCTAAGGTAAAACAGTTCGTGTTAATAAAGTCAGGATAAATATAGCCCAACCTTTGCAATTCTCAAAAGAAAAAGCATGCTGACTATTCTAATGGACTACCTTCCAACGATTTCCGTTGATCATCCCATAGCGTAACTGGATGTCAAATTCAAAGCTCACAAAAGTTTGCGGAGAGTGAGGTCGGGGCCGTCATTGCTGATACGCCATTGCAATGCAATGGCTGGGTGGCCCGCCTTTCAGGCGGGTTTCTCATGATATGAGCATCTAATTCTAACGGTCGGACGCCTGTGCATCGTGCGAATACAATATCAGCGCATCATAGTGGGTTAGCTTTGTCGTGTCCTCGGTGCGCTGAACGGTCATGCTTAGGATAATGATCTTGGCTCTCATGCCAGCGAACACGTATTCAGCAGTCGCCTCTTCCGCGGGAATTTCCTGACCTCGCAAGCTGCCATAGGCGGCGGTCACGTTATCGATCAGGGGGCGAAGGTCCATCACAAGCGAGTCGGTTGCTACGGTGTCGCGCACGATTCTCAGGACAATCGAGTCTGGGGTGGTCAAGACCTGGCAGAGAGTATCGTCATTGGAAGCTGTTGTATCGGCGTCAGACCTGCCAAGACTTGCTCGCACGAGATGATCATAACCTGATGTCATAACCGGTGATCTCAGGTCTACGGTAACTGAGTAGGAGCCGTCGGGGCCACCCTTGCCGTACATGTCGAACCTGATACCGAGCATCTTAGCCACCGTGCTGGCGTCTTTGTAGTTGCGCGTCCCTCCTGAATCGAGCTGCAGGCTCTCTGCAAACCAGGGCTGGATGCCCTCGTACCCGTGCACCTCGTGAAGATACGAGAGGATGGAACTGATTTCGGTGATGTTGCGTGCGGAAACATCGCCGGGAGCCTTCTGCACCATACCATTCACCAAGATCGAATCGGCTATCAGCATCTCTTCAAGCCGCCGGATCTGGCTCTGTTCCGATACACGAAAGACTCCCCAGGGTCCGAAACTGATCGCCAATGCCAGCAGGCAAAGGGAGGCCGGAATAATTTTCAGGCCTTTAGTTTTGCTCAGATTGAAATATAGTGCCATCACTGCCAGCCATGCGGCAAGCACTACGCCGATATATCTGCTCTCGGTGATGCCGTAATCGGAGATTCGCTGCCAGATCGCCAGGAGCAGAACGACTATCATGGGTATGATGGCGATCCAAAACCAGCGGATAGCAGATTTGACCCATCGATTTTCAATCTGTTCCCGAATGGGATATAGCAATGCGAGCGAAAAAATGCCCGTGGCTGAAAAGCTCAGGACAAGTCGACTGACCCACCCCTGCGGCCAACTCCATTGCGCAATGATCTTAACGATATAGGCGTATAGAATGACCAGATAGACTATGACTAATGGAGCAAGGATATACTGCGCGAAGACTCGGAGGCCTTTGGGGTATTCATCAGATATATCAAGATCGTCGAGATCCTCGGGCATCCCGGATAGAAAAAACAGGGGAGCAAATAATCCTAAGATGGCTATCCACAGTTCGCCATACCGCTTCCCAGGCACATCCATGCCGAATAGTCTGTCCATCGCCGCCAGCGCAATGCTTAATCCTAAAAAGAGAACGATTGCGAAAAGCGCCGCCGTAAAGAGGCGGGAAAATAGCGTTTTGTTAAACTGCCAGAAGCCGTTCTGTTGACCCGGTCCGATGTGATTAGCGAATGACACAAGCAGGATTAATCCTAAAGTCAGCAGCAAATGGCGATACAGGTGCACCAAAGGAGCGTGCGAAATATCAGACGGGATTGAGGTTGCATAAATGACAAGGGCAAGAACACTGATAGCCTGGACACCAAACAATTGTAGGTTGCTCCAGGACCACTTCTTGGCGACGAAGGGTATAGTTACCAAGAGGGGAAATCCGAGAGAAAACGCAAATAGGGCGTTGTATAGGACACTTGCTCGATCGGGATCCTCACGTTCGATCAAGATCAGAGCGGCGGCGGTTCCCAGCAGACTGCAAGCAAGAGCAAGTGGAAAACGACTGAAGGTGCGCCGAAGATCATGGACGATCTTTTGCAGCGATGGCAATGTCATGCTTCCTCCTAAACGAGTGATCGACTCCGGTCCGAAGTATCAACCAAAGATGCCTCTCAATCAGAATATGTATAACCCTGCCGCATCCACAGGCAAAGTCGAGATCGGGAAGATCCATCCATCATGATACTTCATATCACATACGATCCTAATTGTCCAGCTGACAATTCACATTTGAGCGCTGCCAAAACCACTCTGATATTAATAGGCTCTGTCCTTTGATCATAAGGGATATCTATCTCAAATCGGCCAATACCTATGGAAATGGCTAAATTCGATTTTGCAGCCAGGATTGATCACGGTCCGGGAACTATCCCCGTAAAGGCTATTTCCCGCGCTCCCTTCAGCGATAGCATAGAGATTACTTGTGGAGAGAACATTGCAGGATAATATCCAGTGGCTCTCTCCTCCATTCATAACATGGTTTGCCGCATAAACCTTCAGGGCATAGTCGGCCTTGTCGGAGCTTGCTGAATTTGGCGACATCGTCATTGTCTGCCGTGACATCGCAGCGTCCCCATCGAATCCAATCCTGACGAGTGCTTGAGAGGTCAAATCGCTGTCCCTCGCGTCTTTGGCCGGCTCTCCGTACAAGAGTCGTCTATGCGTTGGCCCTGTTGTCAATACTTCGTGAGTTGTGGCCAGCTATTGATAGCAGGCGTGGTCAAATCTGCCATAGACTGATACACTCCACGATTATTCCCTCCCCCCCCTGTCTTCAATTATCCAGGAGATATTGAAAGTCCTGTAGTCCTCTGTTGAAACCGTAACCGACAGGTAATATCTTTAGGAGTGTGTAAAAGGCAGAAGGTGTATCCCTAAGGTAAATGGAGTAACCAGAAAGGAGACACCTAATGCCAGAGAGAGAACTTGATTTTGACAGGCACAACGTAGCGATCTGCATGTCGGAGGTCAAGGATTTGTTTCGGATGCACTTTGAGCGTGGTTGCCAGTATGTAGCGAAGCGGGTAT
>JAGVNY010000124.1 GCA_020053015.1 Candidatus Zixiibacteriota bacterium | reverse complement strand
CCGAATACGACCTTGAAAGAGGTCGCCAACCTGATGTTTGTCCATAGAATTTCGGGTCTGCCGGTCGTGGATGGCAAGGACAGGGTGATCGGGGAGATTACGAACCGAGACCTCATCCGTGCCGCGATGCCGGATTACAAGTCGCTCATTTCGAATCTTGCGATGAACTACGAAGCAGAGCCATTCGAGAACCTCCTGCGGCAGGAGGACAGGATCACTGTCGCGGAGTTGATGTCCCCGGACGTCTTCACGGTCGAGGAAGATGCCAGCGTGACCGAGGTCGCCGCGATGATGCTCTTCAAAGATTTGTACCGCGTGCCTGTTGTCCGTGATGGCGCTATCGTGGGACTCGTAGTCATTTCAGACCTGGTTGCCAAGATCATTCGGGGATAGATCACACTCCTCAACTTGTCACCTTCTTGTCCAGCGTTTTTGCTTGATCGGTCTGGGGAGGCGTATATATTGCCCCGGATCGCCGGTGGGCTTGCGTTGCATGCGCAAGTCAATCTCCTTAACCTCAACTGGCGCCTGTCAGTAGGCAGGTGACGTCGACGTCGCGGATATGCCCGAATTCACTCAACTGCTGAGCAATAAGTACTTCCTCTGGATTGGCTTCAATGTCCTCGTGTTGGTGATGCTCGCCGTGGACATGGGCATCTTTCACAAGAAAGACCACGAGATTTCCATCAAAGAAAGCATTGTTTGGAGCGTCATCTGGATACTTGTGGCGTTGGCGTTCAATCTCGGCGTCTACTTCTGGCGCGGTTCTGAAGTGGCATTGCAGTTCTTCACCGGATATCTGATCGAGCGATCGCTGTCGATGGACAACATTTTCGTCTTTCTGCTGATCTTCGAGTATTTCCGCGTACCTACCAAGTACCAGTACAGGGTTCTGATCTGGGGAATTCTCGGTGCGCTGATCTTCAGAGGTCTGTTTATTGCGATGGGAACGTTGCTCGTGGCGAAGTTTCACTGGATAATCTATTTGTTCGGGGCTTTCCTTGTGATTACCGGTGTCAAGATGGCATTTGGAAAGGAAAAGCAAGTCGCTCCGGAGAGGAACCCGCTGCTGAGGATTGTCCGTCGTTTCCTTCCGGTCTCTCGCGATTACAGAGGCAAACACTTTCTCGTTCGCGAGGAAGGTAGGCTTGTTGCCACGCCTCTTCTTATCGTTCTCATCGTCGTTGAGTCTACCGATATCGTCTTCGCAGTCGATTCCATTCCCGCCATCTTCGCCATAACGCTCGACCCGTTCATCGTTTACACTTCAAACGTATTCGCGATACTTGGATTGCGGGCGCTCTACTTTGCCCTCGCAGGCTTGATGCGGATATTCTACTATCTGAAATATGCCCTTGCGTTTATCCTCGCCTTTGTCGGTTTCAAGATGCTGATCTCATCGATATACAAGATGCCGGACGCCCTGGCTCTCGGAGTGCTTGCGGCATCGCTGGCGATCTCAATTGTTGCCTCGATCTACTTTCCCCCTAATCGGAAGAAGGTGCGGCAAGGGTAAGCTGACTGCTAAGTGTAGCTGATGTTCCTTGCGAGTTGAAGCCGGTTTCCATATATTCAATCTCAAATGGACTCGTGCTGGCTCCAGCTCGTAGCGATCTTCCTGTTGATTCTCGCCAATGGTTTTTTTGCTGCGACGGAGTACGCCCTCATCTCCTCCAGGCGAAGCAGGATTCTCCATCTGATCCAGAAGGGCAGCAAGCGCGCCCGAATAGTTGAACAGCTACACTCCAATCCCGACAGTTTCGTTGCCGCGATTCAGGTTGGGATGACACTTGTGGGTACGCTCGCGTCTGTCGTGGGGGGCGCTACTCTGGTGGAGCATCTTACGACAGAGTTGAAATCCTCGTCGATCGATCCTGTGAGGCACTTTGCAGGGTCGATATCGATAGGGATAGTCGTCGTGTCTATCGCCTTTGCAACGCTCGTTCTGGGTGAGCTTGTTCCCAAACGACTCGGCATGCAGCACTCTGAGGCCATTTCTCTTGCAGTCGCTAAACCAATCAGGGTGTTTCTCAGGCTGGCCTTCGTGCCGGTGAAGATACTCACTCTCTCCAGCAGAGCAATGCTGAGACTTCTGAGGCAGGACCAGTTGCAGCGACGAAGCGGAATAACGGAAGATGAAATAGTACAGATAATGGCCGAGGGTCGCAAGTCCGGGGACTTCAGCCAGACGGAGCACGAACTCGTGGCATCGATCTTCGAGTTTTCGGACCGAACCGTTCGCAGCGTCATGACGCCCCGAACCGACATTTCGGCTATTAATATCGAGTGGCCTTCCGAAAAGGCCATTCAGTACATAACCGAGGAGGGGTTCTCTCGGTATCCGGTGTATCGTGACAGCATAGACAACGTGATCGGGTTGGTGTACACGAAAGACATCATAAACATACTGCATCACTCCAAACTGATCATTCTACGCGACGTCGTCCGGTCTCCTTTCTTCGTGCCCGACTCAAAGGGACTGTCCGACCTTCTTCGTGATTTCCAGCGCAAACAGATGCACATGGCGATAGTGCTGGACGAATTCGGGGGAACTGCCGGGTTGGTGACGCTGGAAGACATCATCGAGGAAATCGTCGGCGAGATTCAGGATGAGCACGACACCGAGGAGCGCGACTATTCGATGCGACCTGATGGCTCCGCGATCGTCTCGTCGCGAATGAACATCAGCGAATTCAACAAGCTTATGAAGACGGAACTTCCCGAAGACCTCGCTGACACGGTTGGAGGTTTCATTTATACTCATATCGGGAGAATTCCTGCCGTCAAACAAACCATCGACTACGCGAATGTAAAGTTCACTGTCATTGCAAAGACCGGACACAGAATTGACAAAGTAAGAGTCGTCCGAACGGATTCTCCGTCTGCGCGATCCTGATGACCTCTAAGAGCAGCTCTGACAATCATCTGGCCGATCTGTGACAAACCGTTCACCGAATCCTAATGCAATCGAGTTTTAGTGCTTGTGCATGTGTCGGGAGTGAACTAAAATAGCGGGGGTAGTCTATGGCTAAAGAGAGCATTCTGATTATTGAGGATGAAAAAGATATCCTCGAACTCGTCGCCTATAACCTCGGCAAAGAAGGCTACGACGTTAAGACCGCTGCAAACGGAGAGGACGGTCTCGACAGCGCTCGGTCGCGGCTTCCCAATCTGATAATTCTCGATCTGTTGCTTCCCGGTATCGAAGGTCTGGAGGTCTGCAGAATTCTCAAACATGATCCGAAAACCCAACACATTCCGATCGTGATTCTCACTGCCAAGGGCGAAGATGCCGACGTTGTGACCGGGCTGGAGTTGGGAGCCGAGGACTACAT
>JAGVNY010000139.1 GCA_020053015.1 Candidatus Zixiibacteriota bacterium | reverse complement strand
TTGACTGGTAAACTCGGTTCCCGCTACGGTTTTTCTTCGGACGGAGAGATGGGAATTCCTTCTCCCAAAATCTGAGGACATAGGGTTTCACTTCAGTAATTGTGCTTACTTCGGAGATGGAATAATACAGCTTGTTAGGGGCGATCTTTTCTTCTTTCACCGCCTCCCCCTCCGCTTTGGCATCTCCTCGCAAATGCGAGGCTGAAGTGGAACTTTGCTCAATATAGGCACTTGGGGATACCGTGTCAAGTCGCAGGTTTATATTTCTGCCTTCAAATCTCTGCCCATTAACTCTCTGACTGCCAATCGCGGATCCTTCTCTTCAAATAGGATGCGGTAAACCTGTTCTGTGATAGGCATTTCCACGCCCAAGTTCTTTGAGAGATGATATACGGAATTGGTTGTGTTGACGCCTTCGGCAACCATCACCATTTCTGCAAGGACCTCGCGCAGCCGGAGCCCCTCACCGATTCGCAGGCCAAGGTACCGGTTGCGGGAGTGACGGGATATGCACGTTGTCACAAGGTCTCCCAACCCGGACAGACCCGCGAAAGTAAGCGGATCTGCTCCCAACCTTCTGCCGAGCCTCGAAATCTCGGCCAGACCGCGCGTCAGGAGCGCTCCCGTAGTGTTGTCGCCGAATCCAAGTCCGCTGCAAATCCCGGCTGCGATTGCGATGATGTTCTTGACAGATCCTCCAAGTTCGACTCCAATGATATCCGGCGAAGTATATACGCGAAAGCGTTCGTTGTTGAGGGCTTTCTGGACCAGCTCGCACGTCTCTCTCGATTTGCCGGCTACCACAGCGGAAGTGGGCAGTCCGCGCGAGACCTCTTCTGCGTGGGACGGCCCCGACAGTGTCACCACATTCGATTCGGTGGCAGCCGGGATTTCGGCGATTAGAACTTCCGACATTCGGAGATGAGTCTCGAGCTCGATTCCCTTGGCACAATTCACATAGACGGCGCCGGCGACGTTCAAGCTTTCCAGCTTTCTTGCTGCGGAGCGGATTGTGTGCGAAGGGATTGCAAAAAACAACATCTGGGCATCCCGCAAAGCGACTTCAAGTGCGGACGTGATGGATACCGGTGAGGGAATCCGGATTCCGGGAAGTTTAGACTCGTGTTCTCTCTTCGCCCGCAGGATGTCAGCGTCCGCCTCGTTGAATTCCCACAATGAAACGGCTTTGCCGTTTCCGCGCAATAGCACGGCCAAGGCAATGCCCCAGCTTCCGCCTCCAAGAACGCATACATTCATTTTACGTCTTCACTCTCTGGAATCGATTTTCCTCTCCGCGAAGCAACCGTCCGATATTCTTGCGATGCGCAAGAAACACGATCAAAGCGAGCGCGACTGAGAACATCAGATGCTCGGCGTGAACATCCCTCTCCAGGAAGTACTTCTCGACAAGCAGGATGATCGGAAGCGCCGCGGCTGCAACCAGTGAACCGGCGGAAATGAACCTCGTAGCGGCGAACACCAGTGCAAATAGAGTGAACGCAGCGCACGCTTCCAGCGGCATGATGCCAATACACACACCGAGACCGGTCAGTACACCCTTGCCCCCCTTGAAGCCCGCAAATACCGTGAAAATGTGAGCGAGAACAGCGATGCAGCCACAGACGATCCTGTACAGCTCGATCGTCATAACCCCATCCGCACTGAGAAACAACGGCGCAATCAGCATTGACGCCAGCAAACCTTTCGCGACATCAAGCAGTGCGACCACGGCAGCGGGCCCGACTCCAGCGACGCGATAGACGTTGGTGAAGCCAGTACTGCCGGAACCGAACTGCCGGACATCCACATTCTTCACGATCCTGGTTATGATTAGTCCGAACGGGAGAGCGCCGACAAGGTAAGAGGCAACTATGCCGATCAGTGCAGTCATGCAGAATTCTCTTTCTTTCGATCTCGGAGCTCGAAGATACGGACGACACGAGCGCTATAGGAAGGTGAGCCGTGTGTCCAATGATATCTCACTTCAGCTTCGAAAGCAGGAACCAGTCTCCGCCGGCAAGTTTGGCGCCACGGTCGAGGTACAGTTCGAACTCAGATCCGTCGGCGGTCTTCACATGATAGCAGTTTCTGTGACGCCGGTTCCTCCAGTTTCTGGTACCTGCTCCTTCCGAGAACCCCCAGTCCTGCCACTGCGCGATCACTTCGGTCAAAACGTACTCGGTCTCGTCCCAGTAGAACCTCGCAGGCCGTTTCGGGGAGCCGTCTTCAACGACGCGTATCTTCTTCGATATGAACTTCACTAATGCTCGATGACAGCAAGTAGCTCCTTGATTTGCGTCATTAGTTTGTCGATTTCCTCTTTTGTCAGATTGTCGTCGGAGAGCGCTCCGCGCGCAGTGAGGCTGATCTCCTGAATCTTCTGACTTGCGTCGGCGCCTTTCAGCTTGCCCGATTTCACCGCATCGCGGACCCTGTCAAAAGTCTGTTGGACGTCGGCCCGGTCGTATTCTTCAGGCAGCTGCGAGAGCACCTTCGATTCGACCGAATCAATGACCTTGTCGACACCATACTGCATCAGCTTCGGCCCTGCCAGAAACAGGGTCACCAGAAGAATCAATAGAACCGCAGCGGCGACGATTAAGAAGATAAGACATCCTCTCCGCTTCTTGCCGCCAGCCTGCGGAGTTTCGTCAGCGGTAGTGAAGATCATACTCCCTCCGTGTCCTTGCAGGAAGTGCTGGATTTCTGTTAGGTGCGTCCTTGTACAGCGTCAGGGACGACCTCAGTCAGTGAATTAATCTATGTTCCGAACGGTAATGAGTTCAACATAAATCTCGAACTGTGCGAGCGGGGTCGGGAACGTGCCGACCCTTTTGTCGCGTCCATCCAAGTGTCATGTCAGTTCCATGAGCGGTAGTTGGGGGCTTCCTTCGTTATTGTGACGTCGTGCGGGTGATTCTCACGAAGCCCGGCCGACGTGATCTGGATGAATCTCGCCTTTGTCTGCAAATCCAATATGGTTCTGCAACCGGTCAGCCCCATGCCGGCCTTCAGTCCACCGATTAGCTGATAGATTGAATCAGACAGCTCGCCTTTGAAGGGGACACGGGCCTCGATTCCCTCTGGGACCATCTTCTTAAGTTCGGATGTGTCTGCCTGAAAGTATCTGTCACTGGATCCCTGCCGCATTGCATCAATAGACCCCATTCCTCGGTGAAGCTTGTAGCTTCGCCCTTCATAGAGCATGACTTCACCGGGTGATTCCTTGGTGCCTGCGAAAAGCGACCCGATCATGACAGAATCGGCGCCCGCAGCGAGTGCTTTTGCGATGTCACCTGAGTACTGTATCCCGCCGTCCGCGATTATGTATGACTTGTGCTTC
>JAGVNY010000233.1 GCA_020053015.1 Candidatus Zixiibacteriota bacterium | reverse complement strand
GCAAGCAGGCCTGCAATCGATGAGTAGACCCAGTAGTCTGTCTGAAGCGCTCCACCAATGCCAATCAACGAGGAGTACCACGCTGGCGGGAGTGCATATACCCACCAGTCCGAAGGATCCTGAGTCTGCTTGATCCCTTCAGAGAATAACTTGGGCGCAAGGAAGTATGCCAAATAGACCAGCAAAGCAAGACTGGTCTGCGCGTACTGAAGTACGGCTGAGAGTCTCTCGCGGCTGACGAAGCCGAGTAGCGAGGAGTAAATGCCCGCAACGAAGAAGGAAGTCGCAATTCCGGACATCACCACGCCAGCCAGCAGAAATACTCCCGATATGACGTTGTCGTGATGAATGGCAAACACGACTGATGGAATGACACCTATCGCAAGGCTCATCGAGCAAGTGTAGAACAAGAGATTTATCATCTTTGAGTAGAAGAAGGTCTTGGAACTGACTGGCAGCGGGGCAATCACATTATAGTCATCGGGTGAGAGTATCAACCCACCGAACTCCAGCATTATATTTAGCGCGGTTGAGAACATGACAAAAGAGGTGAGGATCAGAGCGGGCAGGAGTTGCTGAGGAAATGCCCAGAGTATGGCAGCAAAGAATATACTCATGGCAGCATAGAATATCAAAGCGCCGAGAAAGGGCATGGAGCTTCGCATTGCTGACCTTAGCTTCAGCCCTTTTGCTGATCGGAAGTCGAGACGGATCGACGTGGCCACAAGGTGTTTGAGCTGGTGCAGATCTGTCTTGGGTGTTGGCGCGGCGCGGTTCATTAGGGCTACTCCAGAGCCTCCATGATATCTGCCGCTCTGTCTTCGATGTCGGTGACGCCGGTAAGTTTCGAGAAGGCCTTCTCGAGCGAGAGTTCGCCGGCTTGGGCGAGAACTTCGTTTACCGTCCCGCAGGCGAGTTTGGTTCCATGATTGATGATAAGGAGCCTGCCGCAGAGTCGCTCCACGACCTCGAGAACGTGCGAGCTGAATATCACCGTCTTTCCACCGGCCGCAAGCTGTTGGATCAGTCGCTTGAAGATGGCTGCGCTGTTGGAGTCAAGTCCCGAGAATGGCTCATCCATTATGATGAGATCGGGATTGTGCATCAGCGCGGACGTAAGCAGAACTTTCTGCTTCATGCCCTTTGAGTAGCCTGTCATGCGGCGATCAATCGCATCGGACAGGTCGAGCGTTCGCATCAACCTCTCTATCTGATTCGAGATTCGATCCTTGGGTAGGTGGTGCAGGTTGCCAATCAACTCGAGATATTCCCTGGCGCTGAGATTCTCATAGAGAGCGGCATTCTCAGGAACATAGCCGATCTTCTTCTTCACTTCGAGCGGTTCGCTGCCTACGTTCAAACCGCAAACTTCGACTTTGCCGTCAGTTGGTTCGAGAATACCGATAATCATCTTGATGGTAGTAGTCTTGCCCGCGCCGTTCGGGCCGAGAAGCCCAAATACCTCGCCTGCGGACACTTCGAAGCTTAGATTATTGACGGCTTGAATCGAGCCGAAGTACTTTGTTAACTCGGCCACTCTTAGCACAGATTCATCTCCTTGATCATCAGCAAAGTCTTTGCGTCCAGTCTTCTCCGGTGGCTCTCAACGGGGGAGAGCCATTCGCCGATCCACCGCAGGAGACCAAACAACCAACGATCTGCAGGCTCGAAGAAGGCGTTTGCGGGAAGGATCGGCACAGTGAACTTCAGTCTCTTTTCATTCATCGCTCCAATTTAGGGCAACCCGAATTCTCGGCAACTGCAAAATGGCGACTTCTGTCGCTCTCACGCATCCGAGAATGAGCCGGAACATCCGTTGTGCATATTGGTTAATCTCATATGGATGCACCGATGGCTGTCTGCGGGATTCCAAGACCATCCGCTCGGACATCTGTGAAGGGGCACATTCCGCATTCAGCTGATGTCAGACATTGGTTTTGTTCTTGTATTGCTCGGAGTTATGTGTTAGAATAGCGCTGCTGCACTGACTGCCAGCTTGGCCAACGCGATGCGGCAGCGGCCTTCAGCCGTGGCTTGTCTGCGTTGTCTGCGACTATCTCTGCGCAGGGAAGGAGAAATATGAAATTCACGCGCCTGCATCAGTGGACGACAGATATCAAAGAGGCGGCAAGGATTCAGGATAATCTCTCCCATTTCATTGAAGTCAAACCATCCAAGAAAGAGTATTCGCTCATCGCCGGGGCAGACACCGCTTATTCGAAGAAGGACAATTCCGTCTTTGCTGCGGTCGTCGTAATGCGATTCCCCGAGCTTGTTACCGTCGATCGAGCGCGTGCTCAAACGATGGCGAACTTCCCGTATCAGCCGAGCTATTTCGCTTTTAGAGAGGGCCCTGTTCTCATAAAGGCTATGCAACGACTTACCGTCAGTCCCGATGTGATCATGTTCGACGCGCATGGCATTGCTCACGAGAAGGGGATCGGAATGGCGTCGCATCTCGGATTGATGCTTGATGTCGCGTCGATCGGTTGCGCTAAGAAGAGCCTGATTGGTGATTACGATGAACCTGCCAACGAGATGAATGCGACGTCACCGCTTAACCTAAAAGGTCGACAGGTGGGGACCATCATTCGCACGCGAGTTGACGTGAAGCCGCTCTTCGTATCCATCGGTCACAAGATTGATCTGGAAACGGCGCTGGAACTTGTGATTGCAGCGACGCGAGGCTATCGTCTTCCGGAACCTATGAGAGTCGCTCATATTCTCTCTAATAAGATGCGTCGTAACTACGATGGCCGCCTCCGGGGGCCTGGCCCATATCGAATGCGGCAGTTCGAATAAGCGCCAGGTGCGGATCGTTTGGCGGTCGCTTCCTCGAGTTGCGGGTATAAGACAGAGATGCGGGCTGTTGTCACAAGTTGTATCCCGAAACATAGCTACCATCTGACGCTGCTTCATGTTCTCCTGACGGTAGCGGCCGCAGTCGTCCTACTAAGTGAAAACGGAGCAGCGCAGAACCGGCTTGGATATCTGCCCGGTGACTGGGTAACCTATCGCCAGACCCGGTTTGTGACGTCGGTAGGCATGGGTTGGAATGACATGTATTTCGGCACCACAGGGGGCGTGATCCGCTACAACAGCCTCGACAAAAGATGGAAGGAACCTCTTAACCGCACGAGCGGCCTGCAATCGGACGAGATATGGAGGATAGCCGTCAACCCTTCCGACGATATGTTGTGGGTCGAAACTCCACTGGGAGTGTACAGCTACAATCCTCTGTTTCAAGAGTGGGCTACCGAGTTTGATTTCCCGACGCAGTACGAGCACTCTGATATACGACGGTTCACGGACATCCAGACTTATCATTTGGACGTTGGGTGGTCGATGTCCTACGACGGTGAGGCGCCGTTCCTTACCGATCCGCAACTTCGAGAGTACCAGGTTCTCGATGCTCTGGAGGATCGGTGGAACCATCTCTGGCTTGCCACTTACGGAAACGGAATTGCGGATGTTGACCTTTCATCACGATTCGTCACACTCCACCCCGTCGGATTGTATCAGAATGAAGTCGAAGCTATGCTTGTGGATGGAGACTCGGTTTGGTTTGGCTCCAAACGTGGCGTGACATCTGACAACGCCATAACTTTATGGGATCGCGACAGCGATCTATGGCAGTATTTCGATGACGTCTACGACGCATGGCTGGTATCCGACGAAGTCAACGACATTGCCGCTGACGACCGGTATGTATTCTTTGCCACGGATGGCGGTCTTGCCAAACTCGACAAGAAGGATGGGTCATTAAGGAGTTTTGGCAAGGCGCTGGGTCTTAGATCTGATGAGATATATTCGCTCTATATTGAGGACAGTCTGCTGTTCATGGGTGGCACCGGGACGATCGATGTCATGCTAATTCGCAGAGATTCGGTCTTCCCCCTCAGAGCCGCGATTGCTCCGTTCGGTAAGGTGCTTTGCATCAATCACATTGGCGGCAGCTTCTGGATTGGTACCGACAACGGTCTCTACCGATACAACTTGTCTGACAAGCGGTGGAGCAGGTTCGATGTCCCCGAAGGCTATCTCGGCGGCGATATTTGGCAGATATTGCCGGGTAGGTCCGGTGAGATATGGTTTGCCGGTATTGACGGAGTGGCTCGTCTCGACAGCAGTCTCGTCGAGAAGGAAGCCTTTCTCACGCGACGTGACTTGAACGAGCACGCTCCTCACAGAATCGCCTTGGCGGGGGATTTTCTTTGGATCGGCACCGAAGCGGGCGTCCAGCGGTACGACCGAGTCAAGCGGCTCTGGAAATTCTACTCCACGTACGACGGTCTTGTAAACAACTACATCAACGACATGAAAGTCGAGGGCGACTATCTGTGGTTCGCAACGCCGGAGGGAGTTACGAGTTTCTACTGGAATAACCCTCTCAGAATCAGAGATGAATAATATCCCGCCGCTCGGGAATCCAAACCAATCTCCGATTGACAAAGCCTTTGCTCGAATCTAATTTGCTGGAGAATAGAAGCGGCGCGGTTCAATCGACTTCACGAAAGCTCGGAGAGCGGCTCGAATGCGTATCGTTCCAAGGAATCTCAGCGTGTGGTTCGTTTCGATAGCGCTTGCTGTACTCCTCTGGGTTCATGTCGTGACGAACAAGCTTTACGAGCAGATATATTCGCTGCCGCTTCGAGTCGCTGCCGTGCCGGCAGGGCTGATGGTCACTTCTGATATCCCTGATTCATGTCAAATCCGAGTGCGGGGGTCAGGCAAGGCGCTGATAAGATTCTCGCTGGAGGTTAAGAGCCTGCTCTTTCGCGCGAGTGATTACGCCGCCGGCACCCACGTTATTGATCTTGAACCCAAGGCTTTCCAGGTGGGCGACATCGGCGCCGCAGAGATCATAGAGGTGGTTTCGCCAAAGAAACTAAGGTTGAGGCTCGAAGAACGATCCGAGAAGGTCCTGCGTATAGTCCCGGATATCGCTATCCAGACTGCATCCGGCTCCCGGCAGTCTGGCCGAGTTACCGTATCGCCGGACACGGCGCTGGTCAGAGGCCCCAAGCGCATATTGAAGAAGATGGACTCGATCGCGACTGAGAAACGCGAGTTTGCAAATATCTCAGGACGATTTCAGGAGCGTGTCCGGCTTGCACTGCCGGATTCGGCATTCCTTAGTCTGTCCGATACATTTGTGACCGTCAGCGCCGAAACAGCCCGTCTGGCGGAGCGTACCATCGGCAGCATTCCCGTGATGATCGACGACTTTGCAGCCGACAAAGTTCTATTGACTCCCAGCTCTGTATCTCTTGTGGTTGAAGCCCCGACTGAGATTCTCGATTCAGTGTCCGCCGCAAGCTTTTCCGCCTCCATCGACAAAGGCAAACTGCGCTCTGGAAGCAGTCGAATCGTCCCTACTATCAAAGTCCCCCATGGTGTGAAGCTTGTCGAGATCGTGCCCAACGAGATTCGAGTCGAGGTTCGCGGAGAATGATCGTACTCGGGATCGAGACATCCTGCGATGAAACATCCTGTGCCGTAGTCGACGACGAATTCAGGATTCTCTCTAACTCCACGTATTCGCAGCTTGAGCATTCCAAATACGGCGGAATTGTGCCGGAGGTGGCGTCGCGCCAGCAGATCAAGAAGATCGTACCGATATTCAGAGACTGTATGGAGCAGGCCGCGATGACAATCGACGCCGTCGACGCCGTCGCTGTGACATGTGGTCCCGGTCTCATCGGCTCCTTATTGGTCGGTGTCAATTTCGCTAAGGGCATCTCGTTTGCGACAGGCAAGCCGCTTATCGGTATCAATCATCTCGAAGGGCACATCTACTCGAATATCCTTTCGCATCCGGGGCTCAGGCCACCCTTTATCTCGCTGATAATCTCGGGCGGTCACACACAGCTGCTTTCGGTGGAGGACTACTGCCGGTATAAGCTCCTTGGCGAAACACGCGACGACGCAGCCGGGGAAGCTTATGACAAAGTGGCAAAGCTACTCGGTCTCGGATACCCGGGCGGAGATATGATCGACAAGCATGCGCGTGAAGGAAACAGCAAGTTTGTCAGATTTCCACGCGCCGCCGTGAGGGGCGATCCGTATGCCTTCTCCTTCTCAGGATTGAAGACCTCAGTCGCTCTGCACGTCAACGACAAGCCGGCCTCGTATGTTCAGGATCACCTTGCGGACATTTGTGCTTCCTTTCAGGAGGCGCTTGTCGATTCACTTGTAGATAGATGTTTGCTGGCTCAGTCAGAGCTAAGTCTGGGTGACATAGCTGTGTCGGGAGGCGTGTCCGCTAATTCACGCCTGAGAGATGTGCTCCAAGCGGAATCGAAACGGCTCGGTTTCCGCGTCTATTTCCCGCCGCTCTTGCTCTGCACTGACAACGCAGCTATGATTGCCGCTGCAGGGATTGTGCGGCTCCAGCGGGGAGAGTCTTCGGATCTTAGTCTCGATGCATCCGCTCAGCTAAGGCTCGCATGATCTACTGAAGCCGGACTTTTGTGCCGAGAACCGACACAGTCAATCGGCAACGGCTTATTCGATTTAGATTGGAACACTTCGCAGCTCCAAACGTTAAATCAATGAAGGCTGCCCCTCGGAATTAGATCGAATCGTATGAATCTTAGGAAGAGATTTGTCGAAAATTAAGATACGCATTTGCTTGACAAATCCTTTCGACAATGTATGATAGTTGATTCTCTCTTGTTGATAGTGTAACCGCTGGTATCCGCGGCAATCTCATCAAGAGTTCTTAGCAAGGCGAGAAATGGCCACGCGATTTGTTATAGGGCTGATCCTCTTGGCTGCTATCTCCATCCAGACGGCGAAAGCGGACAAGTTGCTCATTCCTATGGACGAGGCGCAAGCCGATCATCTCAAAGCGTACGGCGTGGCGTACTGGTGCTTGAAGCAGGGTTACAAAGTCGAGTGGCTCCTCAACTACAGGGCTGGCTCGTTTATGACAGACGCACTTCCGGGAATCGAGAATGTAGGCCTTCTGAGAGGGGTCTATTATGAAATAGTCTCTCAGGCGCAGGTTGAGCAGATCGCGGCTACCATTGACGCTGAGAATATGGAGGTCGTTGAGCTCGAAAAAGCTCCTGAGGTAGCGGTGTATTCTCCGCCCAACAAGGAGCCCTGGGATGACGCAGTGACGCTTGCGCTCACGTATGCCGAAATCCCGTATTCCACTGTCTGGGATGAAGAAGTGCTGGCGGGGGATCTCGAGAAGTACGATTGGCTGCATCTTCACCATGAAGATTTCACCGGACAGTATGGGAAGTTTTACGCTATGTATCACAATGCGACTTGGTACCAGCAAGAGGTCGCGGTGAATGAGATGGCATCGTACAAACTGGGATTCGCAAAGGTCCCCAAACTCAAGCTTGCTGTGGCGCGGACTATTAAGGATTATGTTTCCCGAGGCGGTTTCCTTTTCACGATGTGCTCTGCGCCGGAGACCATGGATATAGCGCTCGCAGCCTGGGATACCGACATAGTGCCACCGGAATACGATGGCGACCCGGTCGCTTCGGATTGTCAGTCCAAGCTCGATTTCTCGCAAGGTCTCGCTTTCGAGAATTTCGAAGTGTCCTTGAACGCCTATGAGTACAAGCACTCTGACATAGACACTTATCCGGACCGGCGCGTCTATGCTCCCGACCCCGGAAGCGATTTCTTCACGTTGTTCGACTTCGCCGCCAAGCTCGACCCGGTGCCGACCATGCTCGTGCAGTGTCATGTCGGGACTATCAACGGTTTCATGGGGCAGTCGACAGCGATGCGGAAATCGCTCTTGAAGAAGTTCGTTACCGTCCTTGCCGAGGTTGAGGGTAAGGATGAGGTTCGATATGTACATGGCAACTACGGAAGAGGGACGTTTACGTTTCTATCCGGGCACGATCCGGAGGACTACCAGCACATGATCGGCGATCCTCCGACCGACCTGAGTTTGCACAGAAACTCGCCCGGTTATCGTTTGATACTGAACAACGTGTTATTTCCCGCTGCGAGGCAGAAAGAACGGAAGACATAGGTACTGCCCAGGCGGTTTAGCAATCCTGTCCCCGAAAGTCGGCTCGCAACCTCTCGTCTGCTGAAAGCCTAAGTGGAGGTTAGGCGCCGGAGCCGTGGTATAAACTGGAGCATAAGGTCTGTGTAAGGAGTTATACGATGGAAGGTCAAACTCTCACCCTCATCGCATCGTCCCATGAGAAGGATGGACCGGTCTCTGCGCATCTGCAGGGGCTTGGAATACAGATTCGATTCGCGAATCTGAAGATGGGCGATTTTCTAATTTCAAACACCACTGCGGTCGAAAGAAAAGACTCCAGGGAGTTTATTCAGTCGATCGAGGACAAATCGATCTTCAGACAATTGATCGATTTCAAGCGCGCGTTCGCGAATCCGCTCTATGTGATCGAAGG
>JAGVNY010000204.1 GCA_020053015.1 Candidatus Zixiibacteriota bacterium | reverse complement strand
CCGCTCCCTCGTGGTTTCCCAGTTCAATGCGGATATCCTGGGTCTCGACGGCCTTGCCCGATTTGACGACTTCGGAGTTCATCTCATCAGAGCCAATGAGGGCCGGAATCCTCGCCACCTCGTTCCACGCGCCGTAATATGCCTGGAGCTCGAGAACGTTCTCAGCTCTATCCAAAGTCGCTATGGACGCGAGCGTGACATCAAGCTCCGCAGCCGCTGATTCCAGCACGAGATCGAAGATCGCCTCTCGCTGGGTAGCGCTCCCCATCGCCTCCGAGATTTGATACCATGAGAGCGTGTTCTTCAAGTACGCGTTTTCGCGACGAAGTTGCAGACGCTCCAGCCCTCGCTCGACCACCAGTTTGAGGTTCTCCAGCTTGAACGGTTTGACAAGATAGTCATAGGCGCCCAGTTTCAGCACCGAGATCGCATTCTCGACTGTTGGGTGACCGGTCATGAAGATGACGACCGCATCCGCCTGATAGCGTTGGCATGCTTTAAGAATGTCAACCCCGCTCTTCGGGCCCATTACCATATCGGTCAGTATGAGATCCAGGCGTTCGGTACCGATTATAGTAAGAGCCTCCGTCGGGTCGGCGCAAGTCTTTACAAAATGCCCTTCTCTGTCCGCGAGCATATTGCGGACGATGGTGCAAATGTACTCCTCATCATCGACGACGAGAATTCGCGACCTGGGTTCCGCCAATTGCACTTCCTCCCTATCAACACCTTTATCGGAGAATCGCATACTCGGCTTAGTTCACAAAACATACAGAAATCTCATTCCAGCCTTTGTTTATGCTTGTTGCCGTATGCCGACCGAAAAGGATTGAGGGCGATTCGGAGTATTTTTCTGGGCGGCTTGGAGATGCACAATTAACGTTGACATAGTCGAGTCAAGGCATTAGAATTGGCTCTGCACCATGACCCCTACGCAAACGGACTATATTGTACTGGCTTACCTTTCCGAGGGTCCAGAACACGGCTACAAGCTTATCGAACGCATGAAGCGAGAAAACCTCGATTCCGTCATGGCTTTCTCCGTGCCAAACATCTATCAGTCTCTGCGAAGGCTCCATAGGAGCGGCGCGATAGGGCTGAGAATCAAGAAAAATAAGGAGAGGCCTGATCAAAAAGTATACACGATTACCGACGTTGGCCGGGCGATTCTCGTTCAGGCGCTCCGCGACAACTCGCTAATCGATCAGCAAATTCGCTTCAAGTCCGATGTTGTCTTCCTGATTGCGGATCGCGCCAACGCTGACCGATCGGCAACCAGGGATGCAGTAAACGCCCGCGTCGAGCGGCTTTCAGTCGAACTCGAAGCCACGCAGAGCGCGTTCATAGAGGCCGAGGCCGTTGCCCCCGGAAGCTCCGGAGTTCGAGAAATCGCATTCCGCCACCAAATTCGATTTCTGAAGAACGAGATCGAGTTCTACAGGAAAGTAATCAAAGAACTGAAGTAACTCCTGACTCTAAGTTCTGAAGCGCTGCGCAACTCTGTGTTCGGAGTACTAAAGATGGGCAGAATCCGCCTGAGCCCGGGCATGATACGATGATCTGACCAGCGGACCTGCGAGCACCGACTTGAAGCCGCACGACATCGCAAAATCGCGAAGCATCTTGAACTCGTCGGGCGTGTAGTATTTCTCTACCTTTTGATGCCTGCCGGATGGCGAAAGATACTGACCTATTGTAAGCAACTGGCAGGACGAAGCGGCGAGATCGCCAAATGTCTGACGGAGCTCTTCCACGGTTTCCCCGAGCCCTACGATTATCCCCGACTTCGTCGCGATGCATCCGGCTCGCTCCGCAACCCGCCTTAGCAATTCGAGCGTCCGATCGTAATTGGCGCCTTTGCGCACGATTGGAGAGAGTCTGCGGACTGTCTCGATATTGTGATTGATCACGTCCGGCCCCGATTCAATCACTGCATCGAGGCTCTGCTCATTGCCCCGAAAGTCCGGTATCAGCACTTCGATTCCAATCGATGGATCTTTCCGGCGGATTGCACGGACGGTCTCGGCGAAGATTCGCGCTCCTCCGTCTGCCAGATCGTCTCTGGTCACTGACGTCACCACCGCGTAACGGAGGTTCATCTTCATGACCGCATCCGCTACTCGTTCCGGCTCCGCATCATCGACGAGCTTTCCAGGTTTACCTCGCGCGATGTTGCAGAACGTGCACCCACGCGTGCACAGACTTCCCAGAATCAAAAACGTCGCAGTCCGTTGCGACCAGCATTCGAGCCTATTTGGACAGTTGGCTTCCTGGCAAACGGTGTGTAGAGCATTCTCGGTCACGACTTTCTTCACCTCTGCGTAGGTCTCGCCGAGAGGAGCTCTCGCTTTCAGCCAGATTGGTTTACGCTCTATCGTTTGCATTGCATGACTCTCTTGTCTTCAGCATCCTACGCTACCGTCGTGATGCGTGTTTACACATCATACGGCGGAAGTAATCGAGGTCTTTGCCATAACCCGCGCTCATTTCGCGGAATGGTCGTGAAGCTGTTCGATGTATTTGTGCGCCGCCATCGCAGCCGTTGTGCCGTCGCCAACTGCATTTGTTATCTGCCTCACGAGCTGAGCTCTGACATCGCCGATGGCATATATGCCCGGAAACGACGTCTGCATCTTGTCGTCGGTAATAATATAGCCGGCTGCATCCTTCTTGATCTCTTCTTTGACGACGTCGGAATTCGGAACGAAGCCGACGAAAACGAATATGGCGCCGATGTCAATGCTGGATTTGGCTCCTGTCCTGACATTCTTGAGGCGAAGCGACTTGACTTTCGCGTCGCCGACAATCTCCTCCACGGCAGTATCCCAGACGAATTCCATCTTGGGGTTAGCGAAAGCACGCGTCTGGATGACTTTTTGAGCACGAAGTTGGTCGCGTCTGTGAATCAGAATCACCTTGCTGCCGAACTTCGTGAGAAACATCCCTTCCTCCACGGCGGCATCGCCCCCGCCTACCACCGCGATCACCTGTCCCTTGAAGAACGCGCCGTCGCATATTGCGCAGTACGACACGCCCTTGCCTGAATACTCACGTTCTCCGGGGATATTGAGAAGATTGGGCTTGCCGCCGGTCGCCACGATCACAGCGCTCGCCGTCAGCTCGCGCTCAGTCGTCTGGACGATTCGCAGCTCGCCTCGCGCTGACACACGTTCCACTTCCTCGGAGACAATCTCAAGACCGAATTTCTTGGCGTGATTTATCATTCGCGTCGCCAGCTCGGAACCTGTGATATGCTCGAATCCGGGATAATCCTCAACCTCTTCAGTATTGGCGATTTGACCGCCGGGCATGAACCGCTCAAGAAGCAGAGTCTTCATCTCAGCCCTTGCCCCATACAATCCGGCCGTGAGTCCCCCCGGTCCTCCGCCCACAATGATGATATCATAGTCCGTCTTCATCTTGATGTTATTCCTCCCAAGTGCACTTCCTTCCAAATGCCCAAATAAACGCAGTCGTATTTCAGAAGTCAATCCCGCGCTGGGCCAGGATTCCCTTCTGGAATGGATGCTTGATCTCCCTCATCTCGGTTACGAGATCGGCCGCTTCAATGACCTGCTCGTGCGCGTTGCGCCCGGTGATAACCAAATGCAGTTTCTCAGGCTTGGAGCGGATGAGATCAATCACCTCTTCGAGCTTCACGAGGTTCAGTTTGAGCGCTACGTTCAGCTCATCGAGAATCAGAATGTCGTACTTCCCGGAGAGCATTTCCTCGCGGGCGCGCCCAAGCGCGACCTGCGCGGCTCGGATGTGGGTCGAAATGTCCTCTTTGTCATCTATGATCCCGACGAAACCCTTCCCCATCTGCTCAAGCTCAACGTACTCCGAAAGCAGCTTGATTCCGTCAAGCTCACCATAGTGCCACGTGCCCTTGATGAACTGAATGATCTTGATCTTCTTCTTGTATCCTGCGGCGCGAATGCACATGCCGAGAGCCGACGTGGTCTTTCCCTTGCCGTCACCCGTATAGACGATCACAAGGCCTTTCGATTGCTGCGTATATTCAGTCATCAAGCTCCTCCGCAGGCGACGTTTTCCGATTCAACAGAGCAGCCGATCTGCAAGTTCCGCGACATGCATGACGCGCTCATGAGCTTTTAGTCCATCGATGAATTGCAGGACACATGTCGGGCAGCTTGAGACGATCAACTCGGCTCCGCTCGCTTCAAAACCGCGTTTCTTGCGAGCGAATATCTTCATGCTGTTCTCGTACTGGAAGACATTGTACGTTCCCGCGGCACCGCAGCATCGATCCGCATCCGGCAAATCGACTAAAGATACCTTCGGCAGCGAGCCGATCAGCTTGTGTGTCAACTCAACTCGACTGCCTTTCGATTCCCGAAGATGACAAGGTTGGTGAAATGCTACCCGCCTGACCACAGCATCAGCGATGGGCTTGAGCTGGGTGTGTTTCCAGATGAACTCCGCGAGATCATAACATCGCGAGGCGAACTGCTCGGCACGACGACGGTACTCGCTGTCATCTTCGAACAGCCTCGGGTAGGAGAGCAATTCTCCAAGACAGGTCGCACAGGTTGTCACTACGTACTTGTGCCGAAGGAGACTGTCGATGTTCGTCCGAGCGAATTTCCGCTCGATCTCAAAAAATCCATAGGTCTGCTGAGGCATTCCGCAACAGCGCTGTGTAGGCAGAGACACCGTCATGCCGGCTTTCTTCAGCAATGAAATCGCTGCCGGTCCGGAGCCGAGATCGAGATACCTGTCTGCGCAGCCGTAGAAATACCCTACCTCAGCATCAGTCTTCTCAACGAGGTCTGGATACCGCTCAGGAAGCGATTGCGGAGCGAACCCGGGGAGAATCCTGTGCCTGTCAAGATGAACCAGCGGGCGGGAGGAGAAATCCGCAACTGCCCGCAGAGCAGAATTGCCCGCAAATCCGGTTGCCTTGCCCGCCATTCGGGCAAACCTGTCGAAGCGTGCAGAATCTGCTTGAATCGAAAATATCCGCGCTGCGATTCGGGATCGGTTCTCTGATCGGCGCTGTGTGACATATCTCGACACATCGACCCCTGCCGGGCAGACCATATAGCAGTTCTTGCAATTCAAACACCCATCGAGCAAATGCGATACACTCTTCTGGTCGTACTCAGAGGTCAGCATGATGCGCACCCAGCCTCTCGCGCTCATTTCCTCGGTGCTGTGTACCTCATACGCTGGGCAGTAGTTGTTGCACTTGCCGCAGGATGCGCACTGCCGAATCAGTTTCTCACCGTCGAAGTTCTCGGAGAAGACCGATTTGCTAAGTTTGACTTGCGGATTGAACCGGAGGTCGGGATTGAGCATTCCTCGAATCTGAAGGAAGATCCGGTAGATTTCCGGGCCGTAGAGCCGCTCGACCATCTGCGCACGCAGCCTCCCGTCGCCGTGCTCAGCGGTGATTGATCCACCAAGTGCAATAACCTTATCATATACGAGGTCATAGAGCCTCCGCGCAAGATCGAGTCCTTCTGCGGACGAAAGATCAACAACAGGCCGCAAGTGCACGTTGCCGTCTCCGATATGGCCGTACACTCCGGCAGTGAGGTTCAGCTCCTTGAACAGCTTACTGACGAATCTGATCAGCACAGGGACGGACTCAGTTGGCACTTCGACGTCTTCAATGAACCCGAATGGCTTAGCCCTGCCGGGGTGGCGGTAAAGCGTTGGAACAATAGCTTTGCGAGCTTTCCAGAGCGCTTCCTGTCTGCTCGGATTTGACTCCGTCTTGATGTCGCAAGACAATCCGAAAGATGAAACTGCCAAACGAACTGCCTCAATCTTGTCCGTAAACGGCGGGTCGTCGAATTCGACTATGAGCATCGCCTCGGCATCAGCAGGAAGATCAAACTTCTGACGTCCCACTAAGTCGAGAGACGAGCCATCTACCAGCTCAAGAGCCGACGGTCCCGTGGGCAGGAGCTTCACGACAGCATCCCCCACATCTTCAAGCGACCTGAAGAGGATTTGAATGGTTATCTTCGAGGAAGGCCGGGGCACGAGCCGCAGTTTTGCTCCAACGAAGATCCCGAGAGTGCCTTCAGAGCCAACCAGAAGCCTCGGCAATGAGAATACGCCTCCTTCAAGACCCTCGACGACCGAGAGAAGGTTGTATCCCGACGAGTTCTTCTTGAGACGAGGGAAGCTCGCCTTGACAACCTCCGAATTGGATCTCATGAGCTCGTAGATTGAACGGAATGGAGAATAGCCGAGAAGTCGGTCGAATTCGGGGCTGCCGACGGAGACATCGCGAACTTCATGCCGAGATCCATCCGCAAGCACAATGTCGAGAGATTCGATATGATCTGCTGTTGTGCCGTATTTGACCGAACGAGCGCCAGAGGAATTGTTCGCGAGCATGCCTCCGATCTCGCACGTGTCGCCCGACGAAGGATCAGGAGCGAACATAAGCCCAATCTTGCCAATTCGAGAGCTCAATTGGTCGTAGACAACCCCGGCTTCAACATCGACCGTTCGTCCACCGACATCGACACGGAGAGTCCTGTTCATTCGACTGAAATCGACGATGATGCCGGTACCGACTGCGCCTCCCGCTAAGCCTGATCCGCCGCCTCTCGGATGCACCGGGACATTCTCACCACCTGCTATCCGGATTGTCTCCGCAACATGCTCGACTGACTCGGGTAGAACCACGCACGCAGGTGTGATCGCGTAGGGTGAAGCGTCAGAGCTATAAGCGTGAAGCGCAGACCAATTGCTCAGAACCCGAGTTGGTCCAAAGGCTTTTCTCAACCTAGAGATGCATCGTTTGGAATCGGCCATAGCTAAAATAATAAACGAGATGAAAGCCGTGCGGCAAAGCCCTAACTTACCGCTAAACTCTACCCGTATAAAACAGTCGTGAGGAATGGCGTGAAATCAACGCAAAGTCGAGCTTTTTATCACAATTGAAGCTCTATCTCCCCTAAAAGCGCTTGCTTGTGAAATCGGTAACTTATTTTTCTCTTGACATACAGGACGCGAGTTGTATCATTCCAAACAGCAACGTGAAGAAACTCCTCACGTATTAACAATGGTCGCCGAGTCACCGAAAAACAGGATAATGACATAATTTGTGAAATTTATCACAATGACTGCTAAACAGGAGAACCGAGGCCAAGTATGCAATTCACGAAAGCGGAAGATTACGGATTGCACGGCATAATCTACCTTGCCGAGCAGCCGCCGGGCAAGATCACCCCCCTTTCTGAGATTTCAGAAGCACAACAGGTTCCGGAGAAATTTCTCGCAAAGATATTCCAGAGCCTCTCCAAGGCTGGTCTCGTGAAGTCTCACAGGGGAGTCAAAGGTGGATTCTCTCTGGCACGCCCCGCCGATCAGATGCGGATAAAGGAAGTCCTTGAATCGATCCAGGGACCGTACTATATTTCGAAGTGCCTGGCGGATGCAGACTCCTGTACCCGGGCAGAGACTTGCTCTGTTCGGAAGTTGTTGCAGCTTACTCAGGACAGAATCCTTGAGGTCTTCGAAGGACACTCCGTCGCTGACATAGTAGCTTGGGAGAAGAAGATCCCCGCCTGATCAGCCGAGATCCGACAGGCATACCAAGTTCCAAACATGAACATCTGTACGCAGGGAGCAATTATGCCAATCAAGTCGGACCGCTGGATCAAAGAAATGGCTCACAAACAGCGAATGATCGAGCCTTTCAGCAGCGAGCAGGTCAAGGACAACAAGATATCGTACGGCGTCTCATCCTATGGCTATGACATCAGGATCGCCGATGATTTCAAGATCTTTACGAATATCAACTCCGATATCATCGACCCGAAGAACTTCTCAGAAACCTCGTTCGTGACTATCAAGGCCGATTCCGTCTTGATTCCGCCCAACTCCTTCGCACTCGCGAGGACTGTGGAATACTTCAGAATCCCGAGAAACATCCTGACTCTCTGCCTCGGGAAATCCACTTACGCGCGTTGCGGAATCATTGTGAACGTAACACCGTTCGAGCCGGAATGGGAAGGTTTTGCCACGCTGGAAATCTCTAATTCCACTCCCCTTCCTGCGAAGATCTACGCCAATGAGGGAATTGCGCAGATCATATTCCTCGAGGCGGACGAGCTTTGCGAGGTTTCATATCGGGACAAGAAAGGAAAATACCAGGCGCAGACTGAAATAACACTGCCGAAGATTTGATGCACATGGTTCGATATCTATTGATATAAGCTCTCAAGGCGGTAGTGCACCGCCGCGAGTAGCTATCGAAAACTTTCGCGTGCATCAGGTCCGTGGACAGCGCTGGCCGTGATAATCAGGCCTGTTTGGTTTGCTTGATCGACGCGCAGGGCGCGTATAAGACTGTTAGGAAGGTACGAACCAGGGAGAAGAATAAATGGCACAGAGAACCTCCACTCTTAACGAAACTGAATCTCAAATTGCCGCGCCGCCATCGGGTGGCCGTAAGAAGCGCAGAATGGTCAGCATCGACGGCAACATGGCAGCCGCTCATGTGGCACACGCGACCAACGAAGTCTGCGCTATATATCCGATCACTCCTTCATCGAACATGGGAGAGATCGCAGACGCTAAGTCCGCTGCAGGAAACACCAATATCTGGGGCACGATTCCGATCGTGTCGGAACTCCAGTCCGAGGGCGGTGCATCGGGAGCGGTGCACGGAGCGCTGACAGCCGGCGCGCTGACCACGACGTTTACCGCATCCCAGGGACTTCTTCTGATGATCCCCAATATGTTCAAGATCGCGGGTGAGCTGACGCCTACCGTGTTTCACGTATCGGCAAGAGCAGTGGCAACTCACGCACTCTCAATCTTCGGCGACCATTCCGACGTGATGGCAACGCGGAGCACCGGTTTCGGATTGATCTGCTCAGCATCGGTTCAGGAAGTCGCCGACATGGCTTTGATCGCGCAAGTTGCCTCGCTTGAGAGCCGTGTTCCATTCGTACATTTCTTCGACGGTTTCAGGACTTCACACGAAGTGCAGAAAGTCGAAGAACTGAGTTACGACGACATGCGCGAAATGCTGCCGGATGAACTGATCGCGGCGCATAGAGCCCGTGCCCTGAGCCCTGATCGGCCAACGTTGAAAGGCTCGTCTCAGAATCCAGACGTCTTTTTCCAGGCTCGTGAGACGGTGAATCGATTCTACGACGGAACTCCTGCAATCGTGCAGAAGCATATGAATAGATTCGCACAGATTGTCGGCAGAAGTTATCACTTGTTCGATTATTTCGGAGCGCCGAACGCAGAGTACATCGTCGTTATGATGGGCAGCGGCGCAGAGTGCATGCATGAAACGATCGACTACCTCGTGAATCGAGGAGAGTCGGTCGGCATGATCAAAGTGCGCCTCTACAGACCGTTCTCTGTCGATGCTTTCGCGTCAGCGCTTCCGAAAACCGTCAGAAAGATCGCTGTGCTCGACAGAACCAAGGAACCGGGCGCTGTGGGCGAGCCGCTCTACACCGACGTGCATGCAGCTCTGAACGAAGCAATAGCCGAAGGCAGGGCTCCATTCTCGAAGCTGCCAGAGATCGTCGGAGGCCGCTATGGACTCGGCTCGAAGGAGTTCAATCCGGCACACGCCAAGGCGGTCATTGACAACCTCAAGAAGGACAAGCCAAAGAATCACTTCACGGTTGCCATTAACGACGATGTCACGCACACGAGTCTTGAATTCGATCCGACATTCGGGGTGATCAGCGACGATGTCTTTCAGGGCATGTTCTACGGCCTCGGTGCGGATGGCACAGTCGGTGCCAACAAGAACTCGATTAAGATCATCGGCGATAACACTGATTTCTATGCGCAGGGCTACTTCGTGTACGACTCCAAGAAGGCGGGAGCGGTCACCGTTTCGCACGTGCGGTTCGGGAAGAATCCTATCCGCAGCCCTTACCTTATAGACCGCGCGAAATTCGTCGCGTGTCACAACTTCACATTTCTCGAGAAGTTCGACATGCTGTACAACATCATCGAAGGCGGCACTTTCCTTCTGACGAGCCCGTACAGCAAAGACGAGGTCTGGGACAAGCTGCCATGTGAGGTTCAAGAATCGATCATTAGCAAGAAAGTGAAGTTCTACGTCATAGACGGTATTGGGCTCGCCAAGAAGCTCGGACTGGGCGCGAGAATCAACATGATCATGCAGACGGCGTTCTTCATCATTTCGGACATTCTCCCGAAAGACAAGGCTGTCCAGGCGATCAAAGACGCTATCATGAAGACCTACGGCAAGAAGGGCGAGAACGTCGTCAAGATGAACTTCGCAGCGGTCGACACTGCTCTCGAAAATATCTTCAAAGTCGACTATCCGAGCAAACCGACAAGTACCACGAAACGTCCTCCGGCGGTACCTGCTGATGCTCCTGAGTACGTTCAGACAGTCGTAAGGAAGATCATTCAGAATCGCGGTGACGAGATTCCGGTCTCTGCGATGCCGATCGATGGAACATTCCCGACCGCGACAACGCAGTACGAGAAACGCAATATCGCAGTTGACATTCCGGTATGGGATCATTCGACCTGCACGCAATGCGGGCAGTGCTCGTTGATATGCCCGCACGCCGCGATCAGAATCAAGGCGTACAAGCCGGAGTTTCTCAATGGTGCGCCTGCCACGTTCAAGTCCGTAGACGCGAAAACCAAGCAATTCGAGGGGCTGAAATACACGATTCAGGTAGCGCCCGAGGACTGCACCGGCTGCAATCTCTGCTTCTATGTTTGTCCGGCATTCAAGAAAGGTCCCGATGGCAAGTTTACCGAAGAACGCGCTCTAAAGATGACGCCGCAGATGCCGCTCCGCGCACAGGAGAGAGAGAACTACAAGTTCTTTCTCAATCTGCCGGAGACTGATCCGAGCCTGTTCAACGTGGCCACGATCAAGGGAAGCCAGTTTGTGCGACCGCTTTTCGAGTACTCCGGAGCCTGCGCAGGATGCGGCGAGACTCCGTACTTGAAACTCCTCACGCAGCTCTTCGGAGATCGTCTTATAGCAGGCAACGCGACAGGATGCTCGTCAATATACGGCGGCAACCTCCCGACCACGCCCTACGCGCAGCGAGCTGATGGCCGCGGCCCGACATGGTCGAACTCGCT
>JAGVNY010000092.1 GCA_020053015.1 Candidatus Zixiibacteriota bacterium | reverse complement strand
GGGCCTCAAGCACAGTTCCGTGAACGTCAATCAGTGCCAGCAGCGCGAATCCGGGATCTCCGTCAAGCCACCTGTTGAACTGCTCTCCCAGCTCCGCAGTGGTCGCGAATTCAATCGACAGACCGAACACGTCATCTCGGATCCAACCGTTGAACGTGTTCGACCGCTCCGCAAGAGTAGTGCTAATCGAGTTAGCGTACTGATTGTTTATCGCACCGATGAGGTTCTTGCTGTCCGTCATCAGTTGATCGCTTGCGAAGCTGTAGAAGTATACTACGGCCACGACGAGCACTACAAGCCCTGCCAGACCGACGCTGAGAATCTGATTCCGCACATTCCATCGAAAGACCCTACTTATGAGCCCCGATGAATTGCCTGCGAATCCACTTGCCACTTCGATTCCTCCTCTCCGTCAGTTCATGTTCCGGCAGAGCCGGACACACCTGTTCCGGCTCTGTCCAAAGTCATGCTACTGACCCGTCATCTGCTCATTGGGCAGGGGCTCGAGGAATTTGGGCTTTCCTGCGGCTGTTCTTGCAGCGTCCCACTCAGCTCTCGTGCATGCGGCTTCATCTCCGCTCATACTGCTGATGATCTCGAAGTAGTCGAGCTTGTACTTGTCCTTGAGCACTTCCACTTCCGGCTTACATTTCACTGCATAAACCGTTTGTATGGATTGGTGATCGAAGTCGCGCCACGTCTGAGAATCTTTCAGCAGCGAGTATGTATGGCCCTCAAGGGCTTTTATAACGGCCGGAGAATCGAAGCTGTTTGCTCTTTCGACAGCCGCTTTGTACTCGTGCAGGATGGTGTATGCAGATGCCCCGGAAGTGCACGGCCAACGATTGTACTTAGCTGCGAACTTCTCGACAAATTCCTTGCCTCCGGCGTAGTTGTACTTATACGGCACCTGCCAGCACCAGGGCAGTGCACCAATGACGCCTTCCATGACTCTCGGCCCGGCATCTTCGGCCATTCCGAGCGTTAGATTCGGCACGACGATCTGCATCGAGCTCTTCAAACCCATTGCCGTTGCCTGGCGGATCGCATAGACCATGTCCTTGCCGAACAGCACTAACACGAGGACATCCGGCTTGACCATCTTCGCCAGAGCGAGCTCCTTGTTGAAATCCTGAGCGCCGAGCGGAGTGAGAACTCCTTTGTGCGCCTTCGTGTCTTCGGTTCCAGTCAACTTCCGCACTGAGGACTCTGTCGTCCATCCCCAAGTATAATCTGCGGTAACGTACATGTATTTCTTGTTCGGGAAGTTTGTCTTGAGGTATGCGGCGATGGCTTTCGCACCCATCCAGGCATCGTAGCACTCGCGAAACGTGTGGCGGTGTCCTGCGGAGCCTGTCGTCTCCGTCGAGTAAGTCAGAGTTCCGAAGAATGGCACGCCCTTGATTTGACATATCTCGCCTGCTGCGACAGCCACTGCGCTCGACGATCCGCCAAATACCATCTTAACTCCCTGATTGTCTATCAGGTCAGTCACATTGGTCTTGGTGGCATCGACGTTAGACTTAGAATCCCTGAAGACAAGCTCTATTTGATTGCCGAGTATGCCTCCTGCAGCGTTGATTTCTTCCGCTGCCATTATTGCTGCTTGGTATTGGTCAAGACCCTGGACACTGTAGGGACCCGTCTCGGGATAATTCAAGCCGATCTTGACAGTTGCAGCCGAAGCCGTAGCTGCGCACAGTATACCAATCAGTGCGACAAAAGCGATTGACCTCTTCATTATGACCCGACCCTTCCTGTTTGAAAAGTGAAAGTTCTTCAATCACTCAACTCAGAAACTTAGGATGAATGACATCTGGCCGCGGATGTCTTCCGCAGAATTGGAGTTGAGATACTTCGTCTCCCACTGAGACAGCTCGAATCCTATGGTAGCCTTGGGCACGAATTCGTAACGGATGTTACCAAAGAACGATGTGTTTTGCGCCCTACCGCTCGTGATATCCTTGTCATCCACGTCGTCAAGGCCGAAGCCAGTCGTGAACTTCACTTTCTTCGAAGCGTTGACCCATGCAGAGACCCATCCGCCCAGCGCATCCACGCCGCTGACGCGGCTATTCTGAAGGATTCCGCCAAAGTAGGATCCCATGTTCGAGCCTTTGAAAACTTCTCCTGAGAAGCCTCCACTCTTGTGGCTGAACATCAAGTGGCCGACTGCGGCCCAGGAGTCATATGTCTGCGATTTGCCAAGACTCGTCTCGGCCTTGAGCTGTCCCCAGAGTCCTGAGGCTCCGAAACGGATTGCCGACCCGGACGCCCATTTATGGGTCAAATCCAACCGGGTCTGAACTGAGGGAATCGCTGCGTCCGTGCCATCATCCGAGCCATCGCTGGTTTCGCCGGTAGCGAGCGTCAGCGTGGGAGTCAAATCTGTTCCAATAGTGCGGAATATACCCGCCGCAAACTCCACCTTTGTGTTCTGCCCACTTGGGAAAGCCTGGAAGAGGGTCAGTTGCGGCCGTCTGTACCCTGTGTTACCACACCCCCACAGAACAGGATAGTTCAGTGTCGAGGGATTCAACGGCGAAATCAGATCCCAGGATTGTCCGGCCAGCACCGTGGTATTGCGATACTTGACTGTGAAGTACGCATGGCGCAGTTGCAACATCGCCTTGTTCTCGGCGATGGATGTTCCCGAGACTGAAGCATAAAGATCGAACTCCAGCTTTGCCGCAACCTCATAGCCAGTGGAATCGCTGCGTTTCAAGTCCAGTCCGAAACGCGACTCGTTCGCGGTCATGTTGTACTGGTTGTCCTTCTGATCGTTGACCGTGGGATTGACCCACATCACGAAATTGCCGTGACTGGTCGGATTCTGATCGTAGGCGCCATCCAGCTTCAGGTAACCGTACCAGTCCATCTTGTATGATGACTGTGCAACGGCTGAGGATGCACACACGATGAGAATCACGACAGCAGCTACCAGAATCGATGCGCGGTGTCGGTTCATTCTCCTCTCCTTCCGTGGGTTTATTTTGCCTTTGCCTCAATTTTCGAGATTTTTCACCCTATGGTGTTTCTATTGTCTGATCGGACAATTCACTCTGAGGTTTAGGACAAAACGAGGACTTTTTTGTTTTGGAACCCCTCTTGCTTCACGTTCGATTCCGCAGAGTCTACTTCCCTTCGAAGTCTGAGATCGTGCGTGCCGAAGCCTCAATAACTGTACCGACATGAAACAATCTGATGCTCTCTGCCTGAATACACCTAAACAGGCCACAGACTTAGGCGCTTTTCGAAATGATACGAAATGCAGTTGGTCGCATCGCAGAGTCGGGAAGTACACAGTAGTTGTAGGTCAAGTCCCAGAAAAGGGCGTCAGCCCTTGCGGGACTTGACTACTTCTTGAGTGTGGAGAATTCTATGAGATGGAAATAGTCAAGACTCGCCCTTCGTTCCTCAGTATCTCCGACAATGTCTGGCGCCATTGCCTGAGTCTTAACCTACCGGACTACAGTGAGTACGGTGGCAATCACTTCGTCAGTGCAACACCAAACCTCTCGTGAATGCAGTCGACTACAACTATGCAGCTGTCATAGAATGCAGCGCTTCCAAGGAACTTGCCGGTTGCCAACGATGGATCAGGCCAATCGACAAACGTCACAGGGGGATTCATCACGCGAAACTTCCCGATCTTCATCTCATGTTTTGCGGGTGCGGTCAGACAGTGTACGTACTGCCCCCATGCCGGGACGCTGTCTCTGATCACTTCAGGTTCAGTACCCTTGTATCCAGTCGCCCATTCCCACCAGTCGCGGGGCAACATGAGTGTAGCCGTTGATGAACCGCAGTCGTATCTCACCGCCTGCACGGTATCTTCTCCCAAGAGCACACTCAAGTAGAACTTGTTGTAGGAGACAGCGCCATCAACGAAATCGATGTCGGCCGGCAGGACACTGCTTAGATGCGTTGTGTCGTCCAGTACAGCGTATTTCGTTGCCGGGAAATCCAGAACCAGAATCTTGCCGACGATAAGGTCAAGCCCGATAGTACCTACTATCAAGCCTTCCGGAGTCTCCGATGCTGCACCAGTATCGGCTTCCATATCCCAGTCGATCACCATAGCTTTCTGCAATGGGCTTGCCTTCAGTGCGTGTCCGTACCATCGGAAAGATGACGTACTGTCGCTTGCCGAATCTACCGGCACGTCGTGCTTGCGCAGACACCGGCCATAGAGAATCGTCGCATCCGATCCGGTGTCAAGCTGCGCATAGAATCTCTTGCTCACTCCTTGAAACTCCACGGGAACAAGAATCGCCGCCTTGGCGTAGACCTTGCCGCTGATCTCCGCGGCTGCCCATTCAAATGTGTCAAACGTCTGTGCTGAAGCAGATAGACCAGCGGACAGCAGCATCAGTATTATCGTGATCTGTCGCATACACCTTCCCTTCCTTGGCCGGACGTAGAAAATCCCCTGCCGTGTGCCCAGTGATGCACTTACGTAATGAAGTGCGGAATGTTGCGTCTACGAGGGTGATGCAGCATGGGATGAGTAGCCCACCCACAATCCTCGCAGAAGGTTGTGCAACCGGAAAGATAGTTGACAGATTAGACCGGAGAGATGGTTGACACATTTTCGTTCTTTTGTTCTTCTTTCTTCTGCTCTT
>JAGVNY010000117.1 GCA_020053015.1 Candidatus Zixiibacteriota bacterium | reverse complement strand
GGCTAATGAATAACGAGGATGTGACGTTGGTGGTCTGTCCTTCTTGTGGACAGATAAATCTCTTGTGCACGATATGGGATGGATGTACCTGCCCCGTGTGCAGTGATGGAAATTCCGTGAGGGACGATCTTCGGATCGAGCTGGTGCGATAGGGTATGGTCGATGCAGCAGCGCCCAGAAAGAGCAGCAGACGGGCTAAAAAGCTTAGCGATGCCGAAAAGCTCGAAGAGATTCTCGAAGCCATGTATGCTCGAATCAAAGAAGGTGACGAAAAGCCGAAGGTGGCGGATTTCCTGAAAGCTCTTGAGATGAAGCACAAGCTCAAGCTGACAGATGAGGGGAGAAAGAGACTGCTCGATATGATCGAGAAGGTTCGAAGGGAGGAACTTGAGAAACTCGAAGAGACGAACGCTGCCAATGAAGATACTTAGGGTTGTCGTCTTCTGTGCAGTGTTTGCGATGACAACCGGGGCGGTCGGGGAAACGCTCACACTATTGGGACCTTCAAAGATTTTCGACGGCGAGATGTATGGGTCGACAGGATGCGACACAGAAGTTCCAGCCAAGAATTGTCAGTATGTCAACGGCGGAGGGCTCCAGACAATGCGAATCGGGAAGTCCGGCGCGCATGTTTCCACAGCCTATCGCGCACTGATGGGCTTCGACCTATCCGATCTTCCAGCACACAGTTGCATCACTGTCGATTCGGCGTGGCTCACGCTACGGGCGGTAGTTGTCGGCGTGTCCGACTCAGCGCTGAGGCTGGGGTTCCAGTCGTTGAAGTACAATGTCATCGAGGGGGAAGGCACTTCATACTCACAGATGTATGACTCCTCTTTTACGTGGTTGGCGCGCATCTTCAAGTTGCATTCGGATACGATTGCCTGGCAGATCGGAGGTGCTAAGGGATCCGACGATCGAGAGGAAACCGTCAAGGCGGTATCGCCGCCAATCACGAGCGCTGGCTCTTATCGAATCGACCTGACAGACCTGATTCGCCATTGGATGGATAGCTCGGCGACGGAGAGGTGGTGCGTCGTCGGCGACACTCTCTCCGCCGGTGGCGGACGTGCATATGCTATCAAGGAGTTTTACAGCTCGGAGTATGCCGACGACACGACGATGACACCCAAGTTGGAAGTGTTTTACAGGACAGTAGGAGGGCGTCGCTCAAATCTGCTTACGGGAGGAGTGTTGAAATGAAAGAAGGAATCGGGTTCCGTGTGCATGCGGCTTTCGTCTTGTCGCTTTTGTCTTTGATAATCGGTAGTTCCGTGTTCGGCGCGGTTGCGCCAGCCGTTGCGGGGAACGGCGCTACCGACTCGGTCTACATCACGTTTGCGTCGGTAGATACCACTTATTACCCTGAGGTCAAGAATCTGGACAGCATTGATATACTGCGATACAGACCTAACGGCTCGTTACTGGATTCGACTTCCAATGGCGCAGCGAATCTTCTGAATCCGACAAAAGGATTCTATCGCGCGGCGTTCAGGGCATCCGATGGCTCAGGCACAAAGGGGATATACAGCTTCGTGGTTCGCGGTTGGCGTGGAGGGAAAGAACGCGGTGCCGCGTCGGGTACATACGAGGTAGTAGAGCGGGCAATCGATGAGCTGGAGACCATAATCAGCGCGATAAAGGACACGCTTGATGATGGTTTCGGATCGCGAACCAAGATAGGCGACACGATTCATCGAAACGCGTCAGTGCTTACGGCATCAGACAACGTCGGTGTCAACTGGGCCGACGTGCTCAACGAGGACGCGCTGAGGTTCTTCTCAAACACCGTATTCTACGCAGCGACAATCTCCGACACGGCTGCAATAGCCCGGTCGGTCTGGAGCGATTGGGTCGTGGATCGTGCCGCGAGAAAGGTGGGGTATGTCGACACTGCCGGAGTCGTGACAAGTGTGCCTTCTGCCGGCACGGGAGCATACGCATGCAGTCTGTACTATTTCGATGCGTCAGATTCATCAGCGATTCAGGGAGTGTTTTCGCGAGTTATGAATGCTTCTCAGTCATCCACATGCGCAGTCGGCATCACCAATTCGGAGGGTCTCTTCGTCGCATCTCTGGACGCCGCTTCATATCGCGTCTGGTCGTATCTGAGCGGGTACTCATTTTCTCCGCTTCCAGAGTCGATTCAGTTAGTGTCTCCGGCGTCTGTGGATACGATCTGGGGCACATACTTCGATCCGGGGGCACCTTCGCTTCCGAGCCTGTGCCGTGTTTATGGCTGGGTGCGCAATCTGTCTGGTGACGGTCTGTCGGGCGCCACGGTCTCAGCGAGCGTGCGACAGAGTCCGTTGCGGCACGGATCGACGATAGTATCTCCGTACCTCCGATCTACTGTCTGCGACAGCGCAGGTTACTGGTATCTCGATCTCATTCCGTCGCCTGATCTGACTCCCGCGACGACTTCGTACTCGTTTTCGATCTACTATCAGACAGGAACGATAGGCGTGAAGGATGTAGCAGTGCCGGATACGAGCGCTTGGGAGTTGATCTGGTGATCGTGCTCGTTCTCATTCAGGCGGGCGATCGTTCAGAGCATCATGAGTAGAAAAGGACTCCCTCGTCCGCAGTAGGTCAGCTGGATTTGATGGATCACCGCCTGGGAATCAACGAAATCGTGAATGTTCTTGAAACATGAGAAGAAAGCAACTGTTAAATGAAAGTAGAAAACGGGACCGACTGGAAAAATGTCTTGACAAGACCGCATATCTGCCGATAATTCAATTGGTCGTTGTGGTATGGTGATGAGATCAATGAGGATCGATTTCGCAGGGGATTGGCGTTTTTCCTGTCTGTGAGATCATTGTTTGTTGAGGGAATATGTCGGATTCTCATATTGACTTCTTAGGGAGTCGAACTTCTTTCCTGTTCGCTAGACCATCCTTCATTGAAGGCATATGTCGTATTTTGGACTTTTACTCGAGTTTCCAAGTCTACAACTACAGCAAATCTGGGGTCAAAGCCGATGCGAGAGCGTTACATAATGACTGGCGCACAGTGGGGATAGATATCGAATCATCGATTATGGAATATGGGACAAAAGAATAGGGGCAAGCACATAATTCGTGCGCAGCGTGAAGAGATCACGATAGGGCCAATTCCTCCTCCCGCTCATCTGGAGCAATACGAGCACATCCTTCCAGGCTCTGCAGATCGAATTCTGTCAATGGCGGAACGTCAATCTGCGCACCGCCAAGTATTGGAGTCCAAAGTGATCAAGTCGGACATTCGCAATTCTCTTGTCGGGTTGATATTCGGATTCATCATCGGAATGACCGGCGTGACAAGTGGATTCTATCTAATATACTTGGGCAAGATTCTGGAGGGAAGTATCTTCAGCGGAGTCACAATCGCAGCCCTCGTGAGCACGTTTATATATGGCTCTCAACAGCGTCGAAAGGAACGTCAGTCTAAGCCACAGTAAGCCCGCCGCCGCACTAGCCTCGCATCCGAGAGACGAACCTCACACCGTACGACACGCCTGATACGGCCACGAGCGCTGTCGCGGTAACGAGCGCAGGGATCTGGATCGGGCGAAAATCGATTGCGTAAGCGAAAATCACGATTCCCCACGACAACGCAGCGATTCTACCGGTGATGTTTGAAGAAATAACAACGTCTGTTCTCCTCATAAGCAACAGGCCGCATGTCAAAACGACGAAGTCTCTGGAAAGAATCAGCGCCACTCCCCAGAGGGGGAAACCGGAGTAGAGATAGAGCACAATGACCAGGATCGCCGTGCATAGCTTGTCAGACAGCGGATCGAGAATCCGACCGAGGTCGGACGTCTGACCGAGTCTGCGCGCCAGATACCCGTCGAGGATATCGGTGGCCATTCCGAGCAGCACGAATGCGCCTGCGAGCGGTCTGTGCGATGGATTGCCCGATGCAATCAACAAAGCCGGCAGGAAGACAAGAGCTATTCGAGCCAACGACAGGATGTTCGGAATTAGAAGCAGGTCACGGGCGCGAACTTGCATAGGCGGAAATTAGGGAGGGCGGGGGCTACAGTCAATTCAATTCGCGGACTTGAGCGATGCTCTTCATGGAGTGACGCAGGATCTTTTTTGGCATGCGTCTTCGTGCGCCAACTGATTTCGTGGCAGACGGGACGTTCGCCAAGCCCGATGTTCGTGATAGACGAGAAGTCCGTATCTTACGTTGTAGCGGTTGTGCTGCGTGAATGCGCGCCCTATGGCTGACAGGGTGGTTCCGGACCGCCCTGGAAGACGTAGTTGATTAGATAGACTATGTCATCAATGTCAACCGACTGATCGCAACTCGCGTAGCCCGCTGCAAGCTCCGGCATGGGTTCAGGTCCTCCTCCGAAGACGTAGTTGATTAGATAGACTATGTCATCGATGTCGATGTACCCGGAGTAATTGACGTCGCCGACGATGTAAGACGGGGCGCATTCCCGAGTGAACCATGAGATTCCTTCACCGAAGTGTCCGCCGAGATCAGCTCCGATTGCAGCCACAATGTAAGGTCTCTCAGCGTATGACGAGGCATCCCACATATAGCTCCAGCCGTTTGATCCGGTAAAATCCCCTCCTACGACCTCGCGAGAGGTCGTGTCAGCTCTCGGATAGATCGCGACAACACGGTCAACCGCGCGCATCAATCCTTGATACCGGACGCTCAGGTTTGGCGAGAAGAGCAGCGACGATTCGAGTTCCGAACCGCCGCGAGTCTCATAGATCATGCATTGCGCCGCGCCGGTCTCGTCGGGCGGCAACATTAGCCGCGTTACCGGCAGCCAGTGGCCGTAAGGCTGGCTGATTCCAAGGAGGACAGTTCCTCTGTGATAACCCATATAGTAGATCAGGTCCTTGAGTGTCGCACCGCTGAGAACAGACATGCGAAAACTGTTACCCTGGCGTTTCAGATGATCGCGCACGGATGACAAGAGATTGTCGTCGCATGACCCAAGCTGCAATCGGACGCGCGCGGAGTCGGCTGTTGCTTCCACCATCTTGCGCACGGTCTGAGTCGATGTGCCGATCTTCATCAGATCCGGGTAGCCTCGACTCGCGAAGTAGGAGTAAAGACTCGTTGCCGCCGTCGGACCGTTGTAATAGTCGCCGAATTCGCCTTGGGACACCCAATTGCCGTCCAGAGTATCCCCGTCAACGTCGCCGTATCTTTGCTGATTCAGGAGTGGCATGGCAGCCCGAATAGTGTCATCTGAGAGGCGCAATTCGAACTGAACGAAAGTGACGTCCTCGTCCGGAATCGTAGTGGTAAGTGTCACCGTGTCGCAAACGGCCGAAGCATTTAACGGCTTTGTTACCAAAGGATTAAGGGGGGTGTTATCGATAAATACATCAATGGTATCGGACGTGTAATTATCGGTTGACTCCAGAAGCGTCGCACGCAGCATATACCAGCCTTCACCAAGTCCCGAGGTGTTCCAGGTTGTCGAGAATCCGGGCTGAATGGATGCCTGGCTTACGCTGTTGCGTTTGGTCACATCGGGCGATGTGTCTTCTCCGATGGTTGTCCATGAACCTTGCGAGTAGTACTCGAAACGACACCGGTCAACTGCTATTGTATCAACCAGTTCAGCAGCGTAGACCTGAACCGATGCTGACTGCGACGAGCTGTCTGCGGGTGCGTAGATTCTCACGGGCGGGGCAGTCGATTGAGCTGTGCCATTGTAGCCGAGGCTGTACATCACGAGATTTCCTGGGAAATCGAAATAGGAATTCGAAACGAGGTCTACGTAACCGAGCCCCCAGTCATTCCATGAGATACACTGGTAGGGGTCGTTGTCAGTAATCAGCGCGCCACCGAGATCTCCGACCTCGGCGCTGAAATATATCCCGGCGAAATACGGGCCCTCCACGAGCACAGGTTCCGGGAAGATGACCATCAACAGATAGTACCCCGCATCAGGAATCACGAAATCCTGGTCCTCGGTTAGCCCGAGCACGTCACCGGGATAGGGGCACGCTGGCGTCGAGACTTCGGGGTCGAGCGCTTCGACGTCTGCCTGCAAGTATATCGTTCCACCAGCTTCGACTTCGAGCTCGATTGCGACCGCGCTGACATAGAATGGATATGCACAGTCGTTCCCAAGCAGATCGACATCCTGATAGACCTTGTAGATTTCGTCGCCGGCAAGCCATTCCGAGATTGCCCAGTATGACTCCCCGACCATGCGAGCAGTGCATTGGACCTCTTCAGTGAACGCGGAAATCGACTTTTGTCTCTTAGCCATGCTGGAATAGAGAGTTTTGACGGAGCGAAGAGTGTCGATTGATGATTTCGAGGAGCTTTCTTTGATCTCCTTTATGGATCGAGCGGATGCCGGAGCGCAGACGCCGATCAGAAGGAGAATGCTGAGTAGAATCTCTTTTGTATTCATATCCTAATTATCGCTATCCCAAAGGATAACTTTAGGTACCGACACGCCCTTACAGCTCGCCCAAAATACTGAGTAATCTGGTGTCAAATCGCTTGACATCGGTATGGATATAGTGCATAGTGGAGCGACAACTCTAACTAAAATGGCTCAATCTGAGCTGTCTTCTCAGCGGGCAGGGTATTGCTGCCTGTGCAAACGTATGGATTGAGAAGGAGGAGATATGTATCTCCAGCTACTGTCTGCATGGAGGTTTCAGCCGCATCGTGTCTTTGGCGTGCGGAGCAGTCTCGCATGGCTAACCGCGCTGCTACTGATCCTCGCGAGCGGATCTGCAGCGATCGCGCAAAACCAGCCGCCGGTGATTCACAACACGCCTGCGGGGAATCAGCTTGTGGGAAATCACTGCATTAGTCTGAGCTTCCCATTTGGCGAGGATCTTGATCCGGGGCTTTGTGGTGGGGGGATTCCTCCGGTAAGCTGGTCAATGGTAATGGGGCCGGGGTCGATCACGCAGCAGGGGCTCTATTCCGTTGGTCAGCAGAACACCGGTACCTATCCAGTAACGATTCGGGTGACCAACATCTGCGGTGGATACGATGACTATGCATTCAACGTCGTTCGAACCAACAACAGCCCGACCTTCACGAACTGCGGTGTCGTGCTCCCCAATGGAATGGAGCTGCACATATACGATTTCGAGTCGGATATCCTCTTCTCATTGGTTGAGCCTGACACGTGTGACGAGCTGCTCTTCAGCATAGCTGATATCACTCCGGTTCCTGAGAGCATGCCAACGATCGGCGGATCAACCGGTTTGTTTGAATGGACGCCGGCGCACGCCGATGCTGGGATCACGTTTACTATAGTGATCGCTGTCGAGGACGGGCAAGGCGGGGAAGATGCTTGCGAGTTTGAGATAGAGATTCTCGGGAACGGAGTAGGTGATGGGCCGGCCTCGGTATTCGCTGCGGACTTTGACGGTGACGGCGATCTTGATCTTGTCACGGCAAACTCCTATTCTGACAATGTTTCGATCCTCTTAAATGCAGGCGATGGGTCGTTCGAACCCGCAGTCAACTATGCAGCGGGAGATGCTTCATGGGCGGTTTTCGCGGCAGATTATGATGGCGACCAGGACGCTGACCTCGCTGTCACTAATATCCTGTCGGACAATGTCTCCATCTTGTCAAACAACGGTGACGGCACGTTTCAAATGCCGGTGAACTACTCGACAGGACTGCTCGATCCTCGATCAGTGTTTGCTGCCGATCTCGATGGGGATGGCGACTACGATCTGGCGGTGGCAAACAGCCATTCTTCAACATCAAGCGCCGGTGTCTCGATATTGATGAACAACGGGGACGGTACATTTCAGGCTCCGGTGAAATACACATTAGGAACCTGTGCCTCGATCTGTGCGGCGGACCTGGATGGTGACGATGACTATGATCTGGCGATAGCATGGTATGTGAATAACAAGTTGCTTATCCTGAAGAACAACGGTGACGGCACGTTCCAGGCGGGGGCTTCTCACGACGCCGGCAGCACTCCATTGGGGGTATCTGCCGCAGACCTGAATGGCGACGATGATATCGATCTGTCAGTCGTCTGTTATTCCGATGCTGTCAGCGTCTTCGAGAATAACGGTGATGCTACGTTCCAACCTGCAGTAAACTATGGTGTCGGAGACCGACCACGCTCAGTCGTCGCATCCGATCTCGACCGGGATGGCGATTTTGACCTTGCAGTCGCGAATGACAGCTCAGATGATGTCTCAGTTCTGAGGAATTCCGGAACTGGTACATTTTTGTCGGCTGACGGTTACGATGCCGACGATGGTCCTAATTCCGTGATCGCTGCCGATCTGGATGGAGACCGCGATGCTGACCTTGCGGTTGCTAATTACAATTCCGACAATGTCTCAGTCCTGATCAATCCGGGGATCATCCAACCATACTCCTGTGGTGATGTCAACGCCGACGGTGTGTTGAACCTATTGGATGCGGTGTACCTGGCTCAGTATGTCTATTCAGGCGGACCGGCTCCTGTGCCGTATCTCTGTGTTGGCGACGTCACGGGAGATGGTTTTGTAGACGCGAACGATGCGCAGCTTCTCTCCGAAGGCGGGCAGCCGGTCGATAATTGCTGTGACCTCAGACCCGGTGACGCGTGCTCGCGTCCGATCTATATCACCGAGTTGCCATTCTACTGGACGGACACGACCGCGCTGTACAATGACTATATCAGGCCGGATGCTGTTCACTGTTTCGATGGTGACACTCTCGCCGGAGTTGGACAGGAGATCGTGTTTTCGTATACTCCTGCGGTCAACGAGACGCTCTATGTGCAGGTCAACCCGCACGCAGACTGGGATCCTGTTCTTTACATCCTCGAGCCGGGCTGGGAGGATAGCTGTATAGCTGTGGCGAACTCGTATGGGTCGGGATACAGTGAGTCGCTAGTGTTCATCTCAGGGGACGGGAAGCCAGTCAATGTCGTATCTGATGCAGCGAATGAGCAGGGGGGACGCGGGACAACTTTCGTCTCGGGAAGCGAAACGCCCAAATGTGCGAATTTCAGTAAGCCCGATCCAGACAACTCCGACTTGACTGAGACCCGTCCCGAGGGAGTAACAGCTCATAGAGGCACTGGAAACGTAGCTGACCTATTGCGTCAGGACAAGAACCCATACGAGGGCTGGAAGATATGCCAGTTTGGCTATTGGATACACGGAGTAGGATCTTCAGAGGGAATAATGATCGCCGAGTGCAGGAAACCCTCCGAACGGGATCAGGTAACAAATGGTTCCGCCACTGCAAACGTCATCCTGACAGGACTCTACAGGGTTGAGCGGAAACATGAGTACCCGTCTGCTACACACTGTCGTTGCGAATTAGTGGTCGAACCTCTTAGAGGGAGACAGATGATCTCAGTGAAGGAGGGTGAGGAGGTTCCTGCTGATCAACTGCCGGAATCTGAGCTGCGCATCACTACGACTTTCCAGCCATTTGGTACGATGAACAGATACTTGAAAGGTTCGACTGGCGGGATACTCACTGCAGCCAAAGATTCTACGATTACAAAGACCGAAGATGCGATCGTCGTCATGGCGGATGTTCCCTTCGGTGTCGATGATACCATAAGCATTGAGTTCTTCGCGAAAGCCACCGCGGAAAACGAAAAAACGACCGCGGAGGCGAAATGGACGGAGTTCAAATTCAAGATCAGCTGCGAGGATCCACCTGATGAAGGAGTTGCTTCGTCAGGTCATTATCCTGTGCGGTATGGACCCTTTGATATCAAGGTTCTTCCTGTCTCAGTCTCACTTTCTCGCGGATTGACACTCCCCGAAGGATTCAGCTCAGTCTTTGCAGAGGTCGATTCACAACTCTACTGGAATGGCGGCATTGGATTCCCCACGAATCCTGCCTACGGCTCTGGCTTGTTCCTCACGAACCGACTCAACCCGTTCTCATACGATGACAGTCTGGGCGATGTCACATATCCAGCAGATACCTCCGCAATCCTGACTTTCGACGGAATGCAAGTGGATACGTTTCTTACATCCAGCCACATGTCTGGCCCGTCGTACCTGAGATTCGACACGACTGGATTCTTCGGAAACAAGCTGTACGCCACGTACGCGACACTTTTCGACGAGTACGGGCAATGCGAGAGTGAGATGCACTTGATAGAGTCGATTGATGCTGGCGGGCAAGTCGCGACTTTTGCTACAGACCTTGATGCACCGGTTGGATTCACGTTTTCGAAGGGAACGCCGTTCGGGGACAAAATGTATGTTGTCGAGCTTGAGACGGGGAATGTCGTGTCGGTTGAGCCGAGCGGAACGAAGTCGGTGTTCACAACAGACATGAAGACGCCGTTCAGCATCGACGTCGGCAGAGGAGCTTTCGGCGAATACCTCTATGTCGCCGAGTTCGACACTACAGCCTTTGACTCTGGATCGACAGCTTTCGCAGGCAAAATCGTCAGGGTTGATGTCTCCGGCAACCGGTCGACATTCGTGGATGGGCTACAGTGCCCGACAGACATCGCTTTCGGCCCGGGAGGAGACTTTGGAACCGATTTGTATGTGCTCCTCTACAACGAGTACAATGACTCGACCGTCTACGAGGACGGAACTGGCAAGATCGTGACCGTGAATTCTGCGGGGCAGGTAACGGAGTTTGCCACGGGTCTCGACTATCCTGAATACTTGGTCTTCGATCCTACAGGTATTCTGTACGTCGGCACTACACGGGGTATTCTCAAAATCTACCCGGGCCTTTGCGGCGATGCCGATGGGAGCGGGTTTGTGGATATCGACGACATTGTGTTCGAGATCAACTTTGTTTTTGCAGGCGGAGATCCGCCCGTGCCGTATGAATCCGGCGACGCGGACTGCTCGGGATTCATCGACATCGATGATATTGTCTATCTCATTATGTATATCTTTGCAGGCGGTCCGGCACCGGGGGAGGGGTGTTAGCGAAGGCGGAATGATATGTGAGTCCAGACGGCAGGTCACATCTCCCTCGCTGTCGCGAGCGAGCTAAGACCTGCCCGAACATCCTACATCTCCTGTCAGCAGGTTGACGCACAGTTGAGATTGAATGTGTGCGAATCACGCAATGCGTGATTCGCACACCGTCATGGGGAGCGGGAACATGGTACTATGACAGTCCGGAAACCCTGCGTACAAGAGCGGCACGAGCTTTCCTGAGCCTGTCTGAGGGGAATTTCAGTTTAGCGAACACCTTGAGCGTTCGGATGATCCTTCTGTAGCGAGCCACTTCATCCTGCAGGCGTTCGTCACGTCTGAGCGATTCAAGAAACGCCTCCCGCTGTCTGCCAGAAAGCTCGCCGTCGACGAAGAGATGGATCATTTCATCATAGTTGCGGCAGCAAGTTGACATAGAACATCTCTGGTTTGTGGTTTAGGGCATTATCTCCTTCGAGTCGTTTGTCATCTGTGCTGATGTTGTCTGACCCGCAGCCCGCCGTGGCGGAATTGGGCACCTGTGCCGGCACGGCACAATGCCGTGCCGCTACGGATCACCCGTTCTCGCGCAGGTGTCGGGTTTGTCGCTCGACAGTGTCTCGTTCGGAACCCGACCTACTGTCTGCCGTCTAACCTACAGCAGAGCTGTGGGGTATTTGGCACACGGACGAGATGTCCGTGCCCCTCAGCGCAGAAGTCTACATGTACTCCTTCAGTCTCTCCTTCAACTTCTTTCGTGCGATGTGCAGGTTCGATCTGACTGTTCCCTGCGGGCATCGCATCACTTGCCCGATTTCACGTTTCGACAGCCCATCGACATCGTGAAGGACCAACGTCATGCGCTGCTTATCAGGTAGCTCCGAGATCGCTTTTCGGAGCGCTCGCCAGAGCTCGTCTCGTTCGACCTGCGCATCGGGTTTATTCCTCGTGTCCGCAAGCTGGATAATGACCGAGGCCGGGAGTTCAGCTTCATCGTCGAGCGATATCAGCCGCCCGTGGCGACGTCGCTTAATATCGATCGAATAGTTCGCGGCGACTTTGCAGATGAATCTGGCTATTCCGGCCTCGTTCTTAATCCGCGCGATGTTCTTGAACGTCCTGAAAAAGGTTTCCTGCATTACCTCCAGAGACTCCTCGGTATTTCCGAGGATCGAGTACGCGATCGCGAGAACCCGACGCTCGAAAGTTCTCACAATCACTTTGAACGCCCCAGTGTCGCCGTCTTTGCAGCGACAGATGGCGACTTGCAGCTCGCTCGACATGCTACACCGCCTTCCATTACTGGAGACGCGGCTGGGCAAGCTTCGTTTAATGCAGCAGAGGCATTTTAATGCGTTTTGGGCAGAAATCGATTTGGCGGCAGTAATAATAACGTAACAAAGGGTAAGATTGTCAAGATTTATCTCACACTCGAAGCTCGAATCGGTGAGTTTTTGGCTGTCTGCGACATTGCAGCTGAGTATGATTCCGACATGAAAACCTCGATGCGGGACATCCTGCATATCGGTTTGCTCTGCTTCATCCTGATCGGAACTGCACAAGCGCAGCAGGCTGCTCAGTCCAAGATCGCTTACTGGGACACTCAACGGCGAGGGGCGAATTGGTTCAATGTTGAGCCGACTCGCCAGTGGCTGGTCGATGCGAAGAGCGCGGGGATTGAGTTCGTGCGCATGGTGCCGAATAAGTGGCACACCGCGGGGAGGGACTCTCTGTTGGGAAATGCGGATGACTATGTGGCTCTTGTGGATGAGGATCTGAGAATGCTGATGCGGACTCTGTCAGAGGCAGACAGCGTCGGGGTAAAGCTCGTCGTGTCGACACTCAGTCTTCCCGGATGTCGGTGGAAGCAGCAGAATGGCGACTCGCTCGATCTGCGGCTTTGGAGGGACGTGAGGTACCACGAGCAGGCGGCGAATTTCTGGCGCGAATTGGCGTCGCATCTGAGAGGATTTTCTTGCGTGGTTGGCTACAACATTCTGAACGAACCGGTGCCTGAGCGCGCAGAATCTGCGACAAGACCGAGCTCAGAGGCGGAATCGGGCAAGCGAAACCGGCTGCGTGATCCGGCTGATCTCAATCGATTCTATCGTACTGTGATCGCTGCGATTCGTGAGGTCGACTCGCTGACTCCGATCGTGCTCGACTGCGGGCAATGGGCAGCGCCGGGTGCAATGGCAAAGCTTGAGCCGGTTGCTGATGACAAAGTGATCTACTCATTCCACATGTATGAGCCGTGGGAGTACACAAACCGCAAGGAGAATGGTGGTCGGTTCGAGTATCCGGGAGATTACGTTTTGACGTCCGTTTCAGATGAGCGAGACACCATTCGCCTGTCGCTGAGTCCACAGGCACTGCGGGAAATCATACAGCCGGTGATCGATTGGCAGGCAAAGTATCATGTGCCATCCAATCGCATCTTCGCAGGCGAGTTCGGATGCAACCGGATGAACAAAGGTGCGGCGATGTATCTCGGTGATCTGATATCGATCTTCAATGAACATCAATGGCACTGGGCATTCTATTCATTCCGCGAGGACGAGTGGGACGGCATGGATTACGAGCTGGGCGACAGGCCGCTCGGCTGGCGATACTGGCAAGCCAAAGAGCGCGGCGAGACTCCGCCATTGCCCCGTACCGACAATCCGATGTGGCGGGTGATGGAAGAGGGCGTGAGGGGGAAGAGCCGAAAGGAACAGGTGAGCTCGTTTCGTTAGCGTAGCTGGCAGTGATCTCGGTGGCTCGTTAAGAAACCCGGCTTACTCCTCGGGTGAATCAAGCTGTTCGAAGATGTCGTATAAGTCTTCCGCCTCCTCGATTTCATAGCCGATGCCGAAGTGAACGGTGTCGAGATCCTCATGCAGTGCGGACATCCTTGCTGCAAGTGTCCGCAGATTGACAGTCTGATGCCATTTCGTCGAAGTCTGTCCCTCTTGATCAACTGGATAGCGATATGCATAGGACCCGCTGTCGATCTTGGACCAATCATCGCAGGTCTTCGCGATGGCACTGCTGAGACGGCGAATATACTCGTCCTTCGGAAAGAGCCGCAGAAGCAATTCACATGCGGCTCGCGACAGGTTAGTGAGGTTATGAGTGTTCTTCAGCTTGATCTTCAATTGTCTGTCAATCTCGTCCGGACGCCGTTGTACTGCGAGTTTTGTTGATGCATAGATGATATGCTTCAACGAGAGTTCAAGCGCATGTCTGTACAGGAAAACAACCAGGTATGCCTCGTAGTCAGAGAACCTCGGCGCACCCAGCAGCAACTCCGCCAACCGATTCGCCGCGTGCGTATAGCCTTTGGCGAAGACCTTGAAATCGCCCTTGGGATCGTTGGTAAACGAGATAACGAAGTTGCTTGCGTCCTTGAACTCGTCGAAGGCCATTGGACTCCCTGTTCAGCAGATCATCTTTCAATCGCGACCAGTCGCAATAATGATTGAAATCGGACTCCGCCACAACTGTGGTCTGCAAATCGAAACCCCAATGGTTTCGACTGAAGGGACTGACGAGCGTGACAAGCGTTGCGGTACGGCAACGCCGTGCCGAGGGCACAGCGGTGCTCTGCCCCTACGTTAGATCGAATTCTGCCACAACAGGAGCGTGATCCGATTCCGGGAATTTCGTGTCCTGCCTGAATGCCCCGGACTCATCCGGCAATGCTTCGTTGTGAATCTCCGCGCCGCGGAAATGGCTTAGCAGTGGTCGGGATACGACTATGTGATCCAGCATCTGTCCTACACCGAGATGGAAAAGCGAGTACCGAGCCGAATCGGGAATGTTGTTCTCGCAGGGAACCATGATTCGAGCGGCATGTGCCGGATTGCCGGTCTCCTCAACAGGGCCGCAGATAGCTCTGAACGAGACCTCGTCAGCCTCGGCATTGAAGTCTCCTGCGATGGCGATCATCGATCCGAGTTTCTGACCCTGTGGATCATCGAAGATACTGTCGATCAGCAGTCGCGCTTGCAGCGCCTGTCCTGTTCGCTTCATGGCTGAGATGAAACTCCCCTCAGCCCACGCCGAAACAGTCTCCCATGTGTAGCTGTCGATCTTCCTCCCGGGGACGTTGGAGGCGATCTTTGACTTGAGATGCACATTGATCAGGTGAAGAGTGTTGCCCGCTCCGAGGTCGATTTGCGTGTAGAGCACGGGTCGTTCCCACTCCAACGGATTTGCTGCAGGATCTGGTGGGTTGGCCGTAGCCATCTGATAACTGGGTCGAGGCCCCGCGCTGTCGCGGATTATCTGTGTGTTAGTGATCGGAAAGCGGGACAGGATCACGAGATTGCGCTGGTCGTAGAGTTGACCGGCGGTTGTAAGAGTCTTCTGTCGATTGAACCCGGCATATTGGGTGTTGCTGATGAGCTGGTCGAGCGCGGCTAATGTCCGCGCACCGGCAGTACCCTGGCTGTGGACTTCCTGCAGGCAGATGACATCTGCAGCGACTCGCTCGAGCTGCGGACGCATTATCTGAATCCGCTCAGCGAGAGTTGGCTGCACATTGACGTCATCATCGAGATTCTCGAGATTGAATGTAGCGATACGCAGTTTCATGGCAAACCTCTTTGATTCTTCTAAATAGAGTCAAAACGACTTCACTTACATCTAATCCTATTTGAGTTGCGCACCGGATCCTAATTCCCATGGTGCAAGAAGATCACTCAGTTCATCCAACAGAATGCAAGACAGCACCGAATCCGCCGTGCTGCCGGTTGAGCAAAGCTTAGGATCCAGCTTACAATAGCTGGCAGTTCGTTAGATGAACCCCGTATGGTGTCGAGCCATTAAGAACTGTCTATGGGTATGTTAGCTGAATGGAAAGGTGAAGTCAAGGAAGTAGTTGGCAGGAAGCACGATGCAGACAATACTGATCGGGTTCGGACTTTCGGCTCGCACCTTCGGTGCGCGTCAGGAGCGCAGGGCTCCTGACCTACGATTCTGGGGCGAGCGATTTTCAACGTGGACAGAGTTTTTTGTGGCATTGGCCGGAGAAAGGCTTATATTGCTTTGTTGTATGTATGGCAATAGGTTGGGTTCACATAGATTTGCCGAAGCAGGCGAGACGATCGCGGTCTGTAGCAATGCAGGCTGAGGAAAGTCCGAGCTTCAGAGAGCAGGGTGCCTCCGAAATGGAGGGCGGAGCGATCCGACGGAAAGTGCAACAGAAAGTATACCGCCTACGACCCACCGGGTCCGGCAAGGGTGAAACGGTGGTGTAAGAGACCACCAGCGGTCCGGGCGACCGGGCCGGCTCGGTAAACCCCACCTGAAGCAAGGTCAAATAGGCAGGAAGGTGTTGCTCGCACCGATTGACCTGCGGGTAGACCGCTAAGGCGGAAGGTGACTTCCACCTAAGATGGATGATCGTCGTCCCGGCCTACTGCCGGGATTACAGAACTCGGCTTACAGCCTGCTTTGGCGTTTTTGTTTGTGAATGGTGAATAAACTACCTCGACTCGAATGGGTGCTCGCTAAAGAGCCTGACTATCGGCAGGTCGATGATCTTTCGAAACAGACCGGTCTTCCCAAAATCATCGTCAAGATTCTTATCAACCGGGGGCTCGATGATCGGGACAAGATAGAGGGCTTCATCAATCCCAAGATGGAAGACCTGTCCGATCCGTTCAAGCTCTCGGGCATGGACAAGGCTGTCGAGCGGATTGTCGATGCGCTCCGCAAGAACGAGCGGATCATGGTCTACGGCGATTATGACGTGGACGGAGTCACGGCGTCGTCGCTAATGTTTCTTGTGCTGAACAAGCTTGGGGCGCAGGTCATCTACTATCTTCCCAACAGGCTGGTCGAGGGTTACGGGCTGTCCGAAGACGGCATACACGAGGCTGAGAAGCGGGGTGTGTCGCTAATCGTCTCGGTAGACACCGGAGTGACCGCAACGCAGGAAGTGGAGTTTGCCCGCGCGTCCGGCATCGATGTTGTCATAACCGATCATCACGAGCCGGGTGAGACGCTTCCCAATTCCGTTGCAATAGTCAATCCGAAGGTTGATCGCGATTCAGAGAACGGGCATGAACTTGCCGGAGTCGGCGTAGCATTCAAGGTTGCACAGGCGCTGTATCGGCGCTTGCAGCAGAACGAAGAGGAGCTTGAGGAGCACCTTGATCTGGTGGCGCTGGGCACATCGGCCGATATCGTTCCACTGGTACACGAGAATAGAATCCTCACCAAGTATGGCATAAGGCAAATCGTGCGGACGACCAAGCCAGGGCTGAAAAAGCTCGTGTTCGTGTCGGGACTCATGGGCAAGGAGATTTCGACCGGACAGGTTGTGTTCGTGCTTGCGCCGAGAATTAACGCTATCGGCAGGCTTGGTGACGCGGTCAAAGCGATCAAATTGCTCACAACCCGCGATGAAGTCGCCGCCGCAGAGATCGCGAGATTTCTCGACGACGAAAACAGGCGACGCAAGGCAATCGACGAGAAGACGCTCAATGAGGCGTTGAGTCTGATCGAGAGAACGGTTGATCTTGAGCGGGATAAGGCAATTGTACTGGAGTCTTCCGGGTGGCATCAGGGAGTTATCGGGATCGTGGCGTCGAGGCTGGTCGAACGGTACTACCTGCCGACGGTGCTGATCTCTATCGACGGAGGAGTCGGCAAGGGTTCGGCGAGGTCTATTCCGGGATTCCATATATATGAAGCCCTTAAGAGCTGCGGCGACCTGCTGCTTAGGTTTGGCGGTCACAAGTATGCAGCAGGACTGTCCATCAATCCGGATCACATCGCGGAATTCCGGACTCGACTGCAGGAGGTCGCGCGCGCGAAGCTCACCGTTGACGACCTGACCCCTAAGCTTCAGATTGACGCAGAAATTGAGCTTGAGGATGTCGACATGTCGTTCATCGACGCGGTCGACATGTTTGCGCCTTTCGGCCCGCAGAACATGAGACCGATATTCCTGACCCGCAATCTGAACATCGCCGGGCAGCCGTATGTAGTCGGGCGGAATCATCTCAAGATGAGAGTGAAGAAGGGGGACCGCGAATTCGAGGTAATCGGATTCGGTTTCGGCGAGCATGCGAACGCGCTCTCGATGGGCGGAGTGGACGTCGACATGGCATACGTTGTCGAAGCGAACAACTTCTATGAGCAGCCGCGTATCCAGCTTCGGATAAAAGATCTTCGATACTGATAAATGGCGGTCATCGATAAATTCCTGCAAAATGACAGGCGCGCACTCGCGAAAGTGATTTCGCACGTGGAGAACCGTGCTGAGAAATACCGCGACGTGCTGGCGCGTCTCTATCCTAAATCGGGGAAAGCGTACAAGATCGGTTTCACCGGGCCTCCGGGGGCTGGGAAGTCGTCGCTGGTCGACATCATCGCCGATGGTTATCTGAAAAGTGGAGAGTTGACCGGCATCATCGCGGTCGATCCGTCATCGCCGTTCACGGGCGGTGCGCTGCTGGGCGACAGGATACGCATGGCGAGGCTGTCGAACACCGGCAATGCCTATATCCGAAGCATGGCAACGCGCGGCTCAGGCGGTGGTCTGGCCTCTGCGACCAAGGACGTGTGCGTGGTGCTCGATGCGTTCGGTTTCGACAAGATTCTGATCGAAACGGTCGGAGTGGGGCAGGTCGAACTTGATATTGTTGACACCGCCGACACGGTTGTGGTGATACTTGTTCCTGAATCAGGCGACACGATACAAGCGATGAAAGCGGGGCTGATGGAGATAGCCGATGTCTTTTGCCTGAATAAGTCGGACAGAGAAGGGGCCGACCGTATTGCCTCAGAGATTGACATGATGGTTGATGTCAAGCGACGCATGGGAGACTGGGCATATCCGGTGGTGCAGACCTCGGCGCTGAAAGGCACGGGACTTGAGGAGCTTCGGACGCAGATTCTCGCACATCAGGATTTCCTCAAATCGACAGGCAAGTTCGAGCGACGACGCAAGCGCAAACTTCGAGTTGAGATATACCAGCATCTGCAGGAGCTGCTGCTCGACGAGGTCAAGACCCGCATCGGCGATTTCAAGCTGGACGAAATGGTGGAGCGGATAGTCTCCGGCCAGTCCGACCCGTTCACCGAGGCAGAGCGGGTGGTGGGGAAGCTGTTCTGATATCACTTCGTTTTTCGTTGTGTTGAGTCAGATATTGTGATTGACATAGAGTGGTGGTGGTGGTAAGCTTCAGACTGTGTGGCCGGTGTGCCATCAGTTGTACTATGGGTACTTGTCGGATAATCGGTTATGAGCAGGATCCAGGAACAACTTAGCAGAGGCTCTGGAAAACGGGCAAGTCGTAATCGAACAGTGAGTCTCTTGGCCGATGAATCAAAGCGGCTGGAACGCAGTCTTGTGAGCGTCACTCATTCAGTTCGGTTGGGCGATGTTGAGAACTCAATCATCAATGAGGATCTCTTCGACATCCTCGACCTGTTGCCTGGTTCTTTTGTTGATCTCATGTTTCTTGACCCCCCCTATAACGTTACGAAATCGTTCAATGGAAGGATCTTTAAGCGACAACCGACACACGGCTATCTGTCGTGGATTGCTGATTGGCTTCCTCGACTCGTTAGGCTCTTGAAGCCGGATGCATCGGTATACATGTGCGGCGACTGGCGCTCCTCCGGCGCTATTCAACTTGCGGCGGAGAAGTTTTTCCATGTGAGGTCGCGAATCACCTGGGAGCGTGAGAAGGGACGCGGTGCAAAGGCAAACTGGAAAAACTGCTCGGAAGACGTTTGGTTCTGTACCTTATCGAACAGGTACACTTTCAATGTTGAGGATGTCAAGTTAAGGCGCAAGGTAATCGCACCTTACACCGATCTTGAGGGCAGGCCGAAGGACTGGGTTCGGACAACAAACGGCGATTATCGTCTCACATATCCATCCAATCTATGGGCTGATTTGTCTGTGCCGTTCTGGTCTATGCCGGAAAACACGGTCCATCCTACACAGAAACCTGAAAAGCTCCTCGCTAAAATCATCCTCGCAAGCAGCAACCCCGGAGACTTGGTCTTTGATCCTTTTCTCGGTTCCGGTACGTCTTGCGTTGTTGCAGCTAAACTTGGGAGGCGATACGTAGGTGTGGAAATCGATCAGAGCTATTGCTGCCTCGCGGCAAAACGCCTTGAAATGGCCCGGAGTGACCGCAGTATACAGGGCTATGCGGAAGGTGTCTTTTGGGAGCGAAACTCACTCTACCATCGTAGCAAGACCCCAAGGAGCAGACCGTCACGGAGTGACCACACCCTGTTCTGAAATTGACGGAAAGAACCGAAGTGTCACCAGAGAGCAATATCTTCGCTGGAGAAGCATATAGGGAGGTCGAATCGAGCATCAAGGCCTTTCTCGACTCACAACCTGATTTCCTTACACAGAGTACTGCAAGCAGTACAAGAGCGGCTGGAGACGCGATTCAAAGTATCCTATCTGGAGGACTGCAAGCCGTTCTCGGAAATCGGTGCAGGAACTACACGCCGAGATTCCCTGCAAGGTCGATGGGTGATCTTGCTTTTGCTGACCATTCAGGGCTGTATTACCTTGTTGACGTTAAGTCTCACCGACTGGGGACTCGATTCAACATGCCCAATCTCACATCTGTGGAACGACTTGCTCGGTTTTATGAGGATGACGCGAACTTCTTCATCCTGCTAATGGTCAAGTATTCCATCGATGGCATCCGTGTCTCGTTTGAGCAAGTGCATTTTGTTCCCATTGAATATCTATCCTGGCAATGCCTTAGAATCGGCGCCCTGGGCTGGGGTCAGATTCAGATTTCCGATTCGAATGTCATTGAGATAATTCCTGGCAATCTCCGCAAGGATTGGATGATCGAGCTGTGTGACAGGCTGTTGACATTCTATCCCGGCGAAATCAAAAAGGCTGAGCGACGTCTGTCATACTTCAATGGGATCCGACAACGGTGGCTTCGGGCGTAATGTCACGACTCATCTCCGACATCGCTGCTTGACTTTGCCAGCCGAAACGATAGAGGTTTGGTTCAATATGACGTAGGCGGGACCGCTCCGCGCGCCTTCGGCGCACTTCGGGTACCGCCCTACAACTACTATGTCTCTTTGTGATTCAAGCACACTGTTTGTGAATGTCATTCCGGCGAAAGGGAGTGTTGAAAGACCTTGTAGGTCGGCTTCCGAGCGCGACCGGAGGTCGGGAGAGAAAGCCAACAAGCTGTTGTCGGGTTTCTCGTTCCGCTTCGCGTCACTCGGAACCCGACCTACGAAG
>JAGVNY010000135.1 GCA_020053015.1 Candidatus Zixiibacteriota bacterium | reverse complement strand
GTGGCCGATCTCGGCTTGAACATGTATCAGATAGGATCAGCCGTGCGCCTGATGATCGAGGGCGACGTCGTGTCGCGATTCAAAGACGGCGATGACGAGTATGACATCAGGCTAAGGGTTGGCGAATTGCAGCGAAGCGCCGGCCCGGGATTGAAGAGCTTCTTGATCCCGTCGTTCAAGGAGATTGAAGGAACGGACAACTTTATGGTTCCCCTTTCGCGCGTCGCGAGCCTCGATCGGTGGGGAGGCCCAACTGAGAAGACGCGGTATGACCGCAAGCGTGAGTTCCGTGTTGTTGCGAACGTCGAAGGGCGGTTTGCGGGGGACGTCCGCGCAGACGTGGAGAAAGGAATCGCGACCATTGAGATGCCGGCAGGCTATGGCATCGCTCCTGTCGGTGAGGGAGAGTATCAGAAAGAGTCCTTCGACTATATATTCGAAGCGCTGTTTCTGGCGATCTTGTTCATCTACCTGCTGCTTGCTTCTCAGTATAACCACTTCATCGATCCGGTGTCGATCATGGCATCTCTTCCGTTGTCGCTGATAGGAGGATTCATAGGTCTCTTCGTCTTCGGGAGCTCGATTTCGATCATATCGCTCATTGGTGTCATCATGTTGATGGGCATCGTCACAAAGAATGCGATCTTGCTCGTTGACTTCACAAAACAGGCCCGAGCGGAAGGAATGTCGAGATACGACGCCCTGCTGAAGTCAGGCCCGACGAGATTCCGTCCTATCATGATGACGACCTTTTCCACGGTCTTTGGGATGCTTCCGCTCGCGCTGGGTATTGGTCCGGGAGCCGAACTCCGTGCTCCCATTGCCCAGGTGGTGATAGGCGGGCTGATTTCGTCGACTTTGCTCACGCTGGTCGTTGTACCGGTTGTGTACACCGTGTTTGACGACATCTCTGACTTCTTCACCGGCAAACACGGGAAGGCAAGCGAAGTTGCGGGTTGAGTTCAGAGACATTCCGGGAATCACGAAGTTGTTCAGCAACTTTGTTTATGATCCCGGCTCTCTATCGAAATGGCTCGGTGGGGACTTCCGCGAACTCAGTAGCTACGAACGAACTTCGGGTCTCCTGGCGCGTAGCGAATACCAGCGCGACAAGCTTGCCGATATGTTGCTTCGACAAAACCGTCTCTTCGGCGACAGCCATGAGGCTGCGGATGCAATCGAGAAGATCAGGCGAGGAGCGCTTTGCGTTGTTACCGGACACCAGATATGCTTTCTGGGCGGGCCGCTGCTCGTTCTCTACAAAGCGTTCACCGTTTCGAAGCTCGCGGCAAAACTCAGCAGCAAGCTTGACATGTCTGTTGTCCCGGTCTTCTGGATGGCCACTGATGATCATGATTTTGAGGAAATCAACCACGTATACCTCCCTGACCAGAATGGAAAGCTCTCCAAGATCGAGTACGCGCCTTCGGGGTTAATCCCCGGTCAACCTGTCTCAGAGTTGGTTCTTGAAGAAGAAATCGACGGATTCAGAGAGGCTGCGCTTGGAGCGATGCCAGCCGAGTCAAACGGCAGGCCCCTTGTTTCTTCCCTGGTTGATCTCTACCGAAAAGGCGAGCGCGCGTCAACGGCGTTTGCAAAGACCCTGCGGCTGCTCTGTCCAGACAAATCGCTGATTCTGTTTGATCCCTCAGATTCACAGGCGAAGGAGTTGTCGGCTCCGATCTTCAGGCAGGAGATACTCTCTGGTGAAGATACCCGAAGAGCGATTGTATCCGCAAGTGAGTCGCTTGTTCAGACGGGGTATCATCAGCAAGTTGTGCGCGACCATGACAGTCTGAATCTGTTCTATGTAGCCGGCGCGCGCAGGAAGATCAAGATTGCAGACGGGCGTCTGGAGATTGCCGACTTCGGCGACAGGCGGACACGCGAAGAGCTCGCGGCCGAGGTAGATAGCGACCCGTCGCGTTTTTCGCCCAATGTCCTTCTGAGGTTGATAGTCCAATCCAGGCTTTTTCCCGCAGTCGGATATGTCGGGGGACCGGCTGAGGTTGCGTATTTTGCTCAGGCGAAAGGTCTGTTCGACCTGTTTGGGGTGACTCCGCCCGTGGTTCACATGCGACTCTCGGCGACACTTGTCGAGCAATGGTGCCGCAGGCTCATCGAAAAGCACAGTATCGAACTCGGCAGGCTGGCGAGGTTTACCGACAGGGAAGAGTATCTCACGGAGATTCTCCGCACTCAATTCCCGGACGAGCATGGGAAGAGTCTCTCAGAGACGAGGAGCAGGATAATGAAGGAAATGGAATCGATTGGTCTGAGAATCTCGGCAGATAAAGACCTCATCCGGACATTAGAGCAAACCCGCAAGAAGATCGACTTCGAGTTGAAGTCGTTTGAGGAAAAGGCTTTCAAGAGCCACCGGAAGGCCAATGATGATTTTACTCGAAAGTACCGATTGATGGCTGATGCTCTGTTTCCGGAACAATCGCTTCAGGAACGGCATTATAATCTGTTGCATTTCTTGAACAAGTATGGACAGTCAGTTCTTGAGAAAATCAGAGACAATCTCGATATTGATGTAACGGAGCATCAAGTCATTGCTTTGTGAGGATCATAGGACGTGAGGATTGGGATTACATGCCACCCGGTGACCGGCGGGTCGGGTGTTCTTGCGACCGAGTTGGGCATCGCGCTCGCTGAACGCGGTCACCAGGTACATCTTGTGAGCTATGAGCTGCCGGTTCGTGTGGATCGATTCATGGAGAACTTGTTTTATCATCAAGTCGAAGTGAACGCATACCCGCTCTTCAAGTACCCGCCGTACACTCTTGCTCTCGCCGCCAAGCTTGCTGAAGTCGTGAAGACCTGGAAGCTCGAGCTGCTGCATGCGCACTATGCCATTCCGCATGCAACATGCTGCTACCTTGCCAAGCAGCTTCTCCGTGACGAGAAGCTGAAGGTTATTACGACCTTGCACGGAACCGACATCACGCTTGTGGGATCGGATCGGTCATTCTATGAAATCACCAAATTCTCGATCGAGTCATCCGACGGTGTCACTTGCGTATCCAATTACCTGAGACAGGAAGTCTGTCGCGAATTCAAGATATGTGACGAGCCACGCGTGATCTACAACTTCGTCGACATGCAGAAATACAAACCGGACGGATGTTGCGACTACAAGAGGAAGCTGACGCCGAACAACGAGAAGATTGTCATGCATGTATCGAATTTCCGCCCTCTGAAACGAATCGGCGATGTACTCGACATCTTCAGGCTGATACGGTCTGGGGTGCCGTCCAAGCTGCTGCTTATCGGCGAGGGACCGGATCTCGGAGTAGCAAGGGAGCGGGTTCAGCAGTATCACTTGAATGATGATGTGGTATTCCTCGGTAACCAGGAGAACGTTGAGAATCTGCTTTCGATAGGAGACCTGTTCCTGCTTCCGTCTGAACACGAGAGTTTTGGGCTTGCCGCGCTTGAAGCTCTGGCGTGCGGCGTGCCCGTAATCGGGACTTCGCACACCGGTATTCCGGAACTTGTCGAGGACGGGAAGACCGGCTATGTTCTGCCCATGGGAGACACCGAGACCATGGCGATTCGCGGACTCGAGCTCCTAACGGATGACGAGAAGCACCGGCAATTCTCGCGACAGGCTCGGGAATCGGTTTCCACGCGGTTTGACCGCAATACAGTGGTGAGCGAGTACGAGACGTACTATCAGGAAATCTTGATGCGATAAGGCTGCTGAATTTATGAAGCTCGATGTGCTTGTCATAGCTGCTCATCGCGATGACGCCGAGATTACGTCAGGCGGGTTTCTCATTAAGATGCACGATCTCGGTTACAAAACTGGCGTATTGGATTTCACGAGGGGTGAGATGGGCACAAAAGGTACGGCAGATGACCGTGAGCGTGAGGCCGAAACTGCAGCCAATGCGATGGGTCTGAGCATCCGAGAGAATCTCGGATTGCCGGATGCAGGTGTGGCGTTTGCCCGCGAAAACGTCTTGAAAGTCGTGGGCGTGCTCCGCAGGCTTCGTCCGCATCTGGTTGTTCTCCCGTACTGGGAACACCGGCATCCGGATCACACTCACTGCTGTCAGATAGGCAAAGAAGCCTGCTATTTTTCCGGTCTGAAGAAGCTCGACAGCGATGGCGAACCCCACCGCCCGCACAAGATATTGTATTCGACATACTACCGCGACGTGCGCGCGTCGTTCGTAGTCGATATATCGAATCAGTTTGACCGCAAACTCGAAGCTGTCAGTTGCTACGGCTCGCAGTTTGATCGCACTCCGGAATCGAAACAGATATTCTCTCCGGGGATAGACATCTTCGAATTTCTCCGCACTCGCGACCGCGCCTACGGCATACAAATTCGTCGGCAATACGGTGAGCCATATGTCGTTTCTGAGATGATTGAGATCGACGATCCGATGAAGATGACTGTTCCATCGGTTTGATCTTGTAACACCCCGACAGGCTGATTATATTCGCATTGGAAGAGGATGGGGTCTGGTGGCCCCCGCGGGCTTCAAACCCGTTGGCGCCCACATCGGGCGCGGAGGGTTCGATTCCTTCCCCTTCCGTTTCTTTGTGAGATTCGGACATGCCCCAGAGAGCGTCACAGAAGGCGGGTGAGATACAGCCCAGTGCCTACTTCTTGCTGCACGGTTCCGGCCCCTCAGCAAAGATGTACATAATCAGCCAGACCACGTCGTCGATGTCAATGAAGTCATCCATCGAGGCATCACCGACCCAATAAGGATTGGGCGCTGGACCTCCAGCGAAGATGTACTGGATCAGGAATACCACATCGTCGATGTCGATGAAACCGTCACGGTTTGCATCCCCGCAGATTTCCTCGATCGGTTGTGGAGTCCAGCCCGAGAGCCGCGCCATCATCCACCACCATGCTTTGCCTTTCTGGTAGCAGTTGAAGCAGTGCGAATGCGCACAGTCTCCGCAGTCCGGGCATGAATGCGTCTGGCACCAATCGTAGCACCACTGGCAATAGTCAGATTCATCCGGATAGTAATTCCCGTCAGGATCGTAGCTCTCGATGTCGGCGAAATCGAACAGGGTCTTGTCGTGGGATGCGCAGTAAGCTCGGATTTGATTGTTGCGAATGTAAAGATTGCCGCTCGGCCCACTGCCATCGAGATGTCCGGTCATGTAAATGAATTTGACCAGCGGGTAGGCGGCTTCGAGTTCTTCCATTTTGGAGAGATAGGCGTTGATTCCTTCCTCGGTGTTGTCCGACACTCCCCCGCACCACGAGAACATTGCCATATTGCACTCTGGATTGGCATTCAGGTAGACGCGCGTTCCCGGCGCCCAGCTCGTGTCGCCGTAGTGGCCAAGGTCGCTGCCAACTTCATAAAAGTCTGGCGGCAGGTAGGAGTCGTCCTCGTCGTAGACCATGTAGATTCCGGTCATTATCTGACTTCCGTGCGATGTATGGACGTAGTAAATGTCGTAGCCTGAAGTGATCTGCTGAACTACGCTCAACGGAATCGAATCGAACTGCGAAATGCAGGAGTGATCTGCCGCCAATGGACTTCCGCTGACGCGAACTGACCAGAAGGCGGTCAAAAGCAGAAGAGTCAACAGCGCTGCAAAGGCTTTAGATCTTTTCATGGTTGTTTCTCCCGGCAAGTAGTCAATAAGTCGATTTCGAAATCCTCTGAAGAAGCTGCGAAAAGACGGACGTTTCATCTCTGGTCAATATCGACTCACAAGTGCATTTTGTCAAGACACAAAGATGTCATTCGCTGCTGTCAGATGCTCAGCATCGCTCATCGGGGACTTCTCAGAATATGTGACGTGGAAAGAGGCGATTGAGGGTGCCTACTCCTGGTCGTCTCTAAAGGCGCGCCAGGACGGAGCGAATTTGGATATCCACTCATTCACAGCGTCCGATCCGAGATCACGACCGGCCTGCTCGGAAGCAATCCACTTGTAGCGCATTATCTCCTCTCGCTGCTGGGACATCTCTTCCTGAAGGCGATGGTGCCGCCATCTCCGAGCGTGAAACTGAAGCCAGTGCCGGATAGCACATTCATCTCCGACATCACGTCCTGCTTCCAAAGAGAGGAAATACTTGTGCTCGTCAATTGCGCGCTGCTCGGCGCGCGAGAAGTTGGACTTCGAAAGACCATACTCACATGAATGCATGCTCATAGTCCGTCAAGACCCCTATCATTCGATGTCGGCTGGCATATCAGATTTCTAAACAGAGTGTGCCAGTCTGAATCAACCTGATGAAGGGTCATTTTCGTGTCAAGATAGATTTAATGCGGGAAATGTCAAGCGCTTTGGATTATTATGCAACTCCATTCCAAGACTCGTCACGAGAGATTATGCAGTTGAATTTGCAGCCATCCAAAGGTCGCATTACGGGCGTCTCAGCCGGTTTAAGCTTGTTGCAGTCCCGCGGGACGGCTATATTTATTTAGTATGGTGAGTTCCGTCTTTGACAAGAAGTTTCTTACTCCGCGTGACATTCCGCAGGTGGAGCAAGCTGCGGGGGACCCTGCGTTCGCTGACTTTGTACGCATGTGTTCCCGCAGTTTCGTGGTTCAGGAGATTCAGCGGGCGTTCGACGGGTGTCGTCGTCGGCTGTCGGAAGGGCTGGAAATTGAAGGGGGCATGCTCAGAGATGATATCCTCGCCTCACTAAAGCTGAGCGGCAGGACATTCTCGACTCGAGTGATCAATTGCACGGGGATAGTGGTCCACACAAACCTCGGACGTGCACCTCTGGGGCAGGGACTCGTGGAGATTGTCGCAAGACGGCTGACAGGCTACACTAATCTCGAGTACGATCTCGTATCCGGCAAGAGAGGAAGACGAGGAGAGCATGCTTCTCGCTTGCTGACACTACTCACCGGCGCTCGATCTGCTTGTGTTGTCAATAACAACGCTGCGGCAGTGTTTCTCATCCTGAACACATTGTGCAAGGGGAAGGAATGTGTTGTATCGAGAGGAGAGCTCGTCCAAATTGGCGGCGGGTTCCGAATGCCCGATGTGATGGAAGCAAGCGGGGCGATCCTCCGCGAGGTCGGTGCGTCGAACCGAGTGTCGTTTGATGATTATTTCCGAGCGCTCGGCTCAAACACTGGCATGATAGTCAAAGTACATCTGTCAAACTTCAGTGTGCACGGCTTCACCGAGTTTGTTGAAGCGAAGTTGCTGGCGGAGCTCGGCAAAGAGCGATCAGTGCCCGTGATGTATGATCTCGGTTCTGGCGTGTGGCTGAGCCCGTCGGAGTTTGGTCTTCAAGACGAGCTTTCGATTGATGATGCTCTCCGCTCAGGAGCTGATCTTGTATGCTTTTCCGGCGACAAGCTGCTCGGTGGTCCTCAGGCTGGGATCATCCTCGGTGACACCGAATGGATTAAGGCTTTGCACGCCAATCCGATGTACAGGGCAATGCGCCCGGACAAGATGACATTGATGTTTCTTGAAGAAACGATTCTGTCTTATCTCAGAGGCCTTGCGGAGACCGATTTGCCGGTTGTCAGACTGCTCAAGCGGAGCGTGGGGAGTCTTCGCGATCGAGCCGAGCGCATGTCCAAAGCCCTGAACTCGGCAGGTGTTGAGGCCGACACGATTTCGCTCAGCGCCCTGGCAGGCGGAGGCAGCGCTCCGGGCGAGAATCTGCCCTCCCACGGAGTTCGCCTTCCGACTACAATCGCTCCCGATGATATCGCCGCGCGCCTGAGGCTGGGCGAGCCTCCTGTAATCGGGCGAGTTGTTGACGATAGATTCGTGCTTGATCTAAAAGCGGTCTTTGAACACGAGGATGAACTCGTTGTGAAGGCTGTTCTGGCTGCGTATAATTGACATGGTCGAAGCTCATTGAAATCTCGATGCGACCATTGGAAGCGAGATGCTCGCTGCTGATTAACACAGGGAAGTGATGCTTTATACGATCGCAACAGCCGGACATATCGACCACGGCAAGACGTCGCTGGTCCGTGCTCTGACAGGTATGGATCCTGATAGACTCCCGGAGGAGAAGGCTCGCGAGATGACCATCGAGCTGGGCTTCGCCTGGTTTCTACTGGCAGATGGCTCGGAAGTCGCTGTCGTTGATGTCCCTGGTCACGAGAAATTCGTCGACGCGATGATCACCGGGGTCGGCGCCATCGATTCAGTGGTGTTCGTGGTTGCGGCGGACGATGGTTGGATGCCGCAGTCGCAGGAGCACCTTGAGATACTCGACTACTTAAACACGAAGCGTGGATTAATCGCGATTACGAAGACGGACATGGTGAAGCCTGAGTGGCTCGAGCTCGTGACTGCCGACGTCGCTGAACGCGTAAGGGGCACTTTCCTGGACGGCGCCAGGTTTTGCAGGTTTTCAGCCGTTGGCTCATCCGGATTGGAGGACATCCGACTAGCGATTGGAGAGAGCCTCTCGACAATCGAGCAGAGAGCGGACTTAGGACTCCCAAGGATGTACGTGGACAGGGTCTTCTCGATGACCGGGCACGGAACGGTCGTAACAGGTACGATGCGAGACGGTGTCTTCAATGTCGGCGATGACATTCTGGTCGTTCCACAGCGATTGCATGGAAAGATCAAAGCCATTCAGGCTCACAAAAAGCTGCGTGACAGATCTCAATTGGGCGCGAGGGCGGCGCTCAATATAACAGGCGTTAGTTACAACGACCTCCATAGAGGATGTGCGGTTATCAGAACCGGAGAATATGAGGGCTCACGATCGATTGCTGCCCGCATAAGGATATCACGGCATGCCAATATCAAACTCACGCATCGCCGGTCTGTGAAGCTGCTGCTCGGCACTGCGAAGGTCAACGCGACCGCTATCGTTTTTCAGGATGATATGTTTGAGCCGGGCTCCGAAGGTATTTGCGAGTTTCGTCTGGATTCGCCGGCGCTCGCACGCGTTGGAGATCGATTCATCCTGCGTCTTCCAGCGCCTGATGTTCTTCTCGGAGGAGGCGAAGTTATAGCCACGGATTGTGCTGACCACCCCCGGTCGGACAAGCGAACCAGGAAGCGTCTTGAGTCGATCCGTGTCGACGAAGTCGAAAGTGTGGTTCTGCATGAGATTTCGGAGCGCAAGGCGGCGCCTGTCGCCAGCGTGTGCCGCTCGGTCAATAGGTCGAGGACCGAGATTTCCAGCGTGATCGAGAAGATGGTGCAGTCCGGGCAATTGGTGAAACGCGGAGAACTGGTCTATGGAGCATCCGAATACGCCAGGCTCGCGGACAAGCTGACTGAGACAGTCATCAGATTTCATGAGAGGCATCCGGCCCGCAAGGGTATACCCAAAGCAGAATTGATCTCGAAACTCGATGCCGACTTATACGCGAGTGAACTCGCGATTCAGTGGATGATCGAAGACGGGAGGCTGTCAGTGGCAGGAGCGCTTGTGCACTCTGCCGGGTTTCAGCCGAGGCTTAAACCTGAGCAGGAGAGACTCAAAGGGGACGTGCTCAGAATGTTCAGGGATGATCCGTCAAATCCCCCCTCACGCAGGCAGATTGAAGGGAAGTCCTTCGCGATGCGTGATGTGGTTGCATTCATGATTGACTCCGGAGAGATTGTCGAACTACCGGAGGGCCTCGTATTGTTGGGAGCCGACTTCGAGCGAATCACGAATGGGATTGTCGAGACCATAAAGTCCAAAGGGCAGTTAGGCGTGGCAGACGTGCGTGATCTGTTCGGGTTCTCGCGGAAGTACGGTGTGCCTATTCTCGAGAAGCTCGATTCAATGGGCATAACGAAACGCATTGGAGATCGGAGAGTGCTGGCAGAATGAAACGCATTCGCAAAGAGGCGAACGAAGCTCCGGGGTTGCTGTTCCACTCCGGCAATGTAGTGACACTCGACCCTCGCAATCCATCGGCTCAGGCAGTTGCAGTAAGCCACGGCAGGATCAGCTGGGTGGGACGTAATGACGACATTGTCGCCGTTCCCACGGACGAGTACCGGCTCATCAATCTTGCTGGCCGCACATTGCTGCCATCTTTTGGAGATGCTCACGTTCATTTTGCTTACTTTGCCCTGTCGACCTCAAACGTTGATCTCGACGGTTGCACCTCTTATGAAGAGGCGCTTGATCGATGCAAGCAGCACGCCAGGAAACTCCCGCCCGACGGGTGGTTGGTGGGCAAAGGGTGGGCTAAGGACAAATGGGCAAAGCCGCGACTTCCGCACAAGGCTGATCTCGACCGCGTCTCGCGCGGACATCCTGCCGCGATATTCTCTAAAGATGAGCATCTGCTTTGGGCCAACTCTGCAGCGTTGAAGATTGCTGGAATTGACCGTCAAACCTCTAATCCTGCGGGCGGTCAGATAGACCGCGGTCAAGATGGCGATCCTTCCGGTGTCTTGCGTGAGAACGCCTGCATCCTCGTGTGGAGACATGTATCGAAGCCATCCAAATCGACTGCATTCGATCAGATCGATCTCGCAGTTAGACAGTGCCACGCAAAGGGTGTTACCTCTGTGGGCAATTTCGACGACATAGCCAATTTCGAGCTGCTGCAGGAGTATCATCAGTCCCGCGGTCTCAAGCTGAGAGTCCGCCAGTACATCCCCGTTCGATTCCTTGAACAATTGCTCTCATTGAAGCTCCGTTCAGGATTCGGAGATAACAGGCTGGCCATAGCTGGAGTCAAGATATTCGCTGACGGCTCACTGGGTTCGCAGACAGCACTGATGTTTGAACCGTTCGCCGGATCGCGGAAGAACGCTGGTGTCGAGGTTACCTCGGAGGCCGAGATGAAGGACCAGATAAGACGGGCTGCCGGCGGTGGCCTCGCATGCGCAGTGCATGCTATCGGAGACCGTGCCAACAGCCAGACCATCAATGCGTTTGAAGCTCTGCCGAAGAAGCTCTGGTCTCTCAGGCACAGGATTGAGCATGTGCAGATCATAGGCGATGATGACATCGCTCGTCTTGCGCATCTCGGACTTGTTGCTTCCGTCCAACCGTCCCATTGCAGCAGCGATATCTACCTGATCTCGAAGTATCTTGGGAAGCGGTCGTCGATGGCATACAGTTTCAAGACATTGCTGAAGGCAGGTTCACGGCTGGCTTTCGGCTCAGACGCACCGATCGAGAAGTTAGACCCTGTAGCGGGCATATGGTCGGCGGTCACACGGAAGTCATTCGATAGGCGCCATACTCACCGACCCGACCAGAGACTTGCTGTCGGAGATGCCATCCGAGGATTTACGTCGGGCATCGCCTACGCGCTAGGGGATGAATCCAGTTACGGTGTGATTTCGCCAGGTTATTATGCCGATCTGATATTATTGGAGCAGAACCCGGCAAAGGTGCCGACGGATCAACTCAGAGAGCTTCGGGTCGCGGCGACCTTTCTTGAAGGCGAGTGTGTCCACGGATGGGATACATTGGAGGATTGGGGAGGATAGCAAATGCGTTCGTTAGATTTCAGGGGGACAGCAGGTCTTGTCTGTCTTCTGTTCCTGATGATCGGCACCGCAAGCGTATCGGCAGAGGTACGACAGAAGATGTATATGCCGCTTGCGGTTCCAAGTGAGGATGGAAGGTCTGTCATTGAGGTACGAGATTTCGTGCGGGACACCGTTATTTCTCAAATCGATGCGATGCCCGGAGTGACATTGGCGAGGACGACACCGGATGGCAGGCATGTCTGGTTGTTTTCTCCCGAAAGCAAATCTATCGAAATAGTCGCGACCGCTGCTGATGAGATAACCGCAAAGATCGACCTTGATGCGCCCGTATCCGACGCGATTTTCAATCCGGACGGTAGCTACTGCTATATCGCGAATGGGTCGTACTCAGGGACCAGTGAAAAGAGGATCACGATCATTGACGTGAAGCAGATGGCGCCAGTCTCTTCCGTTGGAGTGGGCTCGAATCCCGTAGCACTCACAATTCAGAAAGACGGGTCAAGGCTGTATTGCGCAAACCTGGATGACAACTCCATTAGCGTGATTGATCCGCGCACCGCCACACTGGTGGGCACACTATTCGCGGGAATTGAGCCTTGCTGGCTTGCTCTGTCGCCGGACGGAAGGTTTCTTTTCACGGTGAACCGCGGCATCGAGCTGGGAGTACGTGGAGGGAACTGCGTCAGTGTGATCAACACGCGCAGCGGTCGAGTAGTCAATGTCGTGGAGACGGGCCAGTCGCCTTCGTCTCTGGGGCTTTCAGGCGATGGAAGCAGATTGGCTGTGGTTCACGGGTATGAGACTACTGGCGGAGCGCTGTGGTTCTACGGTGTCGACTACGTCGATTCAAGCGACTATGCTAAGGTAGATCTCATCCAAAAAGAGGCCGCGGGCGAAGGATCTGCCTGCACTTCGGTTGATCCTTCCGGGAAGTTCCTCATCGTCCCGGATCAATCAAGCGGCTCGGTCTACGTTGCTGACTTGTACAATCCGAGTTCACCCCGCGCATTCAGTGGATTTGGCGGCTCACCTGCATATGGCGTCGAATTTGCCTCGGTCGACATTGACCGTGAGATTGCGATTTGCGATTCCATTGCAAAAGCTGACGCCGGAAGCCCTGAGGCCCGCAGTGCCCATTTCGCGAAGGCCTATTTGCTTTCATTCGCGGGTGACATGAATGCGGTCGTGAGCACATATGTCGATATCGCATCCAAGTATTCCGGATCGTCGCTTGAGATCAGAGCTCTGCTGAAACTCGGTGATCTCTGCTACAACGGGAATCTGCTCGCGAATGCTGCCGATTACTACGGCAGAGGGCTAACCGCGTACGGATTGCTTCTCGGCTCGAAGCCGGACGAGGCAAAGGAAGCGCCTCGGGTTGTCCTCAACGCGGCCGAGAGGCTTTCAGATTTGTCCTTTCGCTTGCAAGGCGACTATTTTTCAAGCCTCTATAAGACCTACGCCGGGATACCGGCGAAGCTCCAGGAGTTGCCGGAGCTGTTCTTGACGTTTGGGGTGGCATTGAAGCGGCAGGGGGACGCCAAGCTGGCGAAGAAGTGCTTCGACGAAACCGAGAGCCGACTGATCGAACTGATGGATCCGCAGCTGTCTCAGGAGATCCGCTTCAAGCTGGATATTGTGCGGGAGTCGGATCGCGCAATAGTGAAGGCAGTGAAATTGAAGAATCCGATAGCTCTCGATGGCAGGTTTGATGACTGGGGCAAGTCCGTGCCTATCGCTGTCATGGAACGTGGGTACGTCTCGGTGAATCAGAATCGCTGGAGTGACACCACGGACATAGCCGGCCGGTTTCATGTCGGTCTCGACCAGTACAACCTGTACATCGGGGTCACTGTGCTCGACGACGCGCTCTATGCAGCCGGTGACGACAAGGCCGACCATGTCGCTCTTTATGTTGATTCAAGGCCGGGATCAGGCTCGTTCTTGACACGATCGAAAGGGATCGACGAAAACGTGATGACCTTCATTGTCTGCCCACCGACCGAACCGGGCAAGGGATTCACGGTTCGAGGAAACCAGAAGTTCGATCCGCTTGTCGGGGGAGTAACGACTTTGTCTGGGTATAGCTTCGAGTTGAAAATACCTCTCGCATATCTTAAGGCTTCGTTGACTGAGAAGGACAAGGACCTCGGATTTGGACTTGAGCTGTTTGATATCGACTCCGCTCTTGAATCGGATCCGCCAAAAGTGATGGGTTGGTTGATGCCTGCGAAGTCTGTTTACGGTCCAAGGTCGTCTGAAATGTTCGGGATACTGGAGTTGTGATTTATGAGTTTGAACTTCCTCGACCCAATTCGGCTGTCTTCGCCATTGTGCGGAGGAAAGACGTTGCGCCGCTCGGGCAGCGCGCTTTCTACATTAGTTCTGTTGACCGCAACAGCGCTTGTTCTGATTCTCGCGTCATGCTCCGAGAAAAGCAGTTCAGGCAATCAGATTCCGGTGTCTTCTTATGATTTGACAATTGTGTACAGCAGGGATCTCGATTCGAATTTGGCCGCTGATTTCAACAAGCGAAACGTCGACGATTTGATTCCACGAGTCGAGAGATTTCAATCCAGCAGAGAATTCCCGGGCGCATTTCCCGGTGTGAAGCTTCTATCGGCAAGGTTTCAGAGGCCTCCAGCCGAGAATCTCGACATCTTCTATGACGAGTCAGCTGACCGATTCTATTCGATCTTCGGAAAGTATTTCGCTACTGCTATCGGAGAACTTTCAGCGGGTCGTTTCGAATCCGGGATAACCGAGAGACAGGCGTTCGAGATCGCGGCTCTGGCCGTCTACCTCAAGTACAGCCCGAGAATGTTGGTATGCAGAAAGGCTGACCTGTTTCTCGAGTCGAGGCTCAGAGAGCACATAAACCAAACGTATGCTCAGAAGTCCGGAGAATCTCCAAAAGAGCTTTCGACTGAATGGTGGGTGTGGTCGGCATTTCCGACCGCCAACGAGGACTACCGGCGTCTGCTAGCGAGATACCGCGACGAGATCGAAAAGTCGCCGTTCATCGATGAGATTCCGGACGGCGTAATCGATCTGCCTGCTGTGAAGAAGGAAGGCCTCTACTACGAGGTCTCTATGTGTGGATTGCCGCCCGGAAACGCTCGAGAGATAGTCCGATATCGGACGCGAGTTGCCTATGACGGACGGCTTCACGAGATTGAGGAAGAGGTCGTTCTCACTTATTGACCGAAGTTCAGGAGTTTATAAACTTCGTCCGGTTTCAGCGATCGTTGAGCGCTGGTTGCGCCGCTTTGCTGTTGCAGCATCTCCGCAACTTCCCTCGCTCTCGACAAAATGTCCTGAGGATAGTATGTGTTCTCTGCGGCAGCGAGATTCTGCTCGGCGGTCTTCAGAGCAGCAGCTGTTCGGGACTCTTCTTTGGTCACTTCTTCTCGCGTGCGCAGAGCAATTTCGACATCGCTCTCTGCGCGCTCCACAGCGTTGAGCGCATCGGTCGTCGAGGATGAGTCCGTGGCTGCTTGCCGCACCTGTTCCGCAACATCGAGCTTACGCCGCGAATCGGGTTCCGGTTGATCGACGGAGATGTCTATTCCTCTGAATACTCTTCGGTAGCCTCTAAGTTCATCGGCGAGTTCTCTCTGGATTGCTTCCGTCGCCTCGAAGTTGCCCCCAGTCGCAGAGGCCATTTGATACAAGAGAGACTTCATGCGCGTGAGACTTCGCTTCAGACTCGCGAGCGTGTCGAATCCCCCTGAGGATTCCGCTTCCTGCTCGACTTGTTTGGCGTCTTGCTGTTTTCTTGCTTCCGCCTCCTGCAGGATCTTCATCTCGCTATTCAGGCTTTCGCGCGAACGGCTGATTTTGTCGGCAAGCCGCGGGTTGAAGAGGTATTCAGCCCCTTGGCCCTGCCCCTCTGGGACCTTCAGACTGAGGTCTTTTGGCTGTTGCGATGATTTGGCAGCTGGCCAAACAGTGATGCTCTGGCTGTTAATCCTTTCGATCATAGCAAACACTCCTCCTGAGGTGCGATCCATTAACCTGCAAACTCTGTGCCGATCCATTTTCCCCGACGCTTGTAACGTAACATATTGTGACACAGCGCAATGGCATCTGCTACGAGAATCGACCCCGAAGCGCAACTAACGGATTTCTCCCATAGTGTGTTGGAGTTCTCGCGGAAATCATTTGCGATTGTCCGATCCTGAGAGCGCTTTCTACTGGAATTCCGCAACCAAGATTGCTACATATCGTTCTTGGTTGCGACACCTGTTGCCAAGCGGGATGATCGGCAGTAATCAGGTTTCCGGAGGGATTCATCGAAAATGGAAATCCTCAAAATCGACAATGTGAGCAAGTCGTTCAATAGTGCGACGGCGGTCTCGGGGCTCTCCCTGAGCGTTGAGCCGGGCATCATATGCGGACTGCTCGGCCCCAACGGTGCGGGTAAGACCACGACCATTCGCATGGCATTAAACATCATCGCGCCGGACGAGGGCGAGATCACTCTAATGGGAGAGCGAAGCAGTGAAGCAACGAAGGATAAGATAGGCTTTCTTCCTGAAGAGCGTGGGCTCTATCAGAAGATGATCGTTGAGGATGTGCTTGCGTTTATGGCTGAAATTAAGGGTATCAGACGACGAGACTCAAAATCCCTGATTGACTCGTGGTTGGACAGAATGGGCTTGTTGGAAACTAAGGGCAGGAGGGTAGAAACGTTGTCCAAGGGGATGCAGCAGAAGTTGCAGTTCATTACCGTGCTGATCCATCGGCCCAAGCTTATCATACTCGACGAGCCGTTCTCGGGTCTCGATCCCGTAAACGCAGAGTTGATCAAAGACATCATTCTGGAAGAGAAGAGGAACGGCAGCACGATCATCCTGTCTACGCACGTCATGGAGCAGGCGGAGAAACTCTGCGACACGATCTGTCTGATCAACCGAGGTCGGAAAGCGCTGGACGGTCAGCTCTTTGATGTAAAGGCACGATTCGGACGTAATACCGTCATAGCGGAAATCGACGGGGATGCACGTCAGTTTGCAAGCGTGGCTGGAGTTGAGAGGGTGTCAGATTTCAACAAGTACGCTGAATTCAAGCTGTCCGCAGGTGCGGATCCGCAAGTGCTGCTTCGCGAGCTTGTCGCGAAATCCAACGTGCGGCGATTTGAAATAGTGGAGCCGTCTTTGCATGGCATATTCGTGGAGATCGTTCGAGATTCGGAGAAGACGACAATTCATGCATAAGCTCATTGCTATAATGATGCGGGAGTACCGTGATGTTGTGAAGAAGAAGAGCTTTGTTATCGGCACGGTTCTTAGCCCATTCATAATGGCGGCACTCGTGTTTCTTCCAGCGCTTCTTGCCGGGTCTGCAGATAGCGAGAAGGCGCGATTCGCGATTCTTGACGTAGAGGCAGAAAAGGCTGATCGATTCATTTCTGTGCTCACCGACACTTTGCCTGACCCACTTTCGGTCTATGACATTTCTCTCTGCAGGTCAACTGCTGAGGATGCCGAAGCCGCCATGATTCGCCTTGACAGTCTTGTTCGTGCTGACTCCATAGCGTTCTACATGGTGATCGACTCGAGCCTGTTGTCGTCGGAGACCGCCAAGTACCATGGCAAATCGCTTGGTGACGTAACCAAATTCAGGCGTCTGGAACGTGCGCTAACCCGGGTAGTAATGGAACAGAGGCTTCAGGCATTTGGCGTCAGTCCGGACTCGAGCGGCAATCTGATTGCTGATGTCGAGCTGCAGTTCGTCAAGCTCGGTGAGCGGCAATCCGGCATGTCATCAAAGGAGAGGTTTCTCTCGGAATATCTCGGCAGCCTGGTGTTTGTCATGGTCATGTTCGGAACGATAATCGGCTACGGTCAGCAGCTTCTCAGGGTGGTGCTGGAGGAGAAGTCATCACGAGTGGTGGAGACGCTCGTCTCTTCGGTAACACCATTTCAATTGATGATGGGCAAGATTCTTGGATTAGCTTCGGCCACAATCGTGCAACTGCTCATTTGGGCCGCTATGGCGCTCATTCTGACCATCGGATTCGGCGACGCAGGATTTGTCAAGCAGGGGCTATCCTCGATCTCCCCGCTATTTCTTGTCATGTTCGCCGTCTACATGATTCTTGGATATCTGCTCTATTCGAGCATCTTCGCGATAATCGGTGCGGCAGTGACAACCGATCGCGAAGCGCAGCAATTCATGTTCCCGATCGTAATGGCGCTTATGCTACCTGCGTTGATCCAATTCATGATTACTCGCAGTCCGAACAGCATGCTCATCAAGATTCTGTCTTTCATTCCGTTCTTCACACCGACAATGATGATCTCACGAATGAGAGCGACTCCGCCTTCTGGGATGGAGTTGGCGCTGTCTGTTGCAATCCTCATTGTTTCAATCATCGCCATGGGTTGGGTGGCAGCGAAGGTCTTTCGAGTCGGGATACTGATGTACGGCAAAAGGGCTACTTTTCCAGAGGTTATGCGCTGGATAAGGGAGAAGTGATCCCAGGAGAAACGGGTTATTTGGAGTAAGGGTCTTTGCCCTTGAGTTTGTCCGCATAGAGCGGGGACATCGCGAGGAGGCGCTCTATGATGCTCGGGAGCGCTGAAATCATGTAGTCAACTTCGTCTTCGGTGTTGTCTTTGCCCATCGACACTGTTAGTGACCCGGAGCAGAATTCAGCCGGCACACCGACAGCGGTGAGGACATGCGAGGCAGCAAGATCTTCCTCGTCGTGCCCTCTTAGATTCGATGAGCAAGCCGAACCCGATGAGCACATGATTCCCTTCATGTTGAGCATCAGGAGAAGCGACTCACCCTCTATGAACTTGACCCAAAAACTGACATGTCCCGGTATGCGGTACATGGGATGCCCAGTAAATTCCAGATACTCGACGTTGTTTGCGAGCCAATCCCAGAGTTTAATCTGCAAGTTCTTGAGCAGTTCAATCCGAGTACTCGCCTCCGCCTTCGCCAAGTCACAGGCCTTTGCCATGCCCACAATTCCCGGAAGGTTTTCTGTGCCCGATCTGTAGCCGCTTTCCTGCATGCCACCCACGATCTGGCACGAGAGCCGATTGCCGGTGCGAAGGTACAGAGCTCCGACGCCCTTGGGCCCGTACATGTTGTGTGACGATAGCGTGAGAGAATCAACTCCAAGAACATCAACGTCAATCGGAACAATGCCGGAAGCGGCCGCTGCATCAGTGTGGAAGTACACGTCGTGCTTTCTCGCGAAGAGCGCGATATCCTGAATTCTCTGAATTGTCCCGATCTCAGGATTGGCTGCCTGCACAGTAATCATCGCCGTGTCATGTTTCAGCGCTTTGCCCACATCCACTGGGTCAACCATGCCGTATTTATCGCAGCCAACATAGGTGACTTCGAATCCACGAGACTGAAGTGATCGAAGTGGTGCCAGTACCGAGTAGTGCTCGATTGCCGAGGCTATTATGTGTTTTCCCCTATCAGCATTTGCCTCAACGAAACCCTTGATCGCGAGGTTGTTAGCTTCAGTGGCTCCCGATGTGAAAATGACTTCCTCTGGTTTTGCACCTATCGATGACGCCACCGAAAGGCGAGCGTTGTCAAGCGCTTCTCCAGCCGCAACTCCCTGCGCATGGATATGCGATGAGGGGTTTCCGTATGTTCCGGAGAAATAGGGCAGCATCGCCTCCACCACACGCGGATCGACCGGCGTCGTTGATTGATGATCGAAGTAAATCATTCTGCCAACATCCATACCACGAATATACAAGTCCGAGTTGTCGCGGCAAAGAGAATCGAAGCTATCTCAAGGAGTCCGCGTCAATCGGGGGAGAGATAGACGTGGCAATTAGCGTAAGTACTTCTGACCCGAATGACCCAGCCCCGTAAATGACTTGTCCGCGACGCACACTCTGCCTCCGGGACATGCAGACTCGATTGTGAAGCGCTAACTTCCTGAACCTTGATGCTTCAACCTGTAGTCTTTTATAGCGTTGGCGAGGGCTTCCTCGGCCATCACTGAGCAGTGGTGCTTCACAGGGGGGAGTCCACCGAGAGCATCTATTACCTGTCGGTTCGTGATCTTTTCCGCCTCGGCAATCGTTTTGCCTTTGACAATCTCAGTCAGCATCGACGATGCCGCTATTGCGGCCCCGCAGCCAAAGGTCTTGAACTTAACGTCAACGATCTTGCCGTCCTCGACCTTGATGTATAGCCGCATCATGTCGCCGCAGGCGGGATTTCCGACGTCCGCGACTGCGTCTGCGTCTGCTATCTCACCCATGTTTCTGGGATTGGTGAAGTGGTCCATGACCTTGTCTGAATATGGGTGGAGTCTTGACATCTGCCTTTCTGCTCCAAGATTGAGATTCGTGCGAAGCACGGTGGCAGCCTCGCGACGTTATTCCGCCATATTATACGCGATGAATGCCAAGAAGAAAGCGAAAAATCGAGCCCAATCCGAAGACGATAGCCGGTTGCCGTGCAACTTCGAGCATTGTTGAGGCGTTCAAGTAGTTTGTGAAGGGCATTGTTCGCATCCGCGAAGGCTGACAGAGATGAATACCGAGGTCGGCAGCAGAGAAACAGTCGCGGAAGTGTCGGTATTTTTAGCTTCTTGCCGGGCTGTTTCTGGACTATATTAGAAGTCTGGTTAGATATTGACCAAGAGGTGTGATATGTTGAAAGATTCCAGTTGGAAGCTCAAAGTGGGTCTTGCCGAGATGCTCAAGGGCGGGGTGATCATGGACGTCACGACAGCCGAGCAGGCAAAGATCGCACAGGATGCGGGTGCAGTTGCAGTGATGGCGTTGGAGCGAGTGCCCGCCGATATTCGCAAGCAGGGCGGAGTAGCCCGCATGGCAAGCGTGGAAGTCATTGCTCAGATCAAACAAGCGGTTTCGGTTCCCGTCATGGCCAAATGCAGGATCGGACACTTCGCCGAAGCACAGGTGCTTGAAGCGCTCGAAGTGGATTATATCGATGAGTCCGAAGTTCTGACTCCTGCGGACGAGGAATTCCATGTGGACAAGTGGCGATTCAAAACTCCGTTCGTGTGTGGATGTCGCGATCTTGGCGAGGCGCTTCGTCGAATCTCCGAAGGAGCCGCGATGATACGCACTAAAGGCGAGGCAGGCTCGGGCAACATCGTCGAGGCGGTCCGCCATATGCGCATTGTCATGTCGCACATCAGACGGCTTCAGGGAATGAACCCCGATGAATTGAAGCGCGAAGCTCAGGAGATGAAGGCGCCTGTTGAGGTTGTCGAGGAGACCGCCCATCTCGGGCAGCTTCCGGTGCCAAATTTCGCAGCGGGAGGTATAGCTACTCCTGCTGATGCGTCTCTTATGATGCAGCTTGGCGCGCAGGCGGTTTTCGTGGGGAGCGGGATTTTCAAGTCATCGGACCCGCCTGCGAGGGCGAAGGCTATAGTGCAAGCCACTACTCATTTTAGCGATCCGAGAGCTGTCCTTGAGGCAAGCAGGCCTCTCGGCGCTCCCATGGATGGCCTCGATATCCGGGACATACCGGAGGAAAATCTGTTACAGTATCGCTAATTGCCTGAGTAACTGCAGGACATCTTTCGACCGGCGGTGAGCGCCGCCGCTTCGTCTTTTTGGTGAATCAGAATGAGTAAGCAGACTGTTGGTGTCCTCGCTCTTCAAGGGGACTTTGGTCTGCATTGCCGCATGATCGAGCGACTCGACGCGAGGCCATCTCTCGTCCGCACCGTCGAAAATCTGCGAGAAGTTGACCGGCTAATAATTCCGGGAGGCGAATCGACCGCGATTCAACTGCTGATTGACACCTTCAACCTCCGGGAACCGTTGCTTGAATTCGGAAGGCGGCGCCCCGTTTGGGGCACGTGTGCCGGACTGATAGTCCTTTCAGACAGCGTCGATGATCCTGCGATTCACCCGCTCAAGCTGATTGACATCAGCGCCGCCAGAAACGCTTACGGCAGACAGATCGATTCGTTTATAGATGAGGGGACGGCCTGTATTCATGCAGTGACTCAACCATTTCAGATGGTATTCATCAGAGCTCCGAAGATCGTAAGTCTGGGCTCTCATGTGACGCCGATAGCTCACTGTAGAGGCGAAGTAGTGGGCGCGATGCAGAGAAACGTGCTTGTCACGGCGTTCCATCCGGAATTGACCGATAACCCCGCATTCCATGAATTCTTCCTCGAACTCGACGCAGTTTCGCTTTGAAAAGAAGAGTTCATCGTAGCTAAACAACGAGACGGTTCTTCCGACAATAACTACTGTAAAGGGGTTAGACATCCAGGGGTAGCACTGGAACTGCTTAGCGCTGGGAAGCGAATCGGCGGGCATGTTCGAGAGAACATGCCCGTTTCTTGTGCAGGTCTAATCCGGAGACATGTTATCACTGGAAGAGCCGGGCTCCAGGCCAAATTCAAGCTGACACAGTTAGGGTGCAGGGGACAAGCAGCTCGAAAAGGAGGTCAGACGTAGCTTTCGATCAGCAGCGTGATTCCCGCGAATGAGCTTCTCTCGTTCTTGATAGGGATGGCGGACACCGAAGCCTCGATCGATTCGCCAGCGCCGGTCAGGAAACTGAGTTTGCCGTTCCATACGTTGCGTCTGCTCCTGAGGAATATGTCTGTAATGCGTCTTTGAGGATTCTCATCAACTAGCAAACTGGCAAGGTGCACGTTCTGCAAAGTTGAGCCGCTATCTCTGAAGAGTCGCTCAGCCGACTGATTGGCATCTGATATCCGCTCCGACACGTCGATACGAAGAACCGGCATAGGCACGCTCTCAATCACTTCTTCGAGATGTGCCACTCTCGCCTTAACGCTCTTGATCTCCGTCAAGTCAAGCATTGTGCCGATGATCGCTTGCTGCCCTTCATAGACGCACTTGTTCGCACGACCCGATACGTCAATTGCACTGCCGTCTTTGCAGACCAACCGAAACTCCGTCGGTTGCGGATCGACATTGCCTTTCAACCTATGCAGAACTCGCGCCATCACTTCATCCAAGTACTTTGGATCGATTATCTGCTTGATTTGCATTCCGACCAACTCTTCCTCGGCATAGCCTGTCAGTCGGCTCAAATAGGAGTTGACATAAAGGACGCGAGAATCGTCAACAACGTAGATCCCTACATTTGCGTTGTCGACAAGCGCCCTGTACTTGCGCTCGGATTCAACTACCAGACTCCGGACAAGACTGAGGGTGTCGTTATCTTTGATTGTCTCGTCCAGGAAACTCGATTTCGCCATTTACAGTCTTCTTATCTGTTATGCCGACGCAACGCGGCCGGTACACTTCAGTTAGTTTATCGGCCAGATCATGAAATCCTTGAAGAACAGCGGGTTTGATGATCCTCGGACTATTGGTTACACTGTTAAACGCGGAATCACCGAAGTTTCGATGTGGCTGACAGAACGAGTCCTATCGGGGAAGGGGTTATTCCAGTTCTTTGAATGCACGAATGATGAGATGGGGGTCGGAGGCCGTAAGCAGGTTATCAACGAACTCCTGGTATTGAAGCCGTTCGGCAAGAGCCTTGAACACTTTGAGATATAGCGTGTCGTCATAAGGCGGAGCTGCCATGCAGAAGAATAGCCTAACGGGGAGCCCGTCGGGGGCATCGAATTCATAGCCCTCGGCCTTCCGGCCAATTGCGATTGCGAATTCCTTTGCCTGCATTGTCCGCACGTGAGGGACCGCTATACCGTGGCCGATAGCCGTTGTGGCCTTCTTCTCCCGATTAAAGAGGTCATTTACGAGCTTCCGCTTGTTGGAGACTTTGCCCGAGAAATCAAGCAGATCAGCGAGCTCCTCAAGTATCGCCTCCTTCATCCCGGCAAGTTGCTTCTTCGAATAGCCTGAATCATCCGCTGGCGGCTCGAATTCACATTGCATGTCAAGCCGAATCATCTCCGGCTTCATGTAGCGCGATATGTTCAACGTAATCCTTTCGTAAGCACGGCCTTACGTTAGTAATAAGTATCGCAAAATAGTCGGAAATCTTTAGGTGTCAAACTGAAAATGACGTTGGAAATCTGTGCGGGGGTGCAAGCGGGCTCAATTCTTCGTACACCGTGACCATGTTCTTCCTACTTCCGACTCCCACGGGATCTGCGGGTGGGGCTCCAGCTTCGTTCTTCCGAATTGTCTCTGCAATATGAATGGGCAGAACCTATTCGTCTCTCGCAGAGGCGAATAACATCTGGTTTTTCCTTACAAGCGGCGCTTCCCAAACAGCCATGCAGGGGATGAGTCGCCCGCACTGAGCGCGAGACCAAGTAGTTAGCGTCTCCAGGCAGATCGCTGCAAATCGGAAGCTGCCAACCGTGCCGAGTGAACATGGGCTTAATCAAGCGTCTTTTGAACGGAAGCCTTTGGACTTTCTTTGAACAGGTGCCGTAACTTGCTGGTAATTAAGGGACTTGTGTGTAACAGAAGGATGAGTTTTCGCTTGACATTGCAGGCTAATAGGGTATATTTGTCGTGCCGTCAGGATTTCGCCCGGGGGATGGCGGAGTACCTGAAGTTCGTGAGAATATCGCTTCCTTTTCGTACCCTTCGTCGAGTTGTTGGTGTCCGAAGCTCGAGTTTTTGAATTAGTTGAACTGATATATGGGCTTTTCTATGTGTCTGAAGGAGGTGGCCAGAACAGAGAGCATTCTTAGGGAAAAAAAACGAGTAGTTTCAATGGATTTCAAAATCAGAACTACAGGAGGAGTTTAATGAAAACAACGCGATGCATGATTCTGACGATGATGATCGCGATCATACTGACGGTTCCGGCGCTCGCTCAGGATGCGGGTATTCCGGACACGCTGAGATTCACACCGTCTACACATGTGTGGACGATCGATGATCCGGCAGATACGTTGTTGCTGCTGCCGCTAATTGGTCGTACTGACCAAAGCAACATCCTTGGGGTATCTTTGCCCTTGATTGCCAGGACGAACACGGGTGGCGGAATGGGTCACGACGATTCCCTGATCGCCATTGACACCTTTTCGTTCACCGCTGCTGCGTTGGCAAAGTCATTCGCTCAGGCTGCGCTTGACGCATCTACTTTCCCGTTGGCACAGCTGACCGACCGCAACGGCTGTTTGGTTGGTATGATCAATTTCTTCCCTCCCTCATTCATGCCTCCGAATGTTGCCACGGAGCTGGGCCAGCTTAGAGTCAGAGTGCTCGATCCGACGCAGCTTCCACAAAGCTTCGAGATTGAGATAGATACTCTATTCTTCCCGCCTGCAGGGACATTCAAATTCTCGCCCTCTGGTGGCACTGGGTTCTCTCCGGCATTTACGAAAGCTACGATTACCGTAGACAACCAGTTGGGTGTCGTTACCGAGCAGCCGAGCATTGTGCTCAACCCAACTGCTTTCACGTTTGACGCAGTGCAGGGTGGCGCGAATCCCGTCGATCAGGTTCTGAGCATCACGAACGGCGGTACGGGCACGCTTAACTGGAGTGTTTCCGACAATGCTGCATGGCTGACTCTGAATCCTCTGTCAGGTTTTGGAGACGGTTCGACAACACTCTCCGTTAACACCACAGGGTTGATTGCCGGCACGTATAATGCCACTGTTACCGTGACTGATCCGGCCGCTGATAACAGCCCGCAGACGGCCAATGTCACTCTGAACATCTCGGAGCCTTCTCCGTTTGTCGTGCTTGACCCGACGAGCTTCACATTTGACGCTGTCCAGGACGGCGCGAATCCGGCTGGCCAGGCGCTAAACATCACCAACGGCGGCGGCGGCACGCTCCACTGGACGGCTACTGACGATGCCCCGTGGCTGTCGGAGGATCCGGCATCCGGTACCGGTGATGGCTCGACCACGCTGAATGTTGACATAACAGGTCTTGCTGCTGGTACATACAATGCGACGGTTACAGTTCTCGACGATTTAGAGAAGGATGCAATGGCGGTGGCGACTGTCACGTTGAACGTTTCAGCTCTGCCACCTCATATTGTCCTTGATCCGACTGCATTCACATTTGATGCAGTGCAGGGCGGCTCGAATCCTGCTGATCAGATGTTGAGCATTACGAATAGCGGTGGTGGATCGCTTAACTGGACAGTTTCAGATGACGCTGCCTGGCTGTCACTGAATCCGGTTTCCGGCTCGGGCGATGGTTCAGCCGCGCTGAGCGTAAACATCGCTGGCCTTACAGCCGGTACGTACAATGCAATCGTGACTGTTACGGACGCTGCTGCGGACAATAGCCCGCAATCGGCTACCGTTACACTGAACATAGCAGAGCCGGCTCCGCTCATCGTGCTAGATCCTACGGAGATGTTCTTCGTCGCTACTCTTGGCGGTGCGAATCCTGCAATTCAGGTTCTCCACATCACTAATGGTGGCGGTGGCACGCTGAACTGGACTGGCGTTGATGATGCCGATTGGTTGACGCTCGATCCGACATCAGGAGTCGGCAACAGCGACGTCGAGCTGAGTGCTGATATTACTGGGCTTGCCGCTGGTGTATATGACGCGACCGTGACCATCACGGACGTAGCGGCGGCCAACAATCCTCAGACGATGCTGGTCCACCTGACAATCAACGAGGCTCCGCCGACCATAGATCTCAATCCGACAGCGTTCACGTTTGACGCGGTCGCGGGCGGCTCGAATCCTGTTGATCAGACGCTGAACATAACGAACACAGGCGGCGGAACGCTCAATTGGACCGCCTCTGATGATGCAGCATGGCTGTTCCTCAATCCGACCGGTGGCGTCGGCGATGCGGCAGTTACTCTGACCGTCGACATCACAGCCATGACCGCAGGCACATACTTTGCCACGGTTACGATCTCCGATCCCTCGGCCACTAACGACCCGCAGACTGCGGAAGTAACACTGAACATAGCTGAGGCTCCGCCGACGATCTTCCTCGAAGGCACATCCTTCACGTTTACAGCGACCGAGGGCGGTGCGAATCCGGCAGATCAGCTCCTCACGATCACCAATATCGGTGGCGGAACGCTCAATTGGACGGCGTCGGATGATGCCGCCTGGTTGGCGCTCAATCCTGTTTCGGGAACTGGCGACGGGATGGTGACGCTCAGTGTCGATATCACCGGCCTTACTCCCGACACTTATGTGGCCACAGTCACAGTGTCCGATCCGGCAGCTACGAATGATCCGCAGACTGCCAGTGTGACGCTCGTCGTCAATCCAGTGGCAGAGAATCCGGAAATCGTTCTCGATCCTTCCTACTTCTCATTTGAAATGGACGAGGGTGGCCCGAATCCGGCTGACCAGGTTCTCCACGTGATAAACGGCGGAACCGGAACTCTGAGCTGGACTGCCGCGAAGGACTCGGCGTGGCTGCTCCTTTCCAAGGTCTCTGGCGTAGCGCCGGATGACATAGTCCTTTCGATTGACGGCGCTTCGCTTGTCGCCGGTGAGTATCAGGACACCATCTGGGTCTCCGGAAATGCGTTTAACTCACCGCAGGCCGCTATTGTCGATCTCGTTGTTAACGAAGTCGTGATTCCTGATGAGGACACGGTTTGGGTTGGCACTGATAGCGGCATGCCTGGTGAAGCCGTCGTTGTTGAAGTGAACTTCAAGAACATCGAAAATCTCTCAGGCATTACTCTTCCGATCAGATTCGACGGATTGGCCAAGGTCGTGAACGGACTTACTTGCGATTCGGTCAACTTCTTTGGCACACGCGTCGATTACATAGCCTCGAAGGTTGTATCGATTGACAACGTGAATCAGACTGTACTGGTCGGCATCATCGTTGTGCAGGAAGCTATGATTGCTCCGGGCACCGGCCCGCTGGCATATCTGCACTTCCACATCGATCCGGCTGCTGTTCCAGGCATCGTGCCGCTTGACACGATCTCCTTCACATTGCCGGACAATGAATTGATGTTTGCCGACGAAAACGGCGATCCTGTCTATCCGAAGTTTGTCGCCGGTTCCATTGAGATTCTCCAGCCGCCGATCCCGTGTCTTGATGTCAATCCTGACATATTCGAATTCACGGCGACCGAGGGCGGAGCTAATCCGGCAGATCAGTACCTTGAAATCACCAATTGCGGCGAAGTCAGTATCGATTGGACTGCAACTGTTCATATCGGACCCTGGCTGTCAGTCCTGCCGACCTCAGGCACGGATGACGGTACCGTCGCCCTGATGGTGAACGTAGGCTCTCTCGTAGAAGGTGACTACTACGACTCTATCACGGTGAGCGGAACGGGCGTCGCCGATCAGCACGTATTCGTGCACCTCGCAGTCGGAGCGGCTGTGCCGACCGATATCGCAGGCACGGTTGAGACGGAAGCCCACGATCCTATCGACGATGCAGTCGTCGAGCTCTGGGATTCGTATCCCGATGGTATGGTTCTTGCCTCGATGATGACTTCCGGTGGCGGCAACTTCCTGTTCGAGGGCTACTCGGGCATTTACCAGCTCCGTGTCCACAAGGATGGCTACTATCCGACTCTGCTGCCGGTTGCGGCCCCGGACGAGGAAGTAGTTGTTACTCTCGTGATCTCCGATGACGTGATGCCGACCAACGAGTGGATTGACTTGTACTGCGGAAGCGCCACTCTCGACGGCTTCCCGATTCTACCGGGTGATGTGATTGAGGCGTTCGATCCGAGCGGAGTACTCTGTGGTCAGTTCTTTGTCGACGAAAGCGGTCACTACGGCTTCATGCCGGTCTACCGTGACGACAGCTTGACTACTCCTTCGCTTGACGAAGGTTGCGATCCGGGCGACCTGGTCACGATCAAGCTGAATGGCTTCGATGTGACCGAGTACCTCGACGTGCCGGTTGAATGGACACAGAACGGCGATAGGATCGAAGCTTGCTTTGATGCTCAGTCGATCAAGACGGTTTGTATTGATCTTTATGAAGGTTGGAACCTGATCTCGTGGAATGTCGACACCGAGAGTGACGACATTGAGACGCTGATCGCCAGCATAGTCGACAAAGTCGAAGTGATTCTCAGCTTCGAGCAGGGCGGTCTGACTTACGATCCAGACCTGCCACAGTTCTCGACTCTGCACACGATGGATCACTATCATGGATACTGGTTCAGAGTGAGCGAAGACGTTGAGTTCTGCGTTGAGGGTCTGCCGGTCGATCCGTCTACCCCGATTTACCTCGAAGAAGGTTGGAACCTCGCTTCATATCTGCCTGACGTCAACGACTCGACGCCGGTTGCCCTGGCTTCGATCTATTCAGAATTGATCGTTGCGCTGGGCTTCTACGGTGGCGGTGTGACGTGGGATCCAAACAATCCTGACTTCTCAACGCTTCGCTATCTGGCTCCTGAATTCGGTTACTGGTTCAAGGTTACTGAGGATGTGACCTTGACCTATCCGGGCGCGAAGTTTGCGACATTTGCTTCGACAGTTGCAGACAATACTTCGGCCAAACGCGCCACTTTCGCTTCGGTCGTTCCGACCACGCAGTGGATCGATCTGTACGGCGACGCAGTGACGGTTGACGGCACGCCGATCGTATCGGGCTCGGTTGTCGAAGCAGTCGATGCAAACGGCCGCATTTGCGGTGCGTTCGTGGTTGCGACCAACGGTATGCTCGGCTTCATGCCGGTGTATGGTGATGACGCTACCACTAAGAACGTGTCAGAAGGTCCGGCTGCCGGTGGCGAGTTCCACCTGGTAATCAACGGTGTCGAGACCGCTGAGACATTTGCCTGGTCAGACAATGGCGATCAGGTGAATGTTGGAGCTTTGAGCTCGCTCGGTGGCCACGCCACGATTCCCATGACGTTCAATCTGAGTCAGAACTATCCGAACCCGTTCAACCCGAAGACGTCCATCTCGTACGTCGTGGCTGATGCGGGCAACGTGACTCTGACGGTTTACAATCTCCTTGGCGAGCAGGTTAAGGTTCTCGTGGACGGTTTCCAGGCGGCCGGTGAATACACGGTCGATTGGAACGGCGATGATGTGTCCGGCAGAACTGTATCGTCCGGCGTATACTTCTACAAGTTGTCGTCAGGCGATTACGCGCAGACCAAGAAGATGATGTTGATGAAGTAGCAGCCAATTCATGCGGCAGGGCGGTCATGAGCCGCCCTGCCGATCAAACGGAGGTGACTTTTGAAGAAGTTTTCAAGAATATCAGTTAGGCTGTTACCTCTCATGTTGTTGTTTGTCGTGTCCATACCAAGTGCATCTGCACAGGTGCATAAGAGTAATGAGTTTGTATTCTTCTTCGGGCCATCTGTTACCTTGAATGGCAATCCACTTCCAGTGGGGGGGCTAATCGACGCGTACGATCCCGACGACCTGCGATGCGGCACAAGCATCGTAAGCACAGCAGGCCAGTATGTAGCGACTGCGGTCTATCGAGATGATTTTACCACTCCCGAGCACGACGGAGCTGATCCAGGCGATGCCATTAGCTTCAAGATCAACGGAGTATCGGCTACAGCGGTGGGACCGGATGATGCCATCTGGACTCAGAATGGTGATTGGATGGAAGTCAATCTGTCCGTCTCCTATACCATCGCTCTTGCTCTCAAGCCGCCGATGGATGGCATTGGCAGCCCGAGTTCCTTCACCGATTACACGTTCTATGTGATGAACACCGGCGAGGGAATCGACTTCTGTCTGCTTGAGGCTTCCTCAGCTTCCGGCTGGGCGGTCAATATTCTTGGCGCCAATCCGAGCGGATATGTGAATCCGGGGGATTCCATAGCTGTTGTCGTGAGGGTTCATGTGCCTTCGGGAGCGCTTCCCGATGAAACTGATGTGATGACCTTCTCGGTGAAGTCCGCCATGGACAATTCAGTGACTGTGAGCGCTCCGGTCACTACGACCGTGTCGAGCAGCGCTGCCGACGACTTCAATCCGGTTATCCCGGGTGTGTTCAAGCTCTCGCAGAACTATCCGAATCCGTTCAATCCGACCACCACGATCGACTTCACTTTGGAGCGCTCGATGGATATCGATCTCTCGGTGTACAACGTGATCGGTCAGAAGGTCGCTACGCTCGTGTCGGGCCAGCGTGAGATTGGCTCGTACAGCGTGATTTGGAACGGCGCCGATGATTCGGGGAATCCCATCGCGAGCGGGATATACTTCTACCGTCTTACCACAGAGCAGTACTCGCGCACCTGCAAAATGATGCTGATGAAATAGTCACCCTGTCTTGTTGTTGTATACAGAAGGCCTTCTCTGATCGAGAAGGCCTTCGGCTTTTGCGGTCGCGGTGAGAATCAGAGCATCTGGTTTCTCGTTACGCCCCGCTCCACTCGGAACCCGACCTACTACTTATCAGGGCTCGTCTGATGGCCGGTGTCCATGGAAACTTGCATCATCAACCTGATGAGGCGCCGGTGGTCCCTGAAGAGATTTCGCGCGCTCGTTGGATATATCTGCGCTGCCGTTGGGGCGAACTGCGGAAGGACATTGGCGCTTGCAGGGACGTCAATCTCCGCGATCACGCATTTCGAATCCGTAGACTCGAGAATCACAAATGGCCCCGGCCTGTGCACTCTCTCTGCTGCGCAGAGTGTGAGGTCGATTGTTTGATTTGTATGATCAGTAGTCGAACTCATCCCGACTGTCTTTCAATCGTTCCTGCTGACTCCATTGAAAAGCCTTCTGACGGACACAAAGTATAGTTAGCCACAAGGCGAGTCAATCAAAGAGATTCAAGTGTATGCTGAATCAGTGAGTGGGATACATGAACAGAAATGTCTAATCGATTGGAATGGCGTTCTCAAGCAGAGTATATGTTACTGTCTCTTCAAGGTCGTCAAGGGTGGGGCGTCTGTGCCCTGCCTCATGGATACGGTCGTTCAGGCGCTCGAGGACGATTCTCCGGAGTTCCTGCGAATGGGCAGGCAGGTGAATAACGAGTTCACCGGATGACGTGTCGAATTCTACGAATCTCGTCTTCAAAGTCATCATATCCTTCTTCAGATCGTACCTAAATGGCCGTAACCGAACTGATTTCCTCCGCATTCTCGAACGCTGAAGCGGCGACAATGTTCCGCCATCACTGACGGAGATCGGAAAGAGACCGCCAGTCAATCAGTTGATGTGCAGCTTTTTTTGAATTGACAATCGAACTCCAGGTGATTTCTTTCGTTTCGTTGCCGACAACGGCGATTGTCGACCGGAATCGACGCTTTGGCAGGCGGTGTAATGGCCAGCTGCGTTGATTGCGTCGGATTGCGAGCTTCAAGGAGAATGACCTGGCGCTGACATTGAGCTGGATTGAAATCTCGGAGTAGATATGAGAGACACTGTGCACGATACGGTTACTACGAGCAGATCACCGTTTTCAACCGAGTTCGCATTCACGCTTCCCAAGGGCTACATCGATCATGACGGCAAGGTTCACAGGGAAGGAGTGATGCGACTTGCGACAGCCAGAGACGAGATCGAACCTCTCGGCGATCCGAGAGTCAAGGACAACAAGGCGTACTTGGTGATCTTGATACTTTCGAGGGTAGTTACCAAGCTCGGTGACCTGAATGGGATCACTTCGGAGATTGTGCAGCAAATGTATTCCGCCGATCTCTCATTCTTGCAGGATCTCTACAGAAGCATCAATGAGGATGGCGAACCGACGGTTTCCGTGACATGTCCATCATGCGGTCACGCATTTGATGTGGAGTACAAGCGCCTGGGAAAATGACGAGCTACCCCCGGGAGGAGCTTACCCGGGAGGTAGCTTTTGTCGCATATCACCTTCATTGGAGTCTCGACAGCATATTGGATCTTGACCACCAGACCAGACGCGAATTCATCCACGAGATATCGGAGATTAATCGGATCATCAATACACGCAGGCAGGAGGCTGATTCCCCTGTTCTCGGGCGAAGAAGTGAATCAAATTGACAATACGGCGCCAGTCGCGGCACGGCATGGCGACGAGAAGGAGTTGCAGCATGATTAAGAAGGCTATTCTGGTGATGATGTCGGCGGCGCTGATATTCAGCTGCTCACCGTCGGAAAAGGCAAACTCGAAGACGTCGGAAGGCGGTACGCCTGCTGGTCAGGCAGCCGGGGGGAATCTCTCCATTGCGTACACGATGACAGTGTCTGGTATTCCGATGATGAGCAACATAACCTTCAATCAGCAGTACACGACTGACGGAGCCGCTGCCCGTGTAGATATGGAGTCCCTAATTCCGATGGGAGACACCACGAGGACATCGAGATTTTCCACGGTGATCGACCTCGACAAGAAGGTAGTCCTGTACCTCAACGACGTATCGAAGATTTATGCCTCCATACCGATCCCCGCTTCCTCCTCAGTTCCTCCGTCCACTTCACCGCAGCTTAGTATCGAAGTGAAGCCGCTGTCGGAGACGAAGGTAATCGCGGGCGTGGAGTGCAAGGGTGTGGACGTGTCATTCGCGATTCCGATCAAAACTGCGGACAAAGAAGCGACAACTCGGATGACCGGGAAGTTCTGGGTGAGCGACAGCTTCGTCGGATATGATGCATTCAACTCGTTCAAGGCGAGAGCGATAAGCGAGATAGCAGACAAGCGAATGCAACCGGGTGGATTCCTTGATTTCCTGCAGCGTTTCGGCATGAGCCGTGATAATCTCGACAGCTTCTACACGAAGCTGGGAGGGTTTCCGTTCGCCGGCGACGTAAGTCTCGCGATAAACGAGGGACTACCGAATACGTTCAACATGGGCCTCACGTTGCAGGTGCAAGATGTGAAGAGCGATAAGATTGACAAGTCCCGCTTTGCGGTTCCGGAGGGATATACTCCGGCGGAAGTCAGTCAGGTGATGTCGGGCCAGTAGATTCTTGCTCGTCACGCGAGCTGTTGCCTTCGTAATAGGCAACGCAATTGATTTGAGTAGAATGGCGTAGCAAAGGCGGGAGCATGCGACTCCCGCCTCTGCATCTAGTACTGGAAGCGGAACTGGACTGCGGTAGACTTTTAGGAGAGCGAGAGAAGAGGAGCAGTCGCTATGGATGCGGTCTGGATCAAGACGGTCAGGCAGCTCGAAATCGATCTCGCGGGCTATCGGCAAGCGAAGCGAACGGTCAAACTTGAGCGAGATGGCCGACTGAGCGAGCTCAACGATCATAGGCTGTCGCGACTAAAGGAGTCCCTGAGTCACCGCTATTCGCAGTTGATTGCTTTCACGGCCGGGCTTTCGATAGAGAGCGTTCTATTCGACTGTGACTTGGAAGTACCGGCTACAGTCAAGCGCAACTCCCGGGGGTTTAGCTTTGTCTTCGGTCCCTCAGCTGTCTCGTCGGTTAGCCCTTACTTGTCATCCGAGTTCACAGAATTCGCAGACTATATACGGGAACGGCAAGAAGACAAGCGCGTTGATTTCGCCGAGCAGGAACCGCGAGTCTTTATCTCTTGCGCCACTAAGCACCTCAGATTCTGCCATCTCATCGTCACGGCTGCAGGAGTGGCCGCCTGTGACGCATCAGGACTGCCAACTGGCGCAATGTCACAACTCCGTGACTTCTCTGGGATGTTTCCGGGTCATCCGCAGAGCTGTCCGCCGCGTCTCGATCGTTTGGAGCGATTCACGAAAGCTCTAACGCGTCGATTGGCCCCGATGCATGTAAGCGCTCGCGGCGAGTTTGACCGCCCGGACTTCGAGTATCTTACTTAAACAGTGCGCGAGTTCAAGACGACATACCACACTTTCCGAAGCCGGTGGCTTTCGGTACTCGTTGGGGTAGCTCTTGTCGCTGTTGCGGTTATTGCCATAGTGATCGGTCTGTCTGGCCCTGAGAATGGCGACAGCAGTTTGCAGACGCAATACCGGCGGCTGCGACTAACGACTCCTCATGGTGACTTCAGGATTTGGTTGACGAGCTATCCGGAGGGAGCCGATGTCACAATTGACAATATCCCGGAAGGACATACTCCGTTGGCGCTTGCTTCAATGGAGCCTGGCCAGCATTTCGTCCAACTGCGGATGTCCGGCTACCTTCCCATAGACAGCGCAGTGGTTATTGGCGAGTCTGACGGCGCTGTGTTCGAGCCGTTGGTGTTCAGGCGAGGATTGTACTTCGAGAGCACTCCAGATGCCGCCATGATAATAGTCAACGGTGATACGCTCCCTTGCGTTACTCCTTGCTCAGCAGAGTTTCCGGTTTCGGATACGTTGAACATCTCACTCAAGCACAGCGCCCTTGATGGGATATGGATGTCGTACGAGAATCTTGCATCCGGTGAGTGGCACAGCGGTATCGGGCAGATGTGGGAGGTGGAACTCGATTCCAGTCTTGCCCGTCTGCGGATTTCTGGGTGGTTCTTCAAGCCGGTGCGAATCGTCACTGCTCCAACCGGGGCCGCCGTGGTCTTCGCGGAAAATGACTCAACAGCTGGTGAATCAGGAAATGTGCTTCAACTGCCGATGGGAAGAAGGGACTACGTCCTGAGGAAGCAGGGCTTTGATGATCTTCCTATATCGCTCAGCCTGAATCTGGCGTCTCCCGATGACTTCTCGTTTGAGCTCACACGCTCAATCGCAATCACGGCTTTCGACCTGATGGGAGATGCAACGACAGATATTGGCGCGAGGATTGTGAAGCTGGACAGAGGAAGCAGGGAGTTTTACGCCGATGCCAGCACCCCGACTTCGATGCGTATTTCCGCTATGGAACACAGAGTCTTCTTCGAAGCTGGTGGCTATGCTGACACATCCGTCGTGATATCTGCCGATCAAACCTCGCTAGCAGTGGGAATGCGTCCTATCTCCAACAGGAGGACTGAGAGTCGGGAAGAGCAGAAGATTGCTGTAACCGAGCGTGTGTTGGTTCGATTTGTTGTGACGGACAAGCAGACTCATGAGAGACTTTCAGATGTGGAGATCATCGCGGACATAAAAGAGCAGGATCGAAAGGTGATTCTCGGGAGAACCGACTTGAGCGGTGAGTACGAGCAGTTGTTACCTCCCGGCAAGTACGAGTTTGTATTCGACAAAGTCGGATATAAGCCTGATGACAAGGGCGCCAAACTCAAGTCCGGCGAACCAAAGATGCTTGAAATCAAGCTAAAGCGAAGGTAAGGCGGAGATTTTGTTGTTGATTATAATGCCTGTCTGGTGTTTAGGGTGAAAGTATGTGTAATGTGGTGATTTATGGCGCCTCGGATGTAGGCCTGCAGCGAAAGATAAACGAAGACAGGTTTGGATATCTGCTGGAGAAACGGCTCGCCGTTGTTTGCGATGGCATGGGCGGCCATGCCGCAGGCGAGGTTGCATCGCGTACAGCTGTCGATACCATCATTCGGCTTCATGACATCGGCGAGCCTCCGCCCGGCGCTGAAGTTGCCTTTGGTCATCCCATCGAGCTGAGCGACGAAGCTCGGTTCCTCGCCTCTACCGTGAGAATTGCCAGCACGCGCGTTCATCGCCTGGCGGCTTCAAACTCCTCGCTCGCGGGAATGGGGACAACCGTGGTTGCCGCAGTCGTCCACCACGGGACGATTTCCATCTGCCATGTCGGTGACTCCCGTGTCTACCGTATCCGCAAGGGCTCGTTATCCCAGTTGACTTCTGACCACTCGCTCCTGAACGAGCTTATAGCCAGCAAGCAGCTAAGATCCGAGGATGCGGCTGATTTTCCGAATAAGAACGTGATAACTCGTGCACTCGGAGTCCGAGAAAGAGTTAGAGTGGACGTGCGCGAAGACGCGGTAGCAGTTGGCGATGTCTTCCTGCTGTGCAGCGACGGGCTCTCCGGATTCGTCTCTGACGAGCATTTGTTGAGGATTGTGACGGCGAATACGGATGATATCGAGTCAATGTCACGTGAGCTGATTGCGGCAGCCAACGCCGCTGGCGGAGAAGACAACATAACCTGCGTTCTGGTCCGAGTTACTGCTGCCGATGAGCGTGACGATGAGTCTTCGGAGCTACGCATGACGACATTTCCCGAGGAGAGCGACTCCGAGTTCGAGGCGCAGAGGATCGTTGCGAGGTGGCTAGACGAGACAGATGATCACGCGAATGAATCGAACGTCGAAACGAATAACCCCGAGAAGTCCGTGTCAGCAACTCGGAAACGCAAATACTTTGGCTTCTTCATCTTCATCCTCGTGACCGTGCTTGCTGCGAGTGTGCTTGCATTTGCATTAAACGTCGGTGGCGCCAGGGACTTGGTGCTCGGAGCTCCCTGACCCAGGGCTACGTCTTCTGGAAACTCCAGTCAATGTTACCCTCTCAATTGTCCCATCGGACTTGATCTCTCGACTGGAACTTAGTAGTGACCTTTATGTTAGAAACAGTCATGACTTCAAAGACAACGCGACCGGGCAGATCAGCTCTCTGGCGCCACGTTGCGCGAATGCTCGTGCTATGCTTGCTGATAGCCGCTTTCGTTCTTCTGCTTGATCATGGGACGCACTGCGACAATCCAAGCTGCATCGCCTGTCATTCAATTGTGGCGGTTGCTGTCACGGCTCTTCTGGGACTTTCCTTTATCCATTCCTCTGCCGGATACACTCTCCAAAGTGCATCCGTCGGCGTAGAGACTGCCTGCAGGAAATTGCCGGCTGGTCGCGCGCCTCCTCGTTTTCGTTAGTTTCCACAAAGCTATTCGATACACTCGCACTGGGTCACGTGACAGGTGCGAGGTGGGTTTCTTTTTCGTCAACGATGGAGAATCTAAGCGTGTTAATCAGACTTGCTTCTGTCTTGGCGACAGCACTGGGTCTGTTCGCCGCATCGTACGCCCAGACGACTGCGAATCCCGATCTGTCAGTCGTCGGCAACTTGAGTATGTTCAGCCACAATGACAGCACGAGGACGTCCGAGAAGGAAAAGCTCAATGTGGCGGATCCTGAGATGGAAATCATGGTCAGCGGATATCTCAACCCGTACGTGCGCGCGGACGCAGTGGTTGCCTGGCATGCGGGCACGTCCGCGGACGTTGAGGAGGTGTATGCTACTATCTTGAGGGGTCTTCCGCTCAATACAAACTTGAGAGTGGGAAAATACTTGCTCGAATTCGGGCGGCTGAATCCGGTTCACGAGCACGCGTGGTCCTTCGTTCAGCGCCCAATTCCACATATGCAGTTTTTCGGAGACGAAGGTCTAAACGACGTTGCGGTGCGAGCGTCCTTCTCCATTCCAACAGGCGGAGCCTTCACCGAGGTCATGGCTGCCTTGCTCAAAGGCGACGCATTGCTCGGTCATTCGCATGAAGCAGAGGAAGAGCATGTTGAAGATGAGTCAGTTTCGTCAACCAGCCCTGGCGTCTTTGGACGGGTAACATCCTCTTTTGCCACTTCAGAGCACGCTGAACTGGCCGTCGGCGCCTCAGCAGTCTATGGCGTGTACAGCGCCCATCATCACGACGAAGAGGAAGAGGCTGACGGTCAGGAAGGGCTTGAACACTCGGTGTCAAATCCGAAAGCCGTGGTTGCGGGTGTCGACGTGAAATACAAGTACAAACCGAACAGGTATGCTTCGCTGCAAGTGGAGGCGGAAGGGCTCGTGAGAAGAGAGGAGCAACATGACGGAGACCATCTTAACTCTTTTGGAGGTTACGGCTACATCGACTATCGCTTTCGGCAGAAGTACAACGCTGGGATGATCGGCGAGTATGTCAGGCAGCGGTCTCTGATCGAAGCCGAGGAGGGGGTCCACAGTATCGCTGAGTCAGACACGTGGCGCGTTGGGGTATTTGCTGGCTTCGCGCCGATGGAGGAAACGTCGCTGGTTCGATTGGTGACGCACTGGACCAAGCCAGAGGAAGGCGACGGATTCTGGGAACTAATGCTGCAAATGGTGTTCAGTCTCGGTCCCCACCAACCGCACAACTTTTAGGAGTCGACGAAATGAAATTCATAGTGATTGTCTTCGCGGCGTTGCTTGCCACTTCTGCCTCGATTGCGGAGATCAACGCAGTCACATCGACGACTGATCTGGCTTACTTCGTACAGGAGGTTGGCGGGGAGTATGTGACTGTATCATCAATCGCATCGCCGCTTTCCGACGTGCACTTTGTGGAAGTTCGACCAAGCTATATGAGCAAAGTGGCCAAGGCCGATGTCGTGTTCAGAGTCGGACTCGAACTCGATACTTGGATGGACAGGATTGTTGACGGTTCCCGCAATGGGAAGCTCGTAATAGTCGATTGCTCCAGGCATAT
>JAGVNY010000144.1 GCA_020053015.1 Candidatus Zixiibacteriota bacterium | reverse complement strand
ATCGGACGACCAAGTGTCATAGCTTCCTTCCTTTCCATCGAAAGTAACCTATAACCCTCAAACTAATTATGCAAGATCTATCTGGGACAGGACACTAGCCCTGAACATAGTCAATAGATGGCGTCAGTCGCGAGGATATACGAAGCCAATCCGCCCCTCAGAGACTGAAGGCGGTTTTCGACGGGGAATCCTCGGTTACACTGCTACGTATACGGAGATCCTCCAAGAAGCTACTCATCTCGTGTCACACCAAACGGTGGCTAATGATCTCAACAACACTTATCCCGTAATCGCAGTAGATGAGTTCCAGGATTGCGTGGGAGCTCAACTGGAGTTTGTTCAGACACTTCACAAACAATGCCATCCACTGATACTCGCTGGCGACGCATTTCAATCTCTCGAAGCAAACGAACAGGCCATTGATTGGGCACTTGATCTTGTGACCCCTATTGATTTGAATACAGAGCACCGTTTCCACAACAACGATATCGTTGACGCTGCACACGCTCTGCGTTCAAACTCTCCCCTTCTCAACGATTCTCCTCTGCTCTGCATCAAAGGGAGTTTCGCGATAGCGGTCTATGAATCAATGTATTGTAAACCAGTTACATTGCTTTCCCCGATCAAGAATTCCTTGAAAACATTCCTGAAGCAGGTTGCTGATCAAAGCAAAAAAAAGAAGCGCGCCGTTCCAATGTGGAATAGAGCATCCTCTGATAGATCCATAGTTGATGAAATCATCGCGATTCTAACGTCCCAATCCTCATATCAACCCGAACAGCACGCAGCGTCTCAGCTTGCACCTATTGTGCAGCGAATGGTTATGCGACAATCTGCTTATAGGGCCCTGCCTGCAAATGACGAATCGCTCATTGAGCATTGCGCAACCACCACTGTTCATAATGCCAGGGTTTACTCTCGCCCCACGCTTGCCAGACAGGCCATGACTATCCATTCAGCCAAAAATCAAGAGTTCCCCGAAGTGCACGTGGTTTGGCATGTCAAGGGATTGCCCAAGAAACAATACTCTGAGGAACACAAGAGGAGACTACTCTATAACGCTATTACTCGCGCCGTCACCACATGTAAACTCATTGTGATTGGAACCGAAAGTGAAACGCGGGGCGACCCAGTACTCTCACTTCTGGCCCCTTGAAGCTCGTAAGTCGCGTGGCTACTCACCCGCCGCAATCCTTCATTCGTCAGGATAGAACGGCGGGGCGCCTTTGATTTCTCACTACCTATTATAGACGTATCACGCGTCCTCATGTCAACTCAATTCCAATGCGCGGCCGTCGACAGTGCCGCTTTTCCTCTTGGCAAGTGACTACCATTAGCGCAAGTTGACCGCAAGGAAATACGAGCAACCCGGTACTCAGGAGGTACTATGATCAGGAAAGCAGTGATTGTAACATTGATAGCCGCGGCCATCGTACTTGCGTCGGGACTCTTGACGAGCAGTTCGCCTGAGATTCCCAACAGCGATTGCACCGCCATAGTCGAGCAGTTCTTCGCAAAGATGAAGTCCGGAGATTACGTCGGCGCGGTGGACTACATCTACGCGAACAACCAGTGGATTGCGGCGAAGTCTGATGAGATTCAGCAATTGCGTACGCAATTTGACGGCCTGGCCGAGCTGGTCGGAGAGTATATCGGGCACGAGTTGATCCTAACGGAGTCTGTGTCAGGGCGATTCGTGTATCTGCACTACTTCGTGATGATGGAGCGCCAGCCGCTCGGTTTCAAGTTCCAGTTCTACAAACCCGCCGACAAATGGCTGACGTTCTACTTCGCATACGAGGACGACATCGACGATTGGATCGAAGAGCGAGGCAAGCAGCGGTTTGTGAATGGAGAGTGAAGCGTAGCCGCGACCAAGAGGCGGTTGGGCGAATAACTCTCGCAATTGCAGGCTCTTGCAGAGCAGACTAAAATCACACGGAGAGGCAGGGATTCGAACCCTGGGTACGCTTTCGCGTACAACTGCTTAGCAGGCAGCTGCCTTCGTCCACTCGGCCACCTCTCCCTGCTTAACCGAAAACCGCACGCTATATAATACACCATCCATGGCTGTGCAACTCCAAAATGCCGTGCGGTCAGGTCAACTCGGTGTATGTCGGAGTCGTGAGGTATCTCTCACCCGTGTCGCAGATCACAGCGACAATCATCTTGCCGGAGTTCTCCGGACGCGCAGCAACCTTCAGCGCTCCCGCGACGATCGCTCCCGATGAAATCCCGCACAGTATGCCCTCTTCACGCACCAGTCTGCGGGTCGTTACGATCGCCTCGTCATTCGTGATCGTAATGATCTCATCCACAAGATCGAGCCGAAGAATATCGGGCTTGAAACCCGCGCCTATGCCTTGGATCGGATGAGGTCCTTTCTCGCCCTTCGACAAGAACGGCGATGCTGCCGGTTCGATGGCGATCGCCTTGAAGCTCGGTTTTCGGGGTTTTATCACTTCTGCGCAGCCGGTGATTGTCCCGCCTGTTCCGATGCCCGAACAGAGGATATCTACTTGACCGTCGGTATCGTTCCACAGTTCCTCAGCCGTTGTTCTTCTGTGAACGTCAGCGTTGGCAGGGTTCTGAAACTGCTGGGGCATGAAATACTTCGGATCTGACCGTGCCATCTCGGTTGCAACTTTGATCGCTCCGGGCATTCCCTCAGGCCCGGGAGTAAGAATCAGCTCAGCCCCGAACGCCTTGAGCAGAGCGCGACGCTCAAGACTCATCGTCTCAGGCATGGTGAGAACCAGCTTGTAGCCTTTGACAGCACAGACAAACGCGAGAGCAATTCCCGTATTGCCTGAAGTCGGCTCGACAATGACCGTGCTCTTGTTGATTCGACCGTCCCGCTCGGCGGCTTCGATCATTGCCAGTCCGATTCGGTCCTTGACCGACGAGCACGGGTTGTAGAACTCAAGCTTGCCGAGCACGGTCGCCGATAGACCGAACGCCAGCTTGTTCAATGTCACAAGCGGCGTTCCTCCCACAAGTTCAAGCATAGACTTGGCTATTCGCATTGCTACCTCCAATTGTCATGAGATTGGATCAGATGTAATACATTTCTTTGTCTTCGAGCTCAGTGAGGACGAGCGCTTCAAGTGACTGCTCCTGCATATGTCGAACGACACCTTCCCGAAGCTCACCCCACATGCTCCGAGTAATACGTTGTGTCCCATGCAGATAGTGGCTGTTATCGAGTGCCCCTCCGTCGATGGAAATCGTGATATCCTCTCTTACAGCCTCCCAGATGTCAAAGAGACTTAGCTCGTTCGGCTGCAATCGGAGCTTGTATCCGCCATTCTTGCCACGTACGCTTGTTACTATACCCGCCTCTCTGAGCAGACCGAGGATATGCTCCAGATATCGTCTCGACAGCCCAGTACGCTCCGCGATCTCCCGAGTGTCAACAGACTGATCATGTCCAGCCCTGTGGATCTCCAGCAAGGCTGCTACTGCAAAGTTGAGTTTTGATCCTGCCATATTACTATATTCCTATCGATGTACTGTAATTTACGGATTGAGCCTGCTTTGTCAAGAAGTTATTTGGAGCTTTCCCTAAATTCTCTATATTCTTGTCCTTTAAGAATAGACATCCAAGAACTTGTTTGGAGGAACGATGACAGACAAGACAAAGCGAAGATCGTGGGCTGAACCGTTCAAGATCAAGATGGTAGAGCTTCTCAAGATGACCACCAAAGAAGAGAGATTGAGGGCCATCAAAGAGGCTGGTTACAACACGTTTCTCCTTCGTTCCGATGATGTCTACATCGATCTCCTGACGGACTCAGGAACATCGGCGATGTCTGACCGCCAATGGGCCGGCATGATGCTCGGAGATGAGGCCTACGCCGGCAGCCGAAACTTCTATCATCTTGAGGAGGCTGTCGGCCGGTACTACGGCTATCGCTACGTCGTTCCGACTCATCAGGGTCGCGGAGCAGAGCATATCATATCTCGAATTCTGATACGTCAAGGCGATTTCGTTCCCGGCAACATGTACTTCACGACGACCCGGCTCCACCAGGAACTCGCAGGAGGAACATTCGTCGATGTCATAATCGATGAGGCCCATGACCCTACGAATCAGCATCTGTTCAAGGGCAACATAGACATTGCAAAGCTCGACGCACTCTTGGACAAAGTCGGGTCCGAGAGGATTCCGTACATCTCGGTCGCAACTGCGGTGAACATGGCAGGCGGTCAGCCGATAAGCGTGCAGAATCTCCGCGAAGTGAATGAATGGGCGCAGAAGCACGGTATCCTCATCATTCACGATGCGACAAGAGTAGCCGAAAACGCATACTTCGTGAAGCGGCGCGAACCGGGCTTCGAGAATGCGTCCATAGCTTCCATAGTCAAAGAAATCTGCAGCCTTACGGACGGTTGCACGATGTCGGCCAAGAAGGACGCGATGGTGAACATCGGTGGATTTCTCGGAGTCAACGACGACGAAATATACGACGAAGCTCGCAACATGGTCGTGGTTTACGAAGGACTGCACACATACGGCGGGATGGCGGGGCGCGACATGGAGGCAGTCGCGATCGGCATTTCCGAGTCTGTGGATTACGAGCACATCAAAGCAAGGGTCGGTCAGGTTGAGTATCTCGGTAACAAGCTGCTGGAAGCAGGCGTACCGATAGTTGAGCCGATTGGCGGCCACGCAGTATTCCTGGATGCAAAACGATTCCTTCCTCATGTTCCGCAGGATCAGTTCCCAGCGCAGGCAATCGCTGCGCAACTCTATGTCGAGGCGGGTGTGCGGTCGATGGAGCGCGGAGTTGTCTCAGCGGGACGCAACCCGGAGACCGGAGATCATCGGTATCCGAAGCTGGAGTTGGTTCGACTGACAATCCCGAGGAGAGTCTACACTCAGGCGCACATGGACGTGACGGCGGAAGCAGTGATCGAGTTGTACGAGAATCGGGAGAAGATCAAAGGGCTGCGGATGATCTACGAACCGAAATACCTACGGTTCTTCCAGGCGAGATTCGAAGTGATGGGTTGAGAATATCCTCTCGGTTCTTCAATTGCTGGTTGGATCGCTTGCTGTTGTACTGCGATTGTCGAGTCTGAAGTGCATCTGATGATGCGCCGCTGCATGTCGGCCAACACTTCCAGATCGCTTTGCTTCACACCGATCGCAAGAAAGACGTGAGATTGATATCTTCGTTGGATATGCCGAGTTTCCTTCGAATCGTTTTTCTCTGTTGGCGGACCGTTCCCTCCGCTATGTGTAGAGCCGAGGCGATGTCTTTTGAAGCCAAGCCTCTTTCCACCAACCTGATCCATGAGTTCACGCAGTGCAACGTTCTTCTCCTCAAGCGCCTGCTGTTTTATTAGGAGCTTCCGATTGGCTTCCATCAGAGCCTGATCGGTCGACCTTCTGCTGACATACTCACTTAGCCACCGCATCCACAAGATACTGCTCGCTCGCTGAGCAGACGCCCCCCTGCTGCCTGAGTTTCCGCTCAAGGCAGTCTACTTCGAGAAGACCAACCGGCTGTCCGAGCACACTGAATTCGGTGGCTACTCTCCACGGCGTCGTCCTGAACTGAAGGGTGGCGTACTCCTTTCCTTCAAGGACAATCCTGACGCACGCGCGACAGAATTAGGTCGCAGCAAGCGATTTCATTGCGCCAGTAAATACCTCGTCGGTTGACTTGCCGGGACTCTCGCTGATTTGAGACAGGCCATAGAGGCAGTTAAGCTCGTTCAATCGTCGTTCGAGCTCGTAGGTTCTGTTGCACAGTTCCTGTTCGAACCGAGAGCGCTCTGTTCTGTCACTGACTACGGCGACCCAGCCTGCGGGTTGACCTTCGGCGATGTCCAGCATGGAGATTCCCTGTTCAATCGGAAAGACTGAGCCGTCTTTCCGCATCTTATATCTCTCATACTGGTTCGCCGGAAGCCCGGGACTACGAGTAGCTCCTGATGCCGGGCAATCTGCACTCTCACTTAGGTACAGGAATTCCATTGACCGGCCGACAAGTTCGGCTGGCTGATACCCAAGCATCTCGATCTCTGCGCAGTTGCAGTCGACAATCTTCGGTGGAGTCTCCCCATCAAGAATGAAGATCGCATCGCTTTGACAATCGAGGATTCTTCTGAAAACACAATCTGACTCGAGCAGAGCGCATTTCTGGATGCATTCAAGCAAATCGGAAGTGACTCCGGGCTCGGCAGCCGCTGACATTGGACTCAAGTCGGAGCGATTTTCGACCTATCGGCCGGTACGGCTTGTCCCGCACAGAGGATGGGTCAATGAGATGCGACGTCTGCTTCTCAAGGACGTTTTCGCTGATTCCACTTTCGAATCTCGTTGCAACATCCCAACACACGCACTCATCAATTTATCGGCATCCATTGTAAGGACTCCATGATGTGCTCCGTTTCATTCTGCGTCGATCTGACTCGATGGAAACGCTCAGCCGCTATCGAAGAATGCTCACTTCACCTCGTCCCGACGCTCATGAGGTTGCAGCTTCGTCCGATATGCTTATAGAAGGGTTTGTGAGTTTCAATCTGGCGTACACCGCCGGGCACTGTTGAAAACAACTCAACATTAAGGACAATCTCAATGTCGCACCGGCACATTGAGTCGAATCAGACGGCTATGGTGTCAGTTTCGAAGTCATCAGAGTGCGGCTATTCTGACCTGAGCTGCACGACGTCCGCTTCAGCCGGAATCAATCGCGTGACGCAGATAGCGCTGGATAGGCTATCGGATGCTGTGTTCTGGGTCAACGGGAGCGGTCGCATCGTTTACGTCAATGACGCTGCCTGCCGACTTATTGGTCAAGACAGCGAAGGACTACTTGCCATATCCATCGAGGACATTTGTAAAGATCAAGATCATGTCAAGTCGCTCCGTCCAAAGACAGATGTGAACGGCATGGCTGAAAAGGCGTGCAGAGCGGAGTTCACGGCCAAGTCCGGGCAATCGATTCCGGTTGACATAACTTCATGCGGTTTCGAGATGAACGGAGAGGTGATCAGTTGCGTCTTCGCACGAGGCGTCGGGAATAGGCTCGGTTCTGCCGACAGCGGTTCAGTGGACACATTCGTCGCTGATTCACGGGACAAGACTGCCGAATTGCAGTCTCCCGAAGATGAGATTGAAAGGCGCGTACAGGAGAGAACCGCCCAGCTGACAGAGGAGTTGCTTGGACGCGAACGCATCGAGACAGCGCTTCTTGACGAGACCGAGAAGATTCAGTCGATCCTCGATAACGCGGGTCAGGGGTTCCTGACTTTCGGAGAAAGCCTCAAGGTCGATGTTGAGTACAGCGAAGAATGCAGGAAGCTCTTTGGTGGAGAAGTGTGGGGAACAGGTTTCCCCAGGCTCGTCTATCCCAAGAACGAGCGAAACCGCGAGTTTCTGACCTCGCTACTGAAAGACATATTCGCGGAGAATGACAGTGACAGAAGGGGAATGTTCTTGAGTCTCCTTCCAAGCGAGGTGCAAGTTGGTCGTGGTTTCGTGCGCATAGAATTCAAGCTAATCACCACCTCCGACCACTTCCGTGACCGAAAGATGCTGGTAGTCATGACCGATGTCACTGAGCAAAGACGTCTCAGCGACCAGGTCGAGGAAGAACGCAACTTGCTGAAGATGGTAGTAAAGGCAGTCACCAATTATGGCGAACTGGCCGCGTCAGTCAAGAACTGGGATGACTTCTGCAGATCAGGACTGACCTCGATGCTCGAAGGCAGCGTGGATCCTTCAGAGACGAGGGCGGACGTATATCGTACGATTCACACGTTCAAAGGGAGTTTCGATCAGCTCGACATGATCAACAGCGTTCGGCTGTTGCACGACCTGGAGACTCGGATTTCAGAGCAGGGTCGAGACCCTTCGAAGACAACTCTCTGGAGTCTGAGATATCTGCTCGATTGCTCACAACTCGAGACGTTTCTCGACAAGGACATGGCAGTTCTGAAGGCGATTCTTGGTGAGGAGTTCTTCGGCAGGAGTGAGCTTCAGATGGTGGATCCTGCGCAGATTGTAGCAATCGAGAACGAAGTACTTGAGCTGCTCTCACCTGCAGAGGCACGACGACTGGTGCCACGATTGAGGCAATTGCGCTATCGACCGTTCAGATCGCTTCTGGAATCATATCGAGACTACGTCGCCAACCTGGCAGAGAGACTCAACAAACCAGTCGGACCACTTGCAATTGAAGGCGGAGATAGCCTTGTCGACTCGACGCAGTACATCGCTTTCACGCGGTCGCTTGTACACGTCTTCAGGAATATGATAGACCATGGTATCGAGAGCGAAGAGCTGAGGGTCAGCGCCAACAAGCCCGAAGCCGGCGCCATTTCGTGCAGAATCGGGCAATCCGGGGGCAGGCTGGTCCTCGAAATAGCCGACGACGGCTATGGCATCAACGTCACAAAGCTCCGCGAGAAGGCATTGGAGATGGGACTATTCGATTCAGAATCCGCGGCCCGAGCTACCGAGAGCGAAATCATGGCGCTCGTGTTCAGGGATAGGGTCACTACCAATGAATGCGTGTCCGACTACTCCGGCAGGGGGATTGGCTTGTCCGCCGTGAAGAGAGAGCTGGACAGAATAGGCGGAACAGTCCAACTCGAGAGTTCGCAGGGAGAGGGAACCAAGTTCATCTTCACTTTGCCTGTGCAAAAACCGCCAGAGTTGCCGGATCTGACTGTTGCTGACATAATGAATCCGCTGCTATTTGAAGCTATGCGCTTCATGGTCGAGGAAATGGGCGTAACTGAGGCCGACAGCAGCATAGAGAAGCCGCAGAAGAGCGATCAGATGAGCCTTAGCAGCGCTACCGCCATGATCGGGCTGAAAGGGATCTTCCGAGGTGTCTTCCTCTTGAGTTTCGACGAGATGCTCACCAGGAAGCTCGTCCGGAGATTTTCGGCTGAAGAATTGAGTGAAGAAGAAGTCAACGAATACTTAGAGGATTCGATTGCGGAAATAGCCAACATCATATTGGGCCGGGCTATCGATGCATTTCCGCAGGGAAGCGACCTTCTGACAATCGAACCTCCTGCGACGATCAGAACAGCGCGTGCAGTTGTGAAGTATACGGGAACGGACATCTGGACAGGTTCGGTCCACACGAATTCGGGGACATTCAAGGTAGGCTTTGTCTCGACCGACAGAGTGTTGTCTTGAATGATTACGATAGGGTGTAAACGGCTACCAGGGGAAATGATCTATGGCAAGGATTCTAATCGTGGATGACTCGTCGATGATGCGCCGCAATCTCAGAAAAGTGATTGAAGACGCAGGACACTCCGTGGTTGCGGAGATTTCGAACGGATCAGATGCTTGCGTCGCGTATGAACAGCATCAACCGGATCTTGTGACAATGGACATTACGATGCCATACATGGACGGCATCGAGGCGGTGAAGACGATAGTAGAGGTCTTTCCGAATGCCAGGATTGTCATGATCAGCGCACACGGCCAGGAAGACAAAATATACAAGGCAATCAAAGCTGGTGCGAAGAGCTACATCGTGAAGCCGATCAGACCGGTAAAAGTGGCAACGGTCATCGACCAGGTCCTTCGCAATGAGAAATCGATCGCAACTTAGACGGCCTCCCCGTGTGCAGGCAGTTGCTTGGGTGACATCCAGCCCATCCGGATTGCCGATTTGACTGTAGGCGCTGCTTGCTCGAAATCCCTGCTGACCCACTTCGGAGCCTGCTCCATACACTAACCCAGAACAGGATACTGTATGATTTTCTGTGGCGGGGAATCATCGATGTTGTATTTTCCGGCAGTTGGGTCAGACCGCCGGATGCTGCAAGCGGTGTCTCGGCCAAAATGGTCGTGGAAAGGGAGTGTCAATGTATCGCAATGCCAACCGAAGATCAATTGCATATTGGATTATGGCTGTGATAATCACACTCGTCTCTGTCGTGTTTCAGCGGGTTACCGGGCCAACGTATTCGCTGAAGGGAGTGACAGAGGCATTCGGGCAGAATCTCAAGTTCAAGCTTCCGCGCAGCCATGACACGGGATCGTCAGCAGAAGTAAGAGTCGTCGTGCCGGATCGGTCGATCGCGGGTGAACTGCGACACCGCCGTTATAAGAGCAATGACTCATGGTCGTTTCGCGAGTTATCGAGAAGCGGGGATACTCTTGTCGCGAATGTCCCTGAGCAGCCCGCGGCAGGAAAAGTGATGTATCAGATTGCCCTGATCGACAGCACCGGACTGCGTTTGCCGCTCACCGAGGAGCCGGTAGTCATGAGGTTCAAAGACCCCGTGCCTTCGAGTGCGCTCTGGCCGCACATTGTCCTGATGTTCGCAGCCATGCTGCTTGCTACTCGAACCGGAATCGAGGCGTTAGCGCGAGAGGAAAGGATGTACAGGATGGCTCTCTGGACGTCGGCGCTTCTGTTTGCCGGTGGCATAGTCCTCGGCCCGATCGTCCAGAAGTATGCGTTCGGCGCAGCTTGGACAGGCTGGCCGATAGGGAATGATCTTACCGACAACAAAACCGCAGTTGCGATGATTGTCTGGGTGATTGCGCTTCTCAGGGGCCGCAAGTCCTCAGGCTGCCGTGGGTGGGTCATAGCTGCATCCATCGCGACATTGCTCGTCTACCTGGTCCCCCACAGCGTTCTCGGATCTGAAATTGACTACACGAAGACGGAATGACTGCGGCGCTCGCTCACCGCTCGATCGTTATTTCTCGCCCACAGCCGTTGCAAACAAGTTTGGAGCCGCTGAACTGCGGCGAGAGTTGAATTGTCTTGCCGCAAGCGCAGGACAAACTCTCCCAGCCGGATCCCTTGCGGTGATAGGTCATTCTCTGGAGCTGTGGATGTTCCTGAGGAACTCCATTGGCATCGCGCGCGAGGCCTGATGCCATGGCTGCTGCTGTGGCGAGTTCAGCGGTTGGGACTCTCAGGACACTGCCGCATCGTGGGCAGGGGAATGACTCCTTCTTGAAATCGGGAGGTATTTTCGCTTTGAGCCCGCAAGTGCAGGTCAGGAATACGAAGCCATTGACTGCCCGCACGAGATCATCTACCGTTCGTTTCGTCTGCGTTACTGGAGCGCCGGCATCAACTGAGCCAGTCCTGATCGCAGCCTGGGCAGAGTCTTTTAGGCCCGATTGGGGAATGAGCTTCGACTTCGAACCGGTCACGCGATTGAACGCCTCCTGATACTGCAAGAATCCCGCGCCGCCCGCCATTGTGCGAAGAACCCGGATTCGTTCCTCTACCGGAGGGTGTGTGCTGCTAAGGTTTGAGAGCTTTGCGCCTGCCTTCTTTAGTGGATTGACGATGTAGAGCGGCGCAGTAATGTTGTTGGCTCGCGGAAGGTCCTCCGTCGATTTCGACAGTTTCTCGAGCGCGGACGCAAGCCCCTCCGGGTAGCGAGTAAGACGAGCTGCTGAAGCATCGGCGAGGTATTCTCTCTTCCTTGAGATCGCGAAATATAGAAGTCTTGCCATGATCGGAGCGAGAATCGCAAATACGAGAGCCACGATCATTATGATCGCCTGCCCCTGTCCACCTCCACGGTCTGATCCCCTCGTGCGGACTCTGCCGGACATGCCGCCGGAAAAGAATGCACCGCGAAGAAACACCTGCGAGATGAGAGCGATGCTGCCGAGCATGATGCCTGCAAACGTCATGAACATCACGTCCCGATTCTGGATATGCGACATTTCGTGCGCCACTACACCTTGAAGCTCATCCCTATTCATGCGCGACAACAGCCCGGCCGTTACAGCTACCGCGCTGCTCTGAGGCTTGCGACCGGTGGCAAATGCGTTCGGAGCGGCTTCATCGATGATGTAGACCTTGGGCATAGCGGGCATGCTCGAGGCAATCTTCATCTCCTCCACCACATTGAAAAGCTGCGGGTGAACGTCGGAGGTGATTTGACGTGCGCCGCTTATGGAGAGCATAATCGAATCACCAGAGAAGTAGCTGATGATCGAGAGCAGCATCCAAATGAAAAGCGCGATCGCGAGTCCAGCGACTCCGCCATCAGGGGGAGCGTAAGCCGCCCCGACAAGGTAGCCGAGCAAGGCAAGACAGGCGCCCATCATGATGAAGAGCACCCACGATTTGCGCTTATTCTGTTGGATCAGTTCCCACATACAATCATCACTCGGTCACAGTCCAGATGTCGAAACCGCGGGGGTTTCGACCTACTTCTGCTATGAGAAATCGACCTTAGGTACCGCCTTCTCTGCCTTGTCTTCGATTTCGAAGAACTCGGCCTGCTTGAATCCGAACATACCAGCCACGATATTGGACGGGAACATCTCGATCTTGTTGTTGAAGAACATTGTCTGGTCGTTGTAAGCCTGACGTGAGAAGGCGATCTTGTTTTCTGTGGATGTTAACTCCTCCTGCAGAGCCAGGAAGTTCTGATTAGCCTTCAAATCGGGATAGTTCTCGACCACAAGGAAGAACTTGCTCATTGCAGCCGACAACTCGCCCTCGGCACGCCCTTTGTCACCGACTGACTCGGCGCTCATAGCTTTGCTACGGGCTGCCGTTATGTTTTCGAGTGTCTGCCGCTCATGCTTCATGTAACCCTTTGCGGTCTCGACCAGATTAGGTATCAGATCGTGCCGTCTCTTGAGCTGAACGTCGATCTGTGACCATGCATTCTTTACCTGGTTTCGTAACTTAATCAGCGAGTTGTAAATGCCGATCAGAAACATCGCCACGATGAATATGAGCCCGACGATTATTATCGCACCTATCATCTCGTCATCCTTTCTCAGCCGTTTCGTTAAATGTTCTCCTGAGAAGATCCGCAACAGCGCTTTGCTTCCGATCATCCAGCAGTGCGGCGATCTGCTCAAGTTCACCACGGTCGAACCAAATGCCGTGGTTCCGAGTACAGCGATCTATCTCAATCTCGTGATTCGATCCGATCATAACGCAGTCCATCTTCTTCCTGCAGATCGGGCATCTTCGTGTACCTGAGCCTCTCCTACCGTCTTCAAGGGCTTTGTCGATCACTCTCGAAGCGTCCGGCTGACGAGTAAGGAGTTCAAGTTCACCTGAATCGAGCCAAACTCCAGCGCAGGACAAGCAATGATCCACTTCGACACCGTCCAACTCCAACGTAATCATCGGTTCATTGCATGATACGCAGTTCATGGTCTCCTCACTCGATCGCCCCGGGGTCAATATCAATACGCTCGTGGATGTTGTCAATCAATACATTGTCGAACGAATGGACTCGGTTTGGGCGCTCGAATGGTCGAGCTTGTCGGCTAAGCCGTGTCGAATTGTCTGTCGTGTTTCCAGCTCTTGATACCCTGCGCGATATCAGCAGCTTTCGTGACTACCAGCCCATCTCTCAGATAGACTACGCGATTCGTTCGTTTTGCGACGTTGAAATCATGGGTAATCATGAGGATGGTGGTGCCGGATTTCCAGAGCTCTTCGAAGAGGTCTATGATGGCTTTGCCAGACTGCGAGTCGAGGTTTCCGGTCGGCTCGTCAGCGAGAAGCAGCTTTGGGTTGTTCGCAAGCGCTCTTGCTATGGCAACCCGTTGCATCTCGCCACCTGAGAGCTCCGCAGGCTTATGCCCCAGCCGATCCTGCAAACCCACTCGTCCAAGCAGCTCCACAACTCTGTCCTGTCTCTTCTTGGTAGCCACCTTGCCGAAGATGAGAGGTAGTTCCACGTTTTCGAATGCCGTGGCATAGGGGAGCAGATTGAAAGCCTGAAACACGAACCCGATCTTCTTGTTTCGGATATCCGCAAGCTGCGACATGTTTAGTTTTTCGACCGACTCGCCGTCGAGCTCGTACCCGCCATCCGATGGCACGTCAAGGCAACCGGCGATGTTCATCAGAGTCGACTTGCCGGATCCGGACGGACCAACGATCGAGACAAACTCTCCTGCGCCGATCTCCAGATCAACGCCCTTGAGCGCCTCAACCTTGATCCTCCCCGTGTTGTAAGCTTTTCTTATTCCGCTCATTTTGATCATGATCCAACCTCGCTATTCGTAGCGCAATGACTCGACCGGATTGACCGAGGCGGCCCGACGCGCCGGGAAGTAGCCCGCTGCCAACCCAATAGTGGAAAGTACAGAAATCGTCACAATTGCGATGGGAATCGAGATCGTGGGCTTGCCGAGCCACTGCATGGCCTCGCTCTCCATGGGTATCGCTGCCAGTGTGCCGGCGATCGCGAATGACAGAAACAGCCCGGTTCCTCCTCCAATCCCCGCGATGAGTATTGCCTCCAGCATGAATTGCGTCATCACGTGGGCACGCTTCGCACCCATAGCCATCTTCACGCCGATTTCGGCGGTGCGTTCCCGCACCGCTACATACATGATATTAGCCACTCCGACTCCGGCCACAAGAAGCGTGAGACCTCCTATGATGCCGAAGAACACCTGCATACCGATCATCACCTTGCGCATTACTTGAGCGTCCTCGACGACATCCCAGATGGACAATGCGCGCTTGTCCTCCGGATCGAACTTGTACTTCGTGCTCAGAATCGAATAGAGACGATCCTTCACATACTCAGTCTGGTTGATATCGCGCGGCTTGATAACAAGATTGCTCAGGTAACGGCGAGTGTACATCGTTTGAAACGTGGTTATCGGGATGAAAGCGGTGCTCCAATCCGGGCCCGAATACATCCCCATCTGCAGCTTCTTCTGCATCACACCAATAACCGTGAACTGGATGTCGTTGATCAGAATGGTCTTGCCAATCGGGTCGACATATCCCGCGGAGTCTGGAGGCCCGAACAGGTCATCTCGGAGCTCATTACCGATGAAGGCGACACGGCGTTTGTTTTGCAGGTCAAGCTTGTTTATGAAACGACCACCGCTGTCGGGATAGAGCGACCGCATGAATTCGTACTCCGGCAGAACTCCGTTGACTTTCTCGGAGACGATTTTTCCGTTATACGAAATCGGACGCCCCCAGTTGATGAACTCGCCGCCAGCCGCTTCGATTTCAGGAATCTGCTCCCTGATGTAGTCTATGATGTCCGGCCTGAAACGAATCTGTCTTCCTCTCGGAAGCCCTTTGTACGGTTTTTCGGTCTGGCCTCCCCAAATAATCAGAATTCCGTCGCCAAGACCCTTTCGGTTGATATCGAGCTGGTTCTTCAGTCCTTCTCCGAAAGCAAGCAGCAGAGTGATCGACAGAGTGCCCCAGATTATTGCTATGATAGTGAGCGACATTCTGAGCTTCTGGCTCTTCAGCTCTCTCAAGAAAAGACGTATGATCATCCGCGCGTTGCTAAGCATTACTACATTTTCAGAGATTGAACCGGGTTCAGACTTGCGGCACGTCGCGCAGGGAAGAACCCTGCAGCAAGGCCGATGAGCATCAGCAGCGATACCGACGCAATTGCCTCAACGTTCGAGATGCTCGGGATTCCCACGTACTCCTCAAGATCAAACGACGGGAACATCCTGATAATGCCCATTGCGAACATGAATCCTGTCGCACCGCCCAGAAACGTGATGAAGAGCGTCTCGAGCAAGAACTGCACGAGCACGAATCCCTTCTTTGCGCCGAGGGCCAGCTTGAGACCGATCTCGCGAGATCTCTCCTTTACGACCACGTACATGATGTTGGCGACACCGATACCTCCGACGATGAGAGTCGCGAACGAAATCATCATCAGGAATATTCTGAATCCCCAGAAGAACGAGGAGAAGAATTCCATGTTCTCAGCGGTGTCCCACATCCAGAGCGCTTGCTTGTCCAAAGGATCGAACTTGTATTTCTTGCCAAGCACCTTGTAAGCCTGGTCTTTGACATCATTGTGTTTGTCGAGCGACTTGGCCTTGAACACCACAACGTCAGCCATCGTGTGGCCGAACATCATGGCAGAAGTCGTGTACGGCATGAAGAGCTTGTCCTCATCGCGTCCGCTGTAAGAAGAGTCCTGGCCTTTCTTGACCATAACGCCCACCACAGTGAACGGAACGCCATTGACCTCAACAACCTGTCCGACAGCGTCTGTCTCACCGAAGAGATCATTCTTCAAGTCGTTTCCGATAAAGCAGACCCTGCGCCTTAGATTGACATCGGTTTCGTTGAGGAATCTGCCTCCCCAATCAGCGATGACATTGCGCATGTCGCCGTACTCTGCGGAGACTCCGGCAATCTGACTGCTGAGAATGACCTTTCCCCGTTTGAGCGAAATTCCCCAATTTTGGTACTCGATGGAAATGGGTCCGAGATCAGGGATTTGAGCCTTTAGCAGTGAAACATCTTCTTCCCTCAAGTAAATCGCACGGCCCTTGGGCAGACCCTGGTAGGTCATCGACGTGCGACCGGGCCACATGATAACGATATTCTCGCCGAGGCCGTGGAACTGCTTCACCTGATGCGCGTGAATACCGTGTCCAAACGCACCGAGCAGTATCAGCGCGGACGTCCCCCAGAATATGCCGAACAACGTGAGTGCAGACCGGAGCTTCTGCCCACGCATATCTCGAAAAATCTGTCTTATGAACATCAAATGCACGGCAGTCTCACTTGATGGTCTTGGGAGGTTGCTCTACGACCTCTTGTCCGTCGGCGAGGCCAGACACAATCTCGATGTTGATCCCGTCGGACAACCCAATCTCAACCGGCTGCTTGATGAGCGCTCCCGTCGAGTCCTTGATCTCAACGAAGGCCGAGTCGTTTACGAAAGCAACCAGCCGTTCAGGCAGAACGAGCACGTCACGTTTCTCAGCCACGACGATTTCGGCATTGGCCGAATAACCTGCGCGCAGCACGCTGCTCTTCGGCGCGGACTTGATGTGGATCTCGACGTCAAATACGGTCGTGTTGTCCTGTTTTCGCGCTTTGGGAGATATCCTGCTCAGCAGGCCCTCTACGGTGTCATTGGGAATCGCGCCTATTTGCAGTCGAACGTCCATCCCCTGTGTCAGTTTGCCGACGTCGATCTCGTCGACTGTGCCCTTGAAGATCAGATTCTCCATTTCGGCAAGGGACATCATCTCCGTGCCTGATTGGTAAGAGGTAAGCGGCACGACCGGATCGCCCTCTTCAACGTGTCGCTGGAGCACAGTTCCTGAGATTGGAGACCGGATGATATTCTCCACCGCTCGGCCTGCTATATTCGTCTTCCCTTCATCTATCAACTGGAGCTTCTCTTTCGCGGATTGCAGCATGACGTCTGCCCTTTCGAGATCGTTGCGAGCGGCATCGATGTCCTTCTCAGAGACAAGGCTCTTCGCGAACAGTCCTTCGACCCTGTCGAATTCGCGCTTCGCGATGTCATAGGTGACCTCCTGCAGTTCCACCTGCCGTTTTGCTTCGGCATACTCTATGGGTGTCGGTCTCGGAGCGATGCTGAAGAGCGGGTCGCCTGAGCTTACACGGTCTCCAACGTCAGCATAGATCTTAGATACAATACCGGAGATCTGAGATTTGACAACGATTTCCCTCTCAGGTTCAATTTGTCCGATCGCCATCGCCTTATCGGTGACATTTCCCTTCTGAACCTTCTGCAGTGTGAACGACTTCTCATTGCTTGATGACGATCTCGAGAAGCCTATGATCACCGCAACTGCTACGATCAGCAGGACAATTGCGGCAATGGTGATCTTTTTCTTCATTGCGTTTCTCTCCCGGTCTGGGGGTTTGGTTCCTCCGATGTGGGTATACGGCAAGAGCGGTGGCTTGTTTCAATAGTTAGCCATGGATCCAGGGGAATGAGAGGACCGTGGAGCTTCGCGTTTGGAAGTCTAACGTGTCTTGCCCAGCCGAATAAGCACGTCGCGGGCGTTGTCACCCACTTCCCCGGCGCGCGTCCCCGCTGAGTTGCGGGGACGCACAACCGAGCAATAGCATCCGACAGAGTCTACGGGCAGTTAGCGCACGGTGCCGGCCCGTCTGCAAAAACGTATCTTATCAGATAGACGGCATCATCGACATCGATATCATCCAAACAGTTCACTTCACCCGATACTTCCAGCGGCTTCGGTGCCGGGCCGTTATCGAAGATGTAAATGATCAGGTAGACGATGTCGTCAATATCGATATATCCGCTGTTATCGGGATCTCCGCACAGCCAATCGCAGGCGTCTCCAATCTGGTCGCCGTCGCCGTCTTGCTGACCCGGATTGGGCACATCTACGCAGTTGTCGCAACTGTCGCCGACTGCATCCTGGTCAACGTCTTCCTGATTCGGATTGGCCGCGAGGACGCAATTGTCGCAGGCATCGCCCACAGGATCGCCGTCCTGATTCTGTTGAGATTGATTTGCAACGTGGATGCAGTTATCGCAGCTGTCTCCGACTGTGTCGCCATCCTCATCTTCCTGCAATGGATTGGCGGCATTGATGCAGTTGTCACAGCCGTTGCCCAGACCATCACCATCCGAGTCTTCCTGAGATGGATTGCTGAGGAGTCTGCAGTTGTCGCAGGAGTCACCGAGCAGATCCTGATCACCATTCTCCTGCAGCGGGTTGAATTTCGACGGACAGTTGTCCGCGAAGTCGAGTATGCCGTCACCGTCCGTATCGGTCTGCTCATCGCAAGATTGCCCTTCGATCTCAAGACCGTCGATGTTCCAGCCGCAGTATTTCCAGTAATCGTCAGAGAGTCCCATTGTGAACCGCACGTAGACGGTCGACTGGTTGTCGGCAATGTCAGAAATGTCATAGGTGTAATAGGTCCATGACCCGTCTTCGATAGTAGAGGTATTCTGCCAGATATTGGTCCATGTCGTTCCATTTGTTGAGATGCGCACGTACGCGTGGTCGTAGCTCGGTTGCTCGACCCCCAACCATCGCCAGAACCCCAGACTCAGGTTTGAAAGGCCGCTGCAGTCGATCGCCGGGCTGGTAATATGCCGCTCTGGCATGTTGTGCTCGTAGTCGCCATTGAGGTTGTAGCCGATGACATTGGGCAGCACGCATCCGCCAGTCGGATCGGGATTTCCGTATTCACCGCCGCCTCCCGTCGGGATTCCGCGAGCCCAATTTCCTCCGGAGATTGTCCAGCCTTTGTTCGTCTCGAAATCATCGGTGAATGGAATCGAGAAGCTGGTTACTGCATTAACCGAATACGGATCGGATGGATCGGGGTCTGTAATCACTCCGTGCGTTGCCTCTTCGGCGCTGAAATAGAAATCGAGCACGTCTCCGCAGAATATCACCGGAAGCGCGACTTCGTAGCTGTTGGGAGCAACCTGCGTCATCGATACAGTCTGGAACAGGCCGCCGTTGATCGAATAGTGCAACTGCCCGGTTCCGGGAACGGGAACGCCATCACCGACAGGGACGATATCGACTTCGACGCTTGTGACTTGTCCGGGAGCTACAGACTCGGGAATTCCCGAAGGATATTGGAATCCGATGCTCGCGACTCCGTTGAATGAGAGCGTGGGATCGCCGAACAGGTTGATCTCGTAATAGCACCATCTCATATAGTCGTCACTGATCCGGTAGATATTATCTTCCTTGGAGTCGGAGTTCGCTGGTCCGATCACAGGCTTGCCTTCGGCCGGATTGAAGACGGCATCCCAGAACTCGCGGTTGTAACGCTGCGATGCGCCGTCGGTGCTGGAAAACTCACCGAATCCATAGCGCGCGTTCATGATAACGGCGAAGCCGCCGTAATTGGTTTTGATGTTCATTGTCTCAGACCAACAATCCGCACCGTCAAAATGCCCGGCAAGGCAGGTCTGTGAGTAGACGAAGCAGAGATCGGTGTTCGTGAACTTGCTGAGGATGTCGGAATTGTAGTACTTCATTGCGTAGTCGACATCGCCGTGTCCGAGATGGTTGAGTACGTGCAGTCCACCGTTCACCTTCGTCTGAAGATTGGTCTGCGTCCATGTGTACGAGGGCGAGTCATACAGCGTGTCGACGTTGAATATGGATGTCGGAATGCCCACGGTCGTGTAGCCGTGAGCGCTCGAACCGTTGATCAGCTCATTGAGGTAGTTGGATGCATAGTCCGCAACACCACCGAACCCAAGATACTCCCCGACCAATAGCATGTCCTGAAGATAAGGATCAGCGTTGTTGGCATACTCCAGCGTCTTCGTAACGAAGCGCGCTGCCTCCGTCGCGTTATCTACAGATGCGCGCCCGACATAGACTTCGGCAACGAGATCGACGTCTCCGCCACCGACGCCATCCGTCGACTCGCCCCATCTCGAATCGCCATCATAGTTGTACGTGCCATCGAGGCAGGAGAAATAGAGGTCGGCAGGCATGGCTGACTCATACTCACCGCCCGATGACATCTCAACCCAAAGGTCTTTAGCAGGTATGACATCGTCGTCAGCGCCTATTATGACATAGTTGATTCCGTCATTCAGGTACCTGGCGCGGATATAGTCGCGGATGTTGTCGGGACTGGTGCTCCCTACGTCGATCGTCGTGCGAATCTCCGTGGGTATGCCTTCAGCGTCATGGAACGCCTTGAGCGGCTGGAAGGAGCTGGCCAGCGCTGATGTCGTGATAATCAGCAGGTCGAATGCCTTGTCTCCCTTCCGACCTGCAGCAAGATAACTTGCAGCAGCCTGCGGGTTATCAACCCGTGTGAGTACTGCGGCTTCATCCTCGGGGAGCCCCCTGAATAAGTCACTCGCCTTGCCTGTCTCGGTGATGTTCACGATCACGGACAGACGGGAATAGTAATACAGCTCGCCGGATGCCGGAATGTACTGGACCGGCTGGAGTCTCAGAACCAGTATCTGGTAGCCGCGGAATCCCTGCACCCCGACATTCTGGAACAGCGCGGAAGGGAACGGCTGGTCAGATTGATAAATCTTCGGATCGGGAGTGGGCGGTTTCGGTTGAACCGGAGCAGAGGTCAGTTTCATTTGCTCTGCTTTCGGCTCTATCAAATAGCCGCTGCCGAGTTCTATCCTGTCTCCCGCTACGATTTCGATACTGCTGATCTCCGTTCCGAATGGAAGCAGAATGTGCGCACCAGACGCTGGAAGCGCAGGTTCGCCGATGTGGCCTCCGTTCGGGCAGATGGACATTTCAATCCGATGATAATCAGTCCCATCGATCCTGACCTCAGAGATCTGCGGACGGTCGAAGGTGTATTCCATCGTTACAGATTCGGAAGAGAACGCTGATGAGGTTACCAGAAACAAAAATAACAGCGAGATCGCTGTTAGTCTCTGTAACCGCGCTGATGCTGTGTGTAGTTGTTTCATGCCATCACTCCCAATGCTGCTGTTGCAAGTTTTCTCTCGTGCAGGTTATGCGTAGTAGTACCATATAGCAGTTTAGTTCACTTCTTGAAGTTGTCAAGGAGATTATGGATTAACAGGACTACGTCTGTCTTGATTGATGCGGGTGCGACTGTCGCGGGTTAGGAATCCTGCGCGTCTTCCAATGCAGAAGTTGGGCGCTGTTCTGTGCCATAACAGATGCCGGGGTCCCTCACTGGCAATTCGCGCAAGGATCGGGGCCACCGGCGAAGACGTACATGATGCCGTATACTACGTCATCTATGTCAACGAAGTCGGAACAGTCGGAGTCACCCTCGAGAACAGGTTCCGGTTCGGGACCACCAGCAAAGATGAAATTGATGAGATAGACTACGTCATCAATATCCACGCCTTCCGTACCGTCTACGTCACCACAGCACCCAACTCCCAAAGCTCCTATCAGCACGCCGCATTCATTGTTCGCGGGAGCGCACGGGGAGGTATGTTTAAGGTCAAACCAGAAGCTCGTTCGATGACAAAACAGCGGATCGACAGACATGTTACCGTTCACTCCCAGCAGGTCGGCATAAGTGTACACCCAATCTCCCTGGCTGTTACCGTAGAAATTGCAGCAGGCGATTGCGGGAGCCGGATAATCCCACACTGGTACCGAGTTGTTGGTGAAGGAGATGATGGTGTTATTCAGTGTCAGTTGACCATCATTGCACACAATGGTTATGGCCTCCCCAAATGCGCTGTTCATGTAATTCGTTGTGAAAGTGCAGTTACTCACGGTCACATCCCAGTCTGCATATATTACGTCTTCCCAAGACTGATTCTCAGTAAACAGGCAGGAATCAAGGACAACAGGACTGTCAAGACCATTAAAGATGCAGATGCCGTAGTTTTCCTCGAATACGCAACGTCGAAACAGGCACTCGGAATCGTCCTCTAGCATGATCAGGAATGCATCCGAGTAATCCCGGTCTCCGTTCCGATAGAAATAGCAGTCGGTGGCGACGACGTCGCAGTTCTCTATGGAGAGGAGGGCAGGGTTGCCACCAGCCTCATTGCCATCAAACGTGCAGGCAGACATTACCAGTCGGGAATCCTCTCCCGAATAGAATACCCGGACAGCTCCTGGAGTGGAGAAGACATTATCTTCCAAGAGACAGTCAGCCATGTACAAACCGACTCCGTCATTGGCGTAGATCAGACTCGACCTGACTTGGGTGAACCTGCAACTGGTCAGGACAATAGAATCGCAGTTTGTGATTCCCAAACCACCTGCGGCATCCTGAAACACGCAGTTCCTGAGAGTCGGATTAGAGCTCGTGACAGACATAGCAACGCTTGAGGTCCCGGTGAGCACGGTGCTGTCAATCAGCGGAAAGCAACTCGTTTGGCACACTATTCCCACCGTTGAGCTCTCGCCAATGATGCAATTGGTAATAGTAGTAGATGAATGATCCAACCTTATCCCCTCGCTCGCATTCTTGATAGTGAAACCTCTGAACAATGCCTGACTGCTTTCGTAATCGTCAAACAAGGCACCACGATGCGACGAGCCGCAGTCGATTGTAGTGTATCCGGCACCCGCCTCAGAAATCAGCTTCACAATTTTCCCGTTAAACGTGATATCTCTGTTACCGCTACCGGAATACGTCCCGGGCGCAACAAGCACGGTATCATAGCTTGCGGCAGCATTGATTCCTGCTTGAATAGTCGGTTGATTCGCAGGGACTCTAATTGTAGCGGCGTATACGAACTGGGGCATTGCCCATGCGAAAGCAGCCAGCAGCGCCACCGACCACACACTCTTGTTCACCATACCGGCACCCCTCCGGGTCGCATGGTTCTATGTCAAACACTACTTCTGTATTAGAAATGTAAGCAAAGATGCCGATTTGTCAAGCATCGGATTGAAACTCTGACCGGAAGCGCTTCCTGTTTTCGTACGGGCATTGTCGGTGTTCGGGCAGGTCTTGACTGCGACGAAGTCGCGGTTGTGACCTGCCCGCAATGAGGTTGTGAGAGCGACGAGTCACACGCCTGCCAAGGCAGATCGCAAGACCCATCGCAACTCCTGATGCACATCTGAGTTGTCCTGAAGCCCCGTCTCGCCAAGGCCATGCATTTCCTTGGGGGCATGGCGTACTATGCTCTCGACTCACGGAGATGGGATTTGGATCGCCCTGTATTCCGGCTATTTTCGAGTGGTGCGGCTACCGGTCGCTGATTGGCTGGTGTGCGCAACTGCAAACAGACTGTCTGTCGCAAGTTCCGGCTTGAGATACTGCCCTGTATAGGATGTTTTGGATTCCGAGATCTCTTCTGGCGTTCCTGCCGCTACGATCTCGCCACCTTCATCGCCCCCCTCGGGACCGAGGTCGATCACGTAGTCGGCGGTCTTGATCACGTCAAGGTTGTGCTCGATCACGAGGACCGTGTTGCCGAGTCCAACCAGATCGGTCAGAACCGAGAGCAGCATTTTGATGTCCTCGAAGTGGAGTCCGGTGGTTGGTTCATCGAGGATATAGAGAGTCGAACCGGTCGAAGTCTTCGATAGCTCGGCTGCAAGCTTCACACGCTGGGCTTCGCCGCCTGAAAGAGTGGTTGCCTGCTGTCCGAGATGTATGTAGCCGAGGCCGACGCGCATCAAGGTTTGCAGCTTCCGTTTGAGTCGCGGAATCCGCTCGAAAAACTCAAGTGCTTCCTCAACCGTCATGTCGAGCACATCGGCGATATTCCTGCCTTTGTAGACGACATCCAGAGTCTCGCGATTGTATCTCTTCCCTTTGCAGACCTCGCAAGGTATGTAGACGTCGGGGAGGAAGTGCATCTCTATCGTTACTATGCCATCCCCCTGACATGCCTCGCATCTTCCGCCTTTGACGTTGAACGAGAATCTGCCCGGGCCGTAGCCGCGTATCTTCGATTCCGGCAGCCCT
>JAGVNY010000171.1 GCA_020053015.1 Candidatus Zixiibacteriota bacterium | reverse complement strand
CTCGCTTTGCATCTATCAGAACAAGGACTCAGCTGGTTCGGAATCAGGTCATTCGAACAGGACGGTGAATGCGGCTTCCTGTCTGCCACCGGGCTGCATGGGTGGACTGATGCTGTGCCTGATTCAGACCTCTTTGCCTGCACCTTCAACGGATTGGGTACGACCGACAGGCTCTGCCATGTGGAAGCTTACGACATCGACACAACCGTTGCAACGCCGATCTTCACATTCGAATCCGGCGATCAACCAAGCCCCTTCGATAACAAAGTGTGTGGAATGTACTCTCAGCGGGATACTTCGTTCCGTGCGCTGATCGGGTTTCCGGTGTACTGTCTCAAGCTGGAATCCGGCTATGCGATTCTCAGCCACATCGCAGACCTTCTGGGGGCTTCACGCACTCCCGGCGGTGATACAAACGAAGACACGCACCACACGCTATCCGACGTCATCAGGATGATCGGGGCGTTGTTTCGCAATCAGTGGAGCGAAACGGACACTAATCTGTTCGATGTGAACGGCGACTGCGAGTTCAACATAATCGATGTCCAATTCATGCTGAACTATATGTACGCAGGTGGCGCTCCTCCCCGTTACGGCTGCGCAGAATTCTGAACCTTGATAGCAGCGCACCCCGTTTGCGCCGATTCCCCTTGATCGACTTGCGACTCGTGGTTACTTTCGCTTCATGCCACAGATCCGCACACTCGTCGTCGTCCCAGCCTACAATGCTGAGAAGACTATCGGAATTCTTCTCAACGAGCTTTCACGCACGATCTCGCTCCAGCAAATACTGGTTGTCGATGATGGTTCAACAGATGCCACGCTTTCGATTGCAAGACGATCATGCGCCACCGTCATTCCCCACACCACAAATAGGGGAAAGGGCGCAGCTTTGCGCACAGGATTCCAGTACGCTGCAGTGAATGGGTTTGATGGCGTGATTACAATCGACGCCGACCTGCAGCACGATCCGAGTCTTGTCCCATCAGTACTGTCATGTGCCGAATCGGGATGTTTCGATCTCATCATCGGCACTCGGCATCGTGATAGACACATGCCGCGTCTGAGGATATTCGCAAACTTCGTAACCTCCGCCGTGGTTTCTCTATTCGCAGGCACACTGGTGAGAGATTCTCAATCAGGTTACCGGTGGATAAGAACCTCGGCGCTTAAGAGGATTCCGCTTCTGTGCGACAGGTACGATCTTGAATCAGAGATATTGATTCGAGCTGGGAAAGCACACATGAGAATCGGAGAAGTCCGAATACCCACCATCTATGGCACGCAGGAGAGCTTCATTAATCCGATCATCGATGGCTGGCGATTTCTGAAGCTGCTTGTCCGGAGTTTGTTCTGGTAAGCTTGCGTTTGAGTTTGATTTGTGATATAATCTTGGGTCGAAACCATTTCGGTTTCGACACGAACCTGGATTCCCGCCTTCGGGAGTGTTGAGAAAGTGTAATTGGATGCTTTATTGCCCGTGAGAGCGACAGGATGTTGCGGGCAGGTCTTGACCACGACGAAGTCGTGGTTGTGACCTGCCCGCAACCACTTGCGAGAGCGCCGGGTCACACTCCCCGCTCCGCCGGGGAGCAAGAAGACCCGTCGCAACTTTTCGGGCGGTCCTAGGTCTCTCAACAAGCCCCTTCGCGGGAATGACAAGTGCTGTGAGTCGCGACCCTTGTGAGAAATCGTTGGTCGAAACCCCTGCGGTTTCGGCAGAGTCGTAGGTCGAAGCCCTTGTGGTTTCGACAAACGCAAGTGAGATGATGAAGCGAACCACAACAAAACCACTGTTCTTGCTTACAAATGACGACGGGTATTTCGCGCCCGGTCTTGCTGCCCTCGAACGGGAGATTCGAAAGCTCGGCGATACTGTTATCGTCGCACCTGAGACCGAGCAGTCAGCCTCGAGTCATTCGCTCACACTTCAGCGCCCGTTGCGCATAAACAAGCACCGCGATGACTGCTACTCCGTCGACGGAACACCGACAGACTGTGTTATGATTGCAGTGCACGCTCTGCTGAGAAGCCGACGACCCGACTATCTGATTTCCGGCATCAATCATGGCCCGAATATGGGGGATGACGTCACATACTCAGGCACAGTGGCCGCTGCGATTGAGGGTTCGATCCTGCAGATACCGTCGATAGCGGTATCGCTTGCGGACTGGGAGTCGGCCGATTATGCACCCGCTGCACGTGCTGTCCGGAAGATCGTGCGGCATTTTGGAGACTGGCCTTTTCCTGAATCCATGCTCCTAAACATCAACATCCCGTATCTTGGCAAGAAGGCCTATAGAGGGGCGCTCATTACAAAACTCGGCAAACGGGTTTACAACGACATCATAGTGGAGAAGCAGGACCCGCGCGGACGCAAGTACTACTGGATCGGCGGTGAACCGGAATGGACGGAAATCGAAGGCTCAGATTTCTCCGCTGTTAATGCAGGTTTCATCTCTATCACACCTCTCGCGATCGACATGACCTCACACGCCACATTCCGCAAGTTCGCAGGAACGAAGATCAAAGTTTAGAATAGTTCGCGGCACCAATGAGCAGAGCAAAGCCATAAACCCGGAACAAGGGGGCTTGTTGAAAAACCCAGAACCGCCCGAAAAATTGCGACGGGTCTTGCTCCCCGCCAAAGCGGGGAGTGTGACCCGGCGCCCTTTCAAGTGGTTGCGGGTCACTGAGTAGGTCGGCCTCCAGAGTCACGCTTCGCGTGACGCAGAAGGCCAACAAGTCGGTGTCGGGTTTCTTCTTGCGCATAGCGCAATCCGGAACCCGACCTACTCCAATCAAGCATTTCGCTACTTGTGGGACAACCTCGGTATTCTCGACGCCACATGACCTGCCGATTTGCCTCGGCAGTCCGGTCCGCAGACGAAACCATTCCTTTGTCACATCGACATTGACGACATAGTCTATCTGATAAATGTCATGTTTGGTGGTGATCCTCCGCCAATGCACGGCTGCGTCGTACGCTGACAAGGACATCGGAGAAGAGAGGATTAACAGCGCATTTGCAGAGAAGGGCATTGCTCGAGCTGAGCGGCTTTCACATCGGTCCCTTCATCCCCCAGTTTACCAGAAGCAAGTGTTAGGGCAAATTCGGAATCGTTCAAGTCATCATGTGGCTGTCGTGCCGTCCTCATACTCGGCCCTCCCATACCTTCAAAAAAACGTCCGGGCCATTCAATCTTTAGGTTGACAACCATACCTAAATAGTGCTATTTTGTTCACGTTGGGTTTTTCATCACGGTACTGCAACTCGATTTTGCACCAGTTATTGCATCCGTATTAGCGAGGCTGTTCTCGTACAGTGACGCATCGCAGTAGCTGTTCAACCGGTCCGATAGTCGATTGACTTTCGTGTAGGTTTGGTTGTCAAAGAAGGGCTTTGGCAGCCAGAATCGAATCTTGATCACAGTCTTCAACGTGCCGCAGCCCGGCACCGCGAAGTCGGGTTCAGGAAATCGAACGCAAGGCGATGAGCGTGTTTGAGGGCGGTGCTGGTTGGGCGCAAGGCGCACGTGCTCAACCTCTCCGGTGAATAACCCCAAGCCGGAGCGGCAGCACGATGCATGTGGTTAGGTAAATGGGGTTACAGGAGGTCGATCATGAAGATCGGGAACCTGCAATTCAAGGAATACGCCGCAAAGAAACCTCTGACGGTTTCACCTACCGGCCAGTTCCTGACCGCGCGCGATGTTGCTGCGCAGCCGAGCCTAAGTCTGGGCTCGCTGTTCACACTCGACGAGGATACCCAGATCAAGCTGGCACTGGAGCGATACGCGCTCGAGCCTGAATTCAAGCTCGGAGTCATCGGAGTAGGTGTGCTGACGAAGAGCGAAGTGATGGAGCAGATCGAGGAGCGCACCGAGTTCGGGCAGAAGGCATTGCGAGCGGAAATGCAGTACTGCAATGAGCTGATGGCATCTCTCGGCGGAGGGGCGCTCCCGGCTTGGCCAACAGTGCCGAAACCGACGGTGCCTCGCATACCACCGTGGAAGCCGGTAAAGAAGTGCATTAAGTTGCGCCTCCGCACTCGTGTGCTCTTCTGCGAGAACACAACGGACGGGGTAACGACGCCATTCGCCAACTACAGGATCAAGAACGTTCATCCTGTATTCGTGGCTCGGGGATTTTCCAAAGTTGCCTTGACTGGCACTGATGACATCCGGCAGAATTTCGTGCCTCAGGCGAAGAACGGCCTGACCGTCTACATCAGCGGCATCGGACACGGCAACTACTCAGTGTATACGGGACACGCCGGCAACCACATATTGGAAGTCGGACACTACGATCCGGCAGAAGTGAAACCAAAATCGATTCACTTCCTGAGCTGCCAGACCGCAAGCAAGCTCGGACCCGACACGGTCTCGAAGGGCGCCAACTCGTATGCAGGCTATACCGAGAATTTCATTCTGATGTGGGATAACTCGTCGACACCGGTCAACGAGTTCCTGCTCTTCGCAAAGTCCGATAGCACTTACGACGTGATGATGGCCAACGGTGCTACGGCAAAGCAGGCATACGAAGCCACCGTTAAGGCGTTCAATGCCGCTATCGCACAGGTGCCTAACACTGTCGCCGCAACGTACTTAACATGGGACAGAGACCACCTGAAGCTGTTGGGCAATCCTTCAGCAAAGATCGTTCCGTATCGCTATGTAAAGGTCTGTTTCCCGATGACGGCGCTCGAACGCGAGGATGCTCTGGCATTAGCAGGCGTGCTTGAGGATTAGTATCGAGACTGATTCAGCACATTGAGCTCGTCTGATGCTGCTCTCTCCGGGCTGTCGGACGCTGGTCAGGCAGCCCGGACGCAAACTCAGATCTTGCTGAACAGGGGAGCGAGTGTGTATAATCTGATGAATCACAGCCGCTCGGCAACTCGCGAAGTAATGTGTGCGGTAACAGGAGGTTGAACTCATATGCCGATGCCCAAGATAGATGAAGCCAATCGCAAGAAACCGCTGTGCTATGACCCAACTCGCGAGAAGTTCATTCTCTACGACGAGATCGTGTCCGGAGAGGAGAGGATTGTCGACATTGATACACTTAGTGAAGATGATCTCAAGAAGCTAATCGCAGAGCGCCACCGAAAGGGTCCCGACTACACGGTTCGGGCGATTTCCGGTCCACCGATGTCGCGTAACGACGTCATTGCAGCAATTGAGAAAAGCGAGCAATTCGGCATCATGACAGTACAGGCCGAGAAATCTTATCTGAGAGACTTGCTGAAAGAGATCAGAAAGAATCTGAAGCCTTAGCCGGATAGAACTGCAAAACATTCGTTTTTGTCCTACGCCGGTGAGAGTTCTGAGGTTGTTCCAAAGGTTGTGAGATGCTTGATTCGAGTAGGTCGGGTTCTGGATTGCGCGGAGCGCAAGAAGAAACCCGACACTGACTTGTTGGCCTTCTACGCCACGCGCCGCGTGGCTCCAGAGGCCGACCTACTCACCGACTGATTGGAACTTCCCGTCCGCCGAGGAGCGGCTCGGATCCCGCCTTCGGTCCTGCGCGTGTGTGCGCTCCCACTTTCCTATTGACAAATCGCCAAAAGTCGATAACATCGTCAGAAGCCCGGCAGTATCGGGGCGTAGCTCAGTTTGGTAGAGCACTTGGTTCGGGACTAAGGGGTCGCTGGTTCAAGTCCAGTCGCCCCGATACTGTCAGGGCAGAATATCCACAGAATGTGCTATGCCTGACAAGATTTGTAAGTCGTACATAGGCGTGATAGGGGCGGGTAATTGCACGCCTGAGGTCAGGACGCTGGCGTTCGAGGTTGGCAGATTGATCGCGGAGTCGGACGCTGTTCTTGTCTGCGGGGGACTTGGGGGAGTGATGGAGTCAGCATCTCGGGGCGCCAAATCGGCAGGAGGGGCGACCATCGGGATTCTTCCGGGCAGAGTGAGATCAGATGCAAACCAGTTCATCGATCACGCGATTCCGACCGGATTCGGAGAAGCGCGCAATGTGATCGTGGTGAACACGAGTGACGCATTGATCGCTCTCGCAGGTGAGTATGGCACGATGTCCGAGATCGCTCTTGCGCTGAAGTCAGGCAAACCTGTAATAGACTTGGGAGGCTGGAATATCCCCGCAACCATCACCGCAAAAACCCCTCAGGAGGCAGTGAGATTAGCTCAACAGAAGACAGCAAAGACGATTTCACCTGCGCAAGAGTGCTGATTTCGGGCATGGTGCAGGGAGTGGGATTTCGCTATTTTGCGACGTCCACTGCTCAAGATTTTCCGATCACCGGATATGTGCGAAACCTGGACACGGGCGACGTTGAAATCGAGATCGAAGGCGCCAAGGACGATGTTTCCGGTTTCCTGATGGCGATCAAGAAGGGCCCGAAGTGGGCCAATGTCGCCACCTTCCAGATCGAATGGAAGAAGTATAAGAACAGCTACGACAAGTTCTCGGTGAGATACAAGTGATCCGCATAGGGTAAGGTCCGCCACCGAAGACGACTTCAGTGTCAGTTCCCGTTCAGCAGGCTGCCTCGCCAGGGTTCGGCTTGCGCAATCTTCCGACTTCGCCTAAATCCACAATTCTGTTGACTCTGCCTGGCAGATGATATAACATGCTGACCGCTTGCCCCCGTAGCTCAGGTGGATAGAGCAGCGGTTTCCTAAACCGCGAGTCGGGTGTTCGAGTCACCCCGGGGGTATTTTCAGTTCAACGTAAGGGCTTGTCATCCGTCATAAGCAATTGGGTGGTCTGTTACGCCCAACTGAAAGTCGAAAAACAGTTTGACAGGCCACTCCAGTTTGTTATATCTTGGGCGAAATTTGCTGAGGAATGTGACGGGAGGAACATACCTGATGAAGATTAGAATATTGGTTTTGACGACGCTGCTCATTGCTTCGTTGGTGAGCCAGGCTGCAGCATACAAAGGCGTGGATTTGAACTGGATAGGCGGCGGCGTGCGCGCTCGCGCAATGGGTGGTGCCTTCACTGCAATCGCCGACGATGCATCGGCTGTGACATGGAATCCGGCAGGTCTTATCCAATTGCTCGATCCCCAGGTGTCGTTTTCCGGAGCATTCGTAAAGCCAAGGGTCTCAACGGCACTTACTTATCCGACGCTTGACGGCGGCGAGTTCGCCGTATCAGACAATATTTGGCGAGTGAATTACGCATCGTTTCTTGCTCCTCTCAAGCTGAAAGGTCATCAGTTCTCGCTCAGCATAGCATACAGAAGACTTAATGAAATAGCCTTCGCGGACATGTTCAACCCATATCTGCCTGAATGGCTTGCGATCACCGAATTGACTTGGGATTCGCTCGCGGTATCGAATCTGCATGTGGAACGCACGGGTGGGCTTGACGTTGTCAACCTTGGATTCGGCACTTATGTTTGGGAAGATTTATCGATAGGGTCCTCCGCTAACCTCTACCTCGGATCATCCGACTTCATAGAGACCGTTGAAGCCCGTTGGTCGAGAGATGTCGGCGTACAGAGACCAGACGTTCGCAAACGGCTTTTCAGAGCAGAGTCCCTGGGTCAGTCCGACTTCTTCGGGTTCGATCTGACCTTCGGCGCAATGTACAAGATATCCGACCTGCGGCTTGGCTTGGTCGTACGTACGCCATTCCAGCTTAAGGAATCGTGGGAAGTAATACAGAACGACACAACCTGGGAAACCAAAACCGATGTTTACGTGATTAAGGAGCTTAAGGCTGACTTCTACGTGGTGGACCAGACAACGAAACTCGATATCCCCCTCTCAGTAGCGATCGGAGCCGCGTATCAAGTCACTCCGAATCTTCTGATATCCGCTGATGTCGAGTGGAGACGCTTCGGAACCTCAGAGTACCATTACCTCGACAGCAGTTTGATCAAGAGTTCCGGTGAGAAGGAAGAGTACTTCTCGTCTTTTCCTGCGGCGTTCAGAAACGGTGGTGAAGGACGGGTTGGCTTCGAATACACGCTGCAGACATCGAAAGGCATAATCCCTCTCCGCGGCGGTTTCCGCTACATCCGGCATTATTTGAACGAGATTGAGAATTCGACCGCATACTACGTCAGGGACAATGATGACTTCTTCTATATACTCGTTCCGGCTCTCTACAACGATAGAACTACGACCGCAATGGCGTTCAGTGCCGGAGCAGGAATCCACTGGGATAGGATATGGCTGGACGCAGCCATTGAGCATTACACACATAAGATGACTGTTACCGGCTTCGATGCGATCGACTACTTCGGTGGTGACAGGAGCGAGAAGCAGACGAGTATAACGGTGAGCTTCACAGGCTTCTTCTAAGCCGAAGAAGTTGTTGAGCTCAGATGGTCTACACTGGAAGTCTCCGGATGCAGCGTCGGCTCAGACTGGAATCCGCGGCGTCATGAAGTAGATTGATGGCGCGGCTGCAGGAACCTCAGTAAGAGGGAATTAGAGGATTGCGATGAATCAGAAATTGACGAAACGGGATATCAAGCAGGACAAGTTCGTAACCTCCATGCTCAGAGCGCAGGAGTATTTCCTTGAGAACTCCACAAGGCTGTTTGGCGTGATAGCAGCGGTTGTAGTGGTTGTTGTGGTAGCATTGCTTCTCGTATCGAGCGGCCGCAAAAAGGAACGCGAAGCGCAGGAGGCTTTCGGACGAGCCGCAGTTGAGTTCCGCGCAGGCAATTTCCAGCTCGCAGCCGTGGACTTCCAGTCCGTGGTCGACAACTTCGGCGGCACCGATGCCGCAAGGCTGGCAAGCCTGTACTTGGCGGATGCCTACTTTCAGCTCGAGAATTACGACCAAGCGGAGAAATACTATCGCCTGCATCTCGACAAGTATGCATTCGATGATCTCCTGACGGCAAACGCGACCGCAGGACTCGCACATTGCCTTCGAGCGAAGGGCAGTATGAAAGAGGCAGGGGAGAAGTTCTTCGAAGTCTACAAGAGATTCCCATCCAGTCACCTTTCTAAAGATTGCCTGTTTCTTGCCATCAACTCATTTGCAGCAGCAGGCGATGCCAAAGCGGCTCGAGAAGCCTACGACATCTTCAGTAGATTCCCGGGGGAGAGCCAGCGGGTATTGGAAGCAAAACAGCTCATGGTTGAGCATGGAGTGCTGGAGCCCGCACCAGACTCACAAGACTAAGAGCATATGTCAGAAAAACGACCGGCGCTCAGGGTTGTCTTCATCTGGCATCAGCACCAGCCGTTCTACAAGGACTTCGATAGCGGAATCTACGTACTTCCGTGGGTACGGCTGCACGGTGTCAAGGACTATCTTGACATGGTCCGTATCCTCGATGACTTCCCGAAGATAAAGCAAGTGTTCAATCTCGTTCCCTCTTTGATCGAGCAGATTGACGACTACGCGCGGAACGATGCCGTAGATTCGCACATGGCGCTGACGTCGAAGCCCGCTGCAGATCTGACCGACGCTGAGCGGACAGAGATAGTGTCATCGTTTTTCTCGGCGAACGTCAACAATATGATCCAACCGCACCTGAGATACTATCAGCTGTACGAGAAGGCTATGTCGGCAAGCTCCGACCGAGCTAAGGCAGCGGCTACATTGTCGGATCAGGATTTCATTGATCTGGCGATCTGGTCGAATCTCGCATGGATCGATCCGATGTTTCGTTCCGACCCGGAAATCGCTCCGCTCTTTGCGAAGAAGAGAGATTTCGCCGAGGAAGACAAACAGACACTGATCGCGTTCCATAGGAAGCTCCTTCAGCAGATAACACCCGCCTACCGTGAGGCCCAGAATCGTGGTCAAATCGAAGTTTCCTTCTCGCCTTATTTCCATCCGATTCTGCCGCTTCTGATCGACACCGAGCTTGCTCGTGAAGCGATGCCGCGCATCCAGCTTCCAGACCTGCGGTTTTCGCACCCGGAAGACGCTGAGAAGCAGATATCGATGTCGTGCGATCTGTACAAACGCTTGTTCGGACGGGAGTTGAGGGGGATGTGGCCATCCGAAGGTTCTGTTGCAGAACAGCTTATACCAATTCTTCTAAAGCATGGCATTAAGTGGATCGCCACTGATGAGGAGGTGTTCTACGCAACCACGAACCATCCGGAAACAAGGACACGAGGGCTGAAGTTTCCTGCAAATGTGTCTTTCAGGCGACCTTATCAACTAACGAGAGAACAAGGCCGATTGGGAATCATCTTCAGAGACCACACGTTGTCCGACAAGATCGGTTTTGTCTATTCTGGATGGGATGCTGAGAAGGCAGCAGACGACTTCGTCAAGAATTTGCTCGCTGTGCGGAGCCAGCTGAAACGCCCCGAGATGGAGAAGTACGTGCTCCCGATAATCCTGGACGGCGACAATGCCTGGGAGTACTACAAGAACGACGGCGCAGATTTTCTTCGTGCTCTGTATACGAGACTCTCGCATGAGGATCGCATCGAGACTGTGACGGTGTCGGAGGTCTTCGACAAAGACACTGACTTGCGCGAATTGCCCTATCTGTTCGCCGGATCGTGGATAAATCACAATTTCAAGGTCTGGATCGGTCATGAGCAGGATAACCGGGCGTGGGACTTCTTGTCGGCAGCGCGCAATGCGCTGGTTGACTACGAGCGTGCCAATCCTCAAGCCGATCCTGACAAACTGAATCAGGCCTGGAAAGAGATCTATGTTGCCGAGGGATCCGATTGGTGCTGGTGGTACGGCGATGACCATTCATCCGATCAGGACTACCTTTTCGACAGACTCTTCAGGTCGCACTTGTCAGCAGTCTACAAGCTCATCGGCAAGGCACCGCCCGAGGAGCTCCTCACTCCGATAAGAGGCGTGAAGATTATTACCGGCATTGAGCAGCCGGTAGGATTGGTGAGCCCCAAGATCGACGGACTCGTGACGTCGTTCTACGAATGGCACGATGCAGGCATGTTGAATTGCCTGAAGCTCGGCTCGGCCATGCACCGTGCGGTCAATGTCGTGCGAGCGATCTACTTCGGGTTCGACGACAACAATCTCTATTTCAGACTTGATCTCGTCGCGCGACCCGATGACAACTCCATGTCGGACTTCGTGTTTCAATTGGAGCTGGAGACGCAACGACAGTACCTGATCGACTTTGGCAAAGGGTCAGTCGAGTTGCAGGTGAGAGATTCCGCGCAATCGCCCTATTCGACAGCCGAGTTCAGGGGCGTATTTGCTTCGAGGAAGATTATCGAGCTGTCAATCCCAAGGGGCGCAGTTCAATTCGACGACCATTTCAACGCGCGTATCGCCCTGGGAGTCTACCGCGAGGGTGAGCAGATCGAGCGCTGGCCTTCCTACGGATCGATAACCACAACCATGCCTACCGAAGAGCGTTCGGAGTTCTGGCAGGTGTAGAAAGGCTCAGGCACCAGAGCCCGCTGCCATTATGCTATCGAACTCGACTAATGTGAAAAACTGTAGCATTGTGACTCTGATGATGCGATGCTGGCTGCGAAGTCTGACCTGCCATGAAATCGAATATCTGAGACTTCGGCAATGCTAAGATGGAGGTTCATTTATGGTCTTCGGGAGAAATAACCCACAATTCAATATGCGATGCGGTCTTCTGGCAGTGCTCTTTCTTTTGTCATGTAGAGTCATGCTGCCTATGCCGGTGGCAGGACAGGGATCAACGGACTGCACATGCGACTCAACGGTGCGGACACCGAGAAGCACAGCGACCCGGGGCTGCGGTGTCGGTTTTCACGCCGTCCTTTCCGTGCCGGAGGTACATAACATATTCGCAGCAACCTCGGGAATGGAGATCACCAATCTGCTCGGCAAGAGGATGAGATTCCGAGACAAGACCACAGGCCTACGCGTTGAGCAAGAAGCCAGCCAAGACTACAAGCGCTTCTACCTTGGCGCAAGAGGGGTAGACATGGCAACGGTTTTGTGCGACCCTTTGCTGGCGCGAGTATCGCCGTCGTGCATCACAGAATCGATACCGACGGTGTTATTCCGGATGATTTCGACGAGGACAATGAGACCCGACAGGAACTGCGCAGCCATCCAGAGACGGCAGTCGGCTACGTCTTCTCATTCGGAGGTGAGATCAACTTGTCGAACACTGTAGTTGCAGAGGCTGGTACGCGATACATGAAAAGCTTCTCCGTACCTCACAGCAGCTTGGAGAAGGGTCAGTCGATGTGAGTCCCGAATACTATCAGGCAAATATCGGTATTGGCATGGCATTCCAGTGGATAAGGGAGTTGATGGAATGAGCGCCTTCGCGATATCCACCGAGGCTCTTGAAATTCAGCCTACATGGGGATATTCTCCTGTGCGAGAATTTCAGCTTACCCACGAAAAAAGCTTGACATCGAGTATTTGTGAGCACTATAAATAGTCCGCACAAAGAACGCAACGATTGTCAATCGCATCAGCGGGCAAGGTCTTTTAACAAGATTAGAACCAATTCAAGGAGGTGATCAGATGCACAGTAAGCCACCTGAGCGCGGAAGTGATATCGCCGCATCGGTGTCAGAAGCTGCCAGCCCGCGATTCGTCGCGATGATTCAGCATTACGCTTTGCTTGCTCACGCAAGAAGAAGTTCGAATCACTGTGGTCCTCGCCAGCCGATTCCGAGCCCACCACAAACTGCATCATTGACGGTCTGGCTTCTTCGAATTCTTTCCATGCTCAGATTCTGGACGGCGAAATAGACTCAATATGAGGACGGAGATCCGGCAGGGGTAAGAACAGATGTGCATATCAATCTTCGCAGCGGGAAGGTCCATAGTTGTCATGTATGCCTCCGAGTCCATTTGGCTCTCAAAGGTAGCAGGGATACCAGAAATTGTAGTCGATCTTTTGATCAAGAACGATTCCGAAAAAAGCGTGGAAGATCTCTACTGTGTAGTGCCACAGAGACTTTTCGATGAAGACGGGTCTTTGCCGCAGCATCCGCCTTTTATAGACATGACAGAAGATTTGGTGGCCCGGGACTCTCGCTATTCCAAGGGAATGTGGTATGAAGTCCACAACACGGATAATGATACGACTGAACTCCGACTTACACTCCCTCATCCTCAAAATAGCCGCAAAAACAGCAAGATCTTCGGCGTTTTTCGGGGTGGGAATCATGTAGATACGACTGAGTTCACTTCGGAACAGCGCGTGCTGATGAACAGCTGTCTGTTCGGTGTTGTCCGAGTTAGCTTAGGAAGAGCGATGTTTGCCAACGAGAAGCGTTGGTTCAGATGGAGAATCAGCCCGTTTACGGGGCCGCAAGAGCATCGCAATTGGCTGGAACGACGACGGTGCTTTCTGATAAACAATTTGACATTGACTTACAGCGTTTCGGGTCCTGAGCAAGTCCAGCTTGACGTTAAGAAGAAGATGATTGACTTACGTCAGGTGATTAGCGACGGTGACTTTGGCTCAACAGAGGATCAAGGCTGGGCATTGAATAATCTAAACGACTTGCTGGAAAAACTGGTCTTTGACGGAAGAGAACATCCAGATACGAATGTGCACATTGAGGACTGGAGGACGCGCTTCTTTCGTGCGCCGATGGAACCGTTCGTGGTCTCGCAAGAAGACGGCGCCGTGCGAGTTGTGGGGGGACAGCCCAACTACATTCTTCCCGACGTCCTAAACCCTCAGTATGCTGAATACTATGAGTGGGCTTCCGGCTGCCGGCAGATTCCGAGATTGCCGCCTGGCTTGGTGCACGGCGCGTTCACCATTCGGTTCTCGACCAAGTTCATTCCTCTGTTGCATCGGATAGGACCCATAGTCGCTTTCACCGCTCTGGTGCTAGCCACAATCTCACTCATACTCAGATTCTCTACGGAATAGAATGACCCATGAGAAACCGGAGTAATCGCGTGAACCACCCGCTTCTGTTTATCTCTCGATTTGGAGCTGGAAGGCTTGGATAACCCAGGTCTCGCCTGCGGCGTGCTCTCTCGCCTGTAATGCGTATGACTTCGATGAACTCTCTATCCGCTTTGTCCCTTTTGCCCATTCTCTTCCTCGCGGTTAGTTGTTGGTGAGATGACTGCATTTCTTGTCTCGACACAATCGAACTTCGTCTTTAGCAAACAGCTTCTACGTTCCTTTCGCTATGTGAATACTGGCAGGGTCTTAGTTCTCGCCATTTTCCCTTGACTTAGAGCCTTTTGAGGGGGATATTATTATTTTCTTGGCGGGGCGATGGTCCATAACGATGTGTGGGCGCTTTAGGCGCGTGAGTCGGCTCTTCATGCATTCTGATATACACACCGGACAGTACTCGAAAAGAATGAACCTTTGCTATACGAGAAAGAGGAATAGTCTATGGTAGGAATAGTGGGGTACGGAGCCAAGATACCCCGACACAGGATCAAAGTCGAGGAGATCGCAAAGACCTGGGGAGCTGATGCACCGTCTTACAAAAAAGGACTGCAATTGACCGAAAAGTCGGTACCGGCGCCCGACGTTGACACGGTGACACTGTCGGTCGAAGCGGCCCGTTACGCGCTGAAGCGCGCGGGCATATCCGGCACTGAGATCGGCGCGGTTTATGTCGGATCCGAATCGCATCCATACGCGGTAAAGCCGTCCGGCACGATCGTGGCTGAGGCAATAGGCGCTGTGAAAGATTGCCACTGTGCGGATTACGAGTTCGCCTGCAAAGCCGGATCGGAGGCGATGTTCACCTGCCTCGGGCTCGCGAAATCAGGATATGTCAAGTATTCGCTCGCAATAGGCGGAGACACCTCGCAAGGCGCTCCCGGTGACGCTCTCGAATATTCGGCGGCAGCGGGATCGGCAGCTTTCATAATGGGCGCCGAAAACGTGGTTGCTGAGGTTTTGTACACGCATTCGTACATGTCGGACACTCCGGACTTCTGGCGCCGCGAGCACGAGCATTATCCGCAGCACGGCGGCAGGTTCACGGGTGAACCCGCTTACTTCGAACATATCACAGGCGCGACTAAGGCAATCCTTCAGAAATCAGGGATGAAGCCGCAAGATTTCCAGTTCGCCGTGTTCCATCAGCCGAATGGCAAATTCCCGATGAGAGTCGGCAAGATGCTCGGCTTCACGAAGGAGCAGATTGTCACGGGTTGGCTCGTGCCGGTACTCGGCAACACGTACTCCGGGGCGTCGCCGCTCGGCCTTACGGCGATTCTCGACATTGCCAAGCCCGGTGACATGATAATGATGTGCTCTTATGGTTCCGGAGCGGGTTCGGACTCGTTCGTATGGAAAGTTACGGATCGAATCAAAGAGGTTCAGAATCTCTGTCCGAAAACGCGGCCACAGCTCGATGAGCACAAAATCTACGTCGATTACGGGACTTACGCGAAGTTCCGGAAGAAAATTCTCAAGAACAAGTGATGAGGTGAACATATGAGAGAAGTTGCAATAATCGGCGTTGGGATGAACAAGTGGGGAGAGCTATGGAACGACTCTCTTCGTGATATATATGTTGACGCTGCAATTGAGGCAATCAAGGATGCCGGCGTAGATCATGTCGATGGAATGTATATCGGATCGATGACGCCGGGTCTGTTTGTCGGCCAGGAGCATATCGGCTCGCTAATGGCCGATTACCTCGGCATGAAGGGTCTGCCGTGCACCCGTGTAGAATCAGCATGCGCATCCGGCGGCGTGGCGCTGAAGTCCGCGTTTCTTGAGGTCGCGTCCGGTCACTCGGATATAGTAATAGCGGGGGGCGTCGAAAAAATGACCGACTGCTCAGGCGACGACGCGACATACGCTCTGGCGACTGCGGCAGATCAGGAGTACGAGGTATTCCATGGCGCGACATTCCCCGGGTTGTATGCCATGATGGCGCGGCGGCACATGCACGACTATGGTACGACCCGTGAACAACTTGCTCACGTAGCGGTCAAGAACCATAAGAACGGCGCAAAGAACCCGAAGGCTCAGTATCCGTTTGAAGTGACACTTGAAGAGGTGATGACCTCAGTCATGGTGGCAGATCCTCTCCGGATACTTGACTGCTCGCCGATCACCGACGGCGCCGCATGTGTGGTGGTCGCAGATCTTGCTACGGCTCGAAAGATTTGCAAGAAGCCGATAGTGAAGATCACCGGTATCGGCCACGCGACCGACAGCATCGCCCTCCACTCGAGAGAGTCGATCACGCGACTCGACGCGGTGACGACAGCCGCGGAGCGCGCTTACAAGATGGCCGGGAAGAAGCCAACTGATATCCACTTCGCGGAAGTCCACGACTGCTTCACGATTGCGGAGATCATCGTTGCGGAAGACCTTGGATTCTTCAAGAAGGGCGAAGGCGGCAAAGGGGCCGAATCGGGCGAGACACATATAGGCGGCAGAATTCCGATCAACCCCTCCGGAGGATTGAAATCTAAGGGCCACCCGGTGGGAGCTACCGGCATAGCGCAGGCAATCGAGACTGTCAATCAGCTTCGCGGGGATGCCGGGGCAAGACAGGTCAAGGGCGCCAAGGTCGGCATGACACAAAACATGGGCGGATCAGGCGGTTCATGCGTGATTCACATCATGGAGGTGATTTAATGTTTCCGTCGAGAACATGGCGGGAAAACCCGCAGAGATATAGACTTGAGGCAGTCAAGTGTGCCAAGCACAACAAGGTCTTCTTTCCACCCCGGCGTGTCAGCCCGGGAAGTCTTGACGGGTCAAGTCTGAAGCCATATCAGCTACCTAATGAAGGGACGATCTACACTTTCACAACGATCGAAGTTCCGCCGAGCCAGTTCAAGGATTCGGCGCCGTATGTGGTCGGGATGATCGAACTCACAGATGGGACAAAGATCACATGCCAAGTTGCCGACTGCGATCCGTCGACGCTGAAGATCGGACAGAAAGTGAAGATCGAGTTCAGACGGGTGCAGACGCATGGTGAGCACGGCGTCCTTTCATACGGATATAAAGCAGTGCCGGCGATTCAGGGCGTGACGACGGTATAAGAGCATGTTTCGCATAGAATCGAAGGTTGACACCAAGTCGGCGGCATTCAAGACGAACAGAGACGAATTCCTGAAGCTTTCTGCGATGTTGAAAGAGCGCCTCGCCCTCGTTAAGAAGGGTGGGCCTGAAGGCATGGTCAAACGCCACCATGAGCGCGGGAAGCTAACAGCACATGAACGCCTTGAATTGCTGTTTGACCGGAACACGCCGTTTATCGAGCTTTCACCGCTTGCAGCATGGGACGAGTATGACAACGAGGCGCCATCCGCCGGAATGGTCACAGGGATCGGCGTTGTCCATGGCCGCGAAGTTCTGGTTGTAGCCAACGACGCCACAGTCAAAGGCGGCACTTACTATCCGCTCACAATAAAGAAGCACGTCCGAGCACAACAGGTTGCGCTCGAGAACAGGTTGCCCTGCGTTTATCTCGTCGATTCGGGCGGCATTTTCCTCCCGCACCAGTCGGGTACGTTCCCCGACCAAGATCACTTTGGCAGAATCTTCTATAATCAGGCTCGCCTTTCGGGGCTTGGAATTCCTCAGATTGCCGTTGTCATGGGATCGTGCACTGCAGGCGGAGCGTACGTGCCGGCGATGTCCGATGAGACCGTGATCGTGCGGAAACAAGGAACTATCTTCATTGGTGGCCCGCCGCTTGTCAAAGCTGCGACAGGTGAATCGGTTACTGACGAGGATCTCGGAGGCGCCGACGTCCATTGCAGGATTTCCGGAGTGGCTGATCACTATGCACGAGACGACAAACACGCGATTCAGATTGCGCGGAATATCATCGAGTGTCTGGATAGACAGCCCAAGTTTCCGCTTGATGTAACGGCTCCTGAGGATCCGCACTACGCCCCTGAAGAGCTTTACGGTGTTGTGCCGGTCGATCTGAAGCGAGCCTACGATATACGAGAGGTGATCGCTCGAATCGTAGACGGTTCGAAGTTCCAGGAATTCAGGGAGCTCTATGGCATAACACTGGTGTGCGGGTTCGCTCGCATCATGGGATATCCTGTCGGGATTCTCGCGAACAACGGCGTGCTCTTCTCTGAGAGCAGTGTCAAGGGCGCTCATTTCATTGAACTTTGTACATCTCGAAAGATACCGCTGGTCTTCCTGCAGAACATCACCGGATTCATCGTTGGCAAGCAGTACGAGCACGGCGGCATCGCCAAGGATGGAGCCAAGCTCGTTCATGCCGTAGCGAACGCCGACGTGCCGAAGTTCACGGTTATAGTCGGTGGATCATACGGCGCCGGCAATTACGCAATGTGTGGTCGCGGCTACTTTCCGCGATTGCTCTGGATGTGGCCTAATTCGAAGATCTGCGTGATGGGAGGAGAGCAGGCTGCCGACGTGCTTCTGACCGTAAAGCTCAATCAGCTTCAGAAGAAGGGCGTCAAGTTGTCCGACGACGAGCAGGCGGAGTTCAAGCGACCGATCCTCGAGAAGTACGAATTCGAATCATCTCCTTACTATTCGACATCACATATCTGGGATGATGGCATAGTCGATCCTACCGATACTCGTACGCTGCTCGCTCTCGGCATCGCCATGTCTCTCAATACCCCCATCCCAGACCAGCGCTACGGCGTGTTCAGAATGTGAAGGTGGAGTATGAACTACGAAACGCTGACCTACGAACGCAAAGACAGAATCGGGAGAATCACTTTCTCAAGACCGGAAATCCACAATGCGTTCAACGGACAGATGATCGATGAGTTGTACGATGTGTTCGAACGAGTCAGACGGGACAAAGGGATGCGTGTCGCAGTTCTCACGGGATCCGGGAAGTCGTTCTGCGCCGGTGCCGATCTGAACTGGATGAGGTCAGTGAAGGACTATGGCTATGAGCGGAATTTCTCTGAATCACTAAAACTTGCGGAAGTCTTTCACCTCATCTATAGCTGCCCAAAACCGATCGTGGGCAGAATCAACGGCGCAGCAATCGGAGGCGGAACGGGATTCGTCGCGGTTTGCGATATCGCCATAGCTTCATCCGAAGCAGTCTTCTCATTCTCCGAAGTCAAGATAGGCGTCGTGCCCGCTTGCATCTCACCCTATGTCGTCAAGCGTGTGGGCGAGGGCAAGGCGCGCGAATTCTTCTTAACAGGGGAGAGGCTCTCTGCCGACCACGCACTTCGCGCCGGACTTATCAACCGGGTAGCTTCGCCGGAAAGTCTCGACGCCGAAGTCGAGACTATGGTTCAGCAGCTTGTAAGCTCCGGGCCCGAGGCGCTTCGATGCTGCAAAGAGCTTCTGCCTACAGTCACCGAGAAGACACTGCTGGAATCGAAAGTGCACACGGCCAAGGTCATCGCTGACCTCCGCAAGTCGGACGAGGGACAGGAAGGGATGGATGCCTTTCTCAACAAGCGCAAACCAAGATGGATCAATGATTGAGCTAACGCAAACCGATCTCCGGCGGAGACTCACTCCATAGATGTCAGATGTTTAACAAGATTCTCATCGCTAATCGCGGCGAGATCGCTTGCCGTATAATACATGCCTGCCGCGAGCTCGGCATTCACTCTGTTGTTGTATACTCCGAAGCGGACAGAACTGCGCTGCACGTGCTTCGTGCGGACGAAGCCGTATGCATAGGACCACCGTCTCCGATCGAAAGCTACCTTTCGATCGACAAGATCATCGCTGCGGCCAAGAAGACGGGCTGCACTGCGATACACCCCGGCTATGGATTCCTCGCCGAGAATCACGTATTCGCTGAACGCTGCAGAAAAGACGGAATCGTCTTCATCGGATCGCATCCGGAGTCGATCAAGTCGATGGGCAACAAAGTTGAAGCACGTCAGATGATGATAGCCGCGAAGGTCCCGGTCATTCCGGGGATGCAGGCGTCCGCGAGTGACGTGGGTCTCTTCGCACGCGAAGCGGACAAGGTCGGATACCCTGTGCTGCTCAAGGCCGCAGCAGGTGGCGGCGGGAAGGGGATGCGCGTTGTCAACAAGCCTGAAGACCTGAAAGGCGCTCTCGAAGGTGCTCAGCGCGAAGCGAAGTCAGCTTTCGGCGATGACTCGGTCTATCTGGAGAAGTATATCGAGAACCCGCGTCACATCGAGTTTCAAGTTTTCGGTGATACTCACGGCAACGCCGTTCACTTATTCGAGCGCGAGTGTTCGATTCAGAGACGCCACCAGAAGATCATCGAGGAAACGCCATCGGTAGCGCTCAACCCTGAGCTACGCGGAAGAATGGGCGAGGCCGCTGTCAAGGTCGTGCAGGCGTGTCATTATTCGAATGCGGGGACGGTTGAATTCCTCCTCGATCAAAACGGCAATTTCTATTTCCTGGAGATGAACACGCGCATCCAAGTCGAGCATCCCATCACGGAGATGGTTGTCGGAGTCGATCTGGTAATTGAGCAGATCAAGGTCGCAGCCGGTGAGCCACTGTCGTTCAAACAGAGCACTATCACGCAGCGAGGACACTCGATCGAATGCCGTATCTACGCAGAGGACGCTTCGAACAACTTTCTCCCGGCGGCGGGTAAGATTCACTATCTGAAGGAACCTGTCGGCCCAGGAGTGAGAGTCGATTCGGGGATATACTCCGGAATCGAAGTATCTGTCTTCTACGATCCGATTCTATCGAAGCTGATCGTGTGGGGAACAGATCGCGAAGCCGCCCGCAAGCGAATGATCAAGGCGCTGTCGGAGTATGTCGTGTTGGGGGTTACAACCCAGATCGACTACCTCCGCGACGTGCTCAACAACCCGGAGTTCATCGCAGGACGAACCTACACTGGTTTCATTCCGAGCAACATGAGTAGTTGGTCACCCACTGAGACCGATGGCACCGACCTGGCTTTCGTGCTGGCTGCCGGAGCGCTCGCCGGTCAGGCAGCTACCGGTGGCGGAGGGGCTGCGGGCGCATCATCAACCATTCCGTCCCCATGGGAGACTGTAGGCAAGTGGGAAATCGGATCCGCTTAGTCGCTGGATCCAGTAGGTCGAAACCCTTGTGGTTTCGACACTCTGTTTGCGGGAACACATAATGCACTACGAATACAGAATCAAAGACAAGAGCTACGCACTTACTCTCGACAAGTCGACACACGGCTACAAGCTATCTCTCGGAGAAAGGAACGCTGACCTTTCCGTTGTGCGGATCGATCCGAATTCGTTCATGATATCAGACGGCGCCTGTTCCAGACTTCTGCACGCAGCCACTGTGAACGGCAAGGTCTATGTGCATTGCAACGGCTCGGTGCACATCCTTGAGGACATTCTCGCGGAGGGACAGACGGCCGGTCAAGGCGGGACCGAAGTAATCGACGGTGTGCAGAAAGTTCACGCCCCCATGCCGGGCAAACTCGTCAAGGTCATAGTGGCTGAAGGGGAGAAAGTGACCAAAGGCGCTCCCGTCTGCATTGTCGAGGCAATGAAGATGGAAAACGTAGTCGTCGCCAAGCTTGATGGCATCGCCCGCGGGATATCATTCTCACCCGGTGACCTCGTCGACACCGAGACTCCTATCCTCGAAATCGTGGCTGAAGACAAGCTTTAATACAAATTAGCAAAGTAGGTCGGGTTCCGATGCCGTCGAGGACGGAAGAGAAACCCGACACATTGCCACGACATATCGTGCACTGAGGTAGGTCACGCTCCCCGCGTGCCTGACTACGCCTTTCAAGTAGCATAGTCGTCTGGACTATGATCGTTCACGGGCGAGACGCCCGTGCTACGTCCGCATCCATCTGGATCCCAGCTTTTGCCGCGATGACATCAAGGGAGTCGAAACCACGAGGGTTTCGACCTACCTCACTCCCCAAAACAAATCTCGCAACCCGTCGTGGCGGATTGCGAGATTCTGGTTTGTAGGTCAAGCCTTCTTGAGGCTTGACACTTCTAATTCAAAGAGTCAATCCCGGACAGGGATTGACCTACTGGTCTAATGCGCGTGTCTGGCTGCCGCCTTCTCGTCGCCTTTGATGCGCATCTTGTAGAACGACCTGTAAACGAATATGACCGCAACCGCAAAGAACAGAGCGGCCAAGATCAACCTTGTGTTCTGCGGCAACTCGATTGCCAGCTCCACTGCCAACACTCCGAACAGAGTCGTGAACTTGATGACCGGGTTCATTGCAACCGACGATGTATCCTTGAATGGATCACCAACTGTGTCGCCGACGACCGTCGCGGCGTGAAGCGGAGTGCCCTTTTCGCGAAGTTCTGTCTCGACGATCTTCTTCGCGTTGTCCCATGCGCCTCCGGCATTCGCCATGAAGAACGCCTGATAGAGACCGAATATCGCTATCGAGATCAGATACCCGATGAAGAAGTACGAGTTAACGCACGCGAACGCAAGCGTCGTGAAGAACACCGTAATGAATATGTTCAACATACCCTTCTGAGCGTATTGGGTACAGATTTCCACGACACGCTTGCTGTCCTTGATTGATGCCTTGGTGACCTCCGAGTCGAGCTTGATGTTCGCCTTGATGAATTCAACCGCACGGTAAGCGCCTGTAGAAACCGCCTGCATCGAAGCGCCTGTGAACCAGTAAATCACCGCGCCGCCCGCGATCAGGCCGAGTAGGAAGGGGGCGTTCAGAATCGAGAACTGATAACCGGCCTGGGCGAGCACGTCTGAGATCTCCGCGAGAGTCAGATGCGATCCAACTACACCGGCCGCCTTCTGCGAAAGGAGAAGTATGATAGAGAAAACCAGCGTGGTTGCACCAACGACAGCAGTACCGATCAGCACCGGCTTTGCCGTCGCCTTAAACGTGTTCCCGGCGCCGTCATTCTCCTCGAGGTAAGCTTTTGCCGTGTCAAAGTTTGGTTCAAATCCGAAATCCTTCTTGATCTCTCCCTTAATCCCGGGAAGGGTTTCAATCATGGAAAGCTCGTACACGGACTGCGCATTATCGGTCACAGGCCCATAAGAGTCCACCGCGATCGTTACTGGCCCCATGCCGAGAAAACCGAAAGCCACCAGACCGAAAGCAAACACCGGCGCAGCTGCCATTATGCCACCCAGTCCGGAAGTGCTCACTCCCCAGGCAATGCTCATCAGGATGATGATCGCCATTCCCATCCAGTATGCGCTGAAATTGCCTGCGACAAGGCCTGAAAGAATGTTCAGCGATGCTCCGCCTTCACGGGCCGCGGTGACGACCTCCTTCACGTGTCGCGATTTGACGGACGTGAACACTTTGACGAGCTCCGGAATCAGTGCACCCGCAAGAGTACCGCAGCTGATGATTGTCGCAAGCTTCCACCAAAGAGTCCCGTCTCCGAGCTCCGGTATCATAAGATAAGATGCGAGATAGGTAACGAAGATCGAAACGATCGACGTGATCCATACGAGCGATGTGAGCGGCGCTTCGAAATTGAAGCTCTTGGCCGTTCCGTAGCGAGCTTTCGCGATTATGCTGTTGACCCAGTATGAGCCTATGCTCGTTACGATCATCATCACACGCATCACGAAGATCCAAACGAGCAACTGGACCTGGATCGGTTGCTCTTTGACCGCAAGAAGAATGAAGGTGATCAGCGCAACTCCCGTCACGCCATATGTCTCGAATCCGTCAGCCGTGGGTCCCACCGAATCTCCGGCATTATCGCCAGTGCAATCGGCGATGACACCCGGATTGCGAGCATCGTCCTCTTTGATATTGAAGACAATCTTCATCAGGTCGGAGCCAATGTCAGCGATCTTGGTAAATATGCCACCGGCGATTCTGAGCGCAGCTGCACCCAGCGATTCGCCGACCGCGAATCCGATAAAGCAGTAGCCCGCAAGACTGCCGGGAATAAACAACAGGATGGCCAGCATTATGATTAGCTCGATCGAAATCAGAAGCGTCCCCACGCTGATGCCGGCACGCAGTGGAATCGAGTATGTGGGATAAGGAACTCCCGTGAGACTTGCGAATGCAGACCGCGAGTTCGCAAATGTGTTAATCCGTATTCCAAACCACGCGACCGTATAGCTGCCACTGATGCCGATGAGACTGAAGAGCAAGATAACCAGCAGATTGCCGAATCCAACCGGACGCAGCCATCCAAAATAGACCACGGTGATTGCGCCGACAAACACCCAGAGCAGCATGATAAATTTGCCCTGAGCGAAGAGATAAGTCTTGCAAGTCTCATAAATCAGTTCAGAGACGTCGCGCATCGCCTTGTGAACTGGTAGCTTCTCAATACCCTTGTATGCAATCCAACCAAAGAGCATTCCGAGCAAGCAGACCACAATGCCTCCGAGAAGAAGGTTGTGGCCGGTCATTCCGAAGAAGCTCCCGGTGTCCAAATCAGGTACTACGATGTCGGCTTCGCTGGCGATCGCCGGCGATGCCATAAGCGCGATCATCGCAATGACTCCAGCGATTTGCATCCACTTCTTAGAAGCGATCCACGGATTTGCTGATGTGCGTTTGTCCATATCCCTTAGATCCTCCGCTGCATGAAGGTTACCGAACGTTATTCGCAAAGCATCTCTCTCTTCGTTCCTGACCGCTCAATGCGGTGTGTGAACATACTAAGTTCTAAATGATTCGGCAAGAAGTTCTTGCAATGATCCTGCCATGTTTCTTGCTCCCTCGTCTGCGGCTCGCCCAGGGACGATTGCAATACATTGTGACACTGCCAGTTACACCTGCAGCTCATTCCCAGGGTCAGAAGTGTTTGATACCATTGTCACAAGCTCCGGGTCGTGGACACCAGAACTGAATGGCTGGCGAAGCTCGAGTTAGCGCTAAGGTCTTACCTGGCGAAGGCAACCCATCAGCTGAGTCTCCTTCTGCTGAAAAACAGAGAGTCCTCCAGTTCAATCAATCGGTCATCGAACGGATCGCCGTTTGCTTTTGCACGGCTGGAAGTCAGTTCGCCCACGTGGTCATTTCAATTCCTCACATTACTACCGCTTCGTCCGCCGATCGGTGGCCTTTTTCTGTTTGCGGTGGTGATACCGAGATGTTAAATTGTGGCGCTACTTGTTACATATTTCACGAGCTGAGAGTAATGTGTTGATGAAGAACGCAAGTCAGTAATAAATCTATATCTTTCACGGAGGAACAAGAATGGACAGACCCCAGCCAGTCATCGTATCAGCATGCAGAACCGCGATCGGCAATTTCCTCGGCTCGCTGTCCGGTTTCTCGGCAACTCAACTCGGCGCCTTAGCGATTAAAGAAGCTGTGAAACGCGCCGGCATAGATCCCGCAACGATAGACGAAGTGATTATGGGCCAGGTGGTGCAGGGCGGCTGCGGACAGGCGCCTGCGCGGCAAGCCAGCATCGGGGCGGGTGTGCCTCCCGAGGTCGTCGCTCTCACGATCAACAAGGTTTGCGGTTCTGGCCTCAAGGCCGCAATGATGGCCGCTGCTTCCGTCAAGGCGGGCGACGGAGACTGCTATGTTGTTGGCGGCATGGAGTCGATGTCAGGGACGCCATACGCGCTCCACGGCGCCAAAGCTGGGCTGAAGTTCGGCGACAAGAAGCTAATCGACCTCATGGTTTATGACGGATTGTGGGACTCTTTCAACAACTGGCACATGGGCAGCGCTGCGGAGCTCACCGCTGCTAAAGCGAGCATCTCCCGCGAGGAGCAGGATGAATACGCCTACAATTCCCATCGGAAGGCGATAGCCGCGCAGGAAGCGGGCAAATTCAACAACGAGATATTTCCGGTTGCAATCCCGCAGAAGAAGGGCGACCCTGTGCTATATAGGAAGGACGAATGCCCGAGAGCCGACACAACGGTCGACAGCCTCACCAAGTTGCGTCCGGCTTTCCAGAAAGATGGTACGGTCACCGCAGGAAACGCACCCGGGCTCAATGACGGCGCGGCGGCGCTCGTCGTAACCTCTCTCGGCTATGCAGAAACAAATGGGCTGAAGCCTCTCGCAAAGATCACTGGCTATTCTGCTGCAGGCGTCGATCCGAAAGACATATTCTTCTCGCCGATTTACGCTGTGCGCAAGCTGATGAAGAAGATGAATGTCGACATAGACTACTTCGATCTGATCGAAGCCAACGAGGCTTTCTCCGTCCAGGCTCTCGCCGACGGCAAAGAGCTCGGCTGGGACTGGTCGCGAGTAAACGTGCACGGGGGAGCAGTCGCTCTCGGACACCCGATCGGAGCATCCGGCGCGAGGGTAGTCGCAACTCTTATATACGCACTGAAAGACAGAGGACTGAAGACCGGTCTCGCGACATTGTGTCTTGGCGGCGGCAACGCAGTTGCCATGTCCATTGAGCTGATGTAGACAGAACAAACGGAAGAACCAGTACATTGGGAGTAGAGGAATGAATACAGTAGCTGTAATCGGCGCGGGTACGATGGGAAACGGTATCGCGCACGTCTTTTCTCAAAACGGCTTCAAAGTTATCATGATCGACATAAAGCAGGAGTTCGTCGATCGCGCCCGCGATACTATCAAGAAGAACATGGGGCGCGAGCTTGCAAAGGAGAAGATCACGCAGGCCAAGATGGATGAGGCATTGGCCAACATTTCGTTTTCTGTCGATCTTGCCGACGCCGGTAAAGCTGACCTCGTGGTCGAAGCCGCCACCGAGCATTTCGAGACTAAGATAGAGTTGTTTAAGAAGCTCGACGCCGCATGCAGGCCGGATGTGATACTTGCCTCGAACACCTCATCGCTGCCCATTACCAAGCTTGCGAGCGCCACAAAACGTCCGGACAAAGTCATCGGAATGCACTTCATGAATCCGGTGCCGATGATGAAGCTGGTTGAAGTCATTCGCGGCGTGGCAACTTCAAACGAGACGTACAAACTGGTCGACGAAACCGCAAAGAAACTCGGCAAGACACCGGTTGAGGTCAACGACTATCCTGGTTTTGTCGCCAACAGAATCCTGCTTCCTATGATTAACGAAGCGGTATACGCCTTGTTTGAAGGGGTGGCGACGAAGGAAGCTATCGACACAGTGATGAAGCTGGGCATGGCACATCCTATGGGGCCGCTGACGCTGGCCGATTTCATCGGGCTCGACGTCTGTCTCGCGATTCTCGAGGTCATGCACGAAGGACTCGGCGATCCGAAGTATCGCCCGTGTCCACTGCTGCGCAAGATGGTCGAGGCCGGATATCTCGGACGCAAGAGCGGCAGAGGGTTCTACGACTACACGAGTCAGGCATGAGGTATAGAGATGGATTTTGAGTTGAATGACGACCAGAAGATGATGCGCGACGCAGCGCGAGAATTTGCCATCAAGCGCGTTAAACCGATAGCCGAGGAGATGGATGCCGAGGGGCACATGCCCGACGATCTTCTCGCCGAAGCGGGAGAACTCGGCTATTTCGGGTTGCTCGCGCCTGAAGAATACGGCGGACTCGCGGTTGACACTCTCAGCTACGTATTGGCAATCGAGGAAATCGGAAAAGCCTGTGCAGGACTTGCGATCACTCTCTCAGTGCATAATTCGCTGGTCGAGAAAGCGCTCGCTATTTACGGAACTGAAGATCAGAAGAAGAAGTATCTGCCGAAGCTTGCTACCGGCGAATACCTCAGTTCGTACTGCCTCACCGAACCGGACGCAGGCACCGATGCTGGCTCGATCAAGACGCAGGCAGTTTCCATGGGTGACTGCTACGTTCTCAACGGCACGAAGAGCTGGGTCTCGACCGCCAAGTTAGCGAAGATATTCGTCGTGTTTGCCCTCACGAATCCAGAAGCTGGTTCGAAGGGAGTGTCATGCCTGCTCGTGGAGCCCGGAATCGACGGAATGTCACTCGGCGCCCCGGAGAAGAAGATGGGCCTGAAGTGCTCCGATACGCGCGAAGTTTCTTTCATCGATGCAAAAGTACCCAAGAGCAGTCTTCTTGGAGAAGAAGGAAAGGGATTCAAGATCGCTCTGTCACTTCTTGCGGGCGGACGTATTGGAGTGGCAGCTCAGTCAATCGGCATTGCAGAAGCGGCATTCGAAGAAGCGGTGTCGTACTCCAAAACTCGCAAGCAGTTCGGACAAGCGATCTGCAACTTCCAGGCGATTCAGTTCAAGCTTGCTGACATGGCGATGAAGATCGATGCCTCGCGACTCTTGACGTACCGTGCCGCCGTCCTTGCAGGCGCTCCCGGCCGTTTCGACAAGGAGACGTCGATGGCGAAGCTATTCGCATCCGAAACGGCGAACTTCGTCGCTAACCAAGCTGTTCAAATCCATGGTGGTTACGGTTATGTCAAAGAGTATCCGGTCGAGCGCTATTTCAGAGATGCTCGCGTGACAGAGATTTACGAGGGGACCTCGGAAGCGCAGCGGATAGTCATATCAAGAGATATACTTAAGGACTGACAATGTACGACATTCTTGAGAAACTCGCTGAGTTCAGACGGGAGGTCCGGCAATTCTGCGAGGAGAAGATTGCTCCGCATGCGGCAGAAATCGATGAGAAGCAGGTGTTCAAGCCCGAAGTGCAAGCGCTCATCAATTCTCGTGGATGGTGGGGCTGCCTGATACCAAAGGACTACGGCGGCGTCGGATACAGCCAGGCAGAGTATGCGCTGGTCGTCGAAGAAGTCTCCCGCGTATGCGGTTCAACCGGCTTGACACTCGCCGCTCACAACTCCCTCGGCACATTCCCGATATACGCATTCGGCAATGAGGAGCAGCGACGCAAGTATCTGCCCAACGCCTGTGGAAAGGGCGACTTGATTGCATTTGGACTGACCGAACCGGAGGCGGGATCGGACGCAGGCGGAACTAGATCGAAAGCTGTCAAGAGCGGCGATCACTACATCATCAACGGCACGAAATGCTGGATCACGTCTGCCAATCCCTGCACCGTGGCTATTGCAACTGCCCGAACAAGCAACGAAGGTGGCGTCAAAGGGATATCGTCGTTCATTCTCGAAAAGGGCATGGTCGGATTCTCCGTCGGCAAGAAGGAGAACAAGCTCGGCTGTCGGGGATCGGATACGGCATATCTGCACTTTGATGACCTCAAGTTACATGAATCCCAGCGCCTCGGACCCGAGGGACAGGGATTCAAGCAGTTCATGATTACTCTCGACGGCGGGCGAATTTCTATCGGTGCGATGGCGCTCGGACTCGCTCAGGCTGCGCTGGAATTGGCCTCTAAGTATGCGCTTCGGCGCAAGACCTTTGGGAAACCGATATCCGACTACCAGGCGATTCAATGGAAGGTCGCTGACATGGCCATACAGGTGGAAGCAGCGCGTAATCTCGTCTACGGGGCCGCGTACTTGAAAGACGCCGGCAAGCCAATGACGAAACAATCCGCGATGGCAAAGGTCTATGCTTCGGAGGTCGCCAATTTCTGCACGTATCAGGCCATTCAAATTCTGGGTGGCGATGGATACAGCGCGAAGTATCCGGCGGAGCGCTACTATCGCGACATGAAACTGTGCGAGATCGGCGAGGGCACGTCGGAGGTGCAGCGGCTCGTCATAGCGCGCGAAGTTTTCAAAGAAGTATCGTCTGTTTGAATAGACAACGGCAGGAGGCATCATGGCTTTCAAAGGTGATGGGCAGATATGGATGAACGGTCGTCTGATCGACTGGAAGGATGCAAGAATCCATGTTTTGTCTCATGTCATTCACTACGGATCGTCCGTGTTTGAAGGTATCAGAGCCTACAAGACTAATCGGGGCGCTGCTGTATTCAGACTAAAAGCTCACATCGACCGGCTCTTCGATTCGGCGAAAATTTACCGGATGCAGATTCCATTCTCGAGCCAGGACATTTATGATGCTACTCTGGAGACCATCAGAGCCAACAAGCTTTCCGAATGCTACATTAGGCCTATCGTGTACCGAGGATATCACTCGCTGGGTGTCGATCCCGGTTCATGTCCCATCGACGTCGCCATAGCGGCTTGGGAGTGGGGAAAGTATCTCGGCCCCGCTGCTCTGGAGAACGGCGTCGAGGTGTGCGTGTCGTCGTGGGCTCGAATCGCGCCGAACACGATGCCCTGCATGGCTAAGAGTGGCGCGAACTACATGAACTCGCAACTGATTAAGATGGAAGCCATCGCGAGAGGCTGTGTCGAGGGAATTGCTCTTGATGTCAACGGTCACGTTTCTGAGGGATCAGGCGAGAATGTCTTCATAGTGCGCGACGGTGCTGTCCTAACACCCCCGTTCGATGCGTCGATTCTGCCCGGCATCACGCGCAACACAGTTCTGACACTTGCAGAAGAACTTGGCTACAAAGTGATAGAGGCCAATATACCGCGCGAAGCGCTCTACATTTCGGACGAAGTGTTTTTCACCGGCTCCGCTGCCGAGATAACTCCGATATCGATGATCGACAAGATCGTGATTGGCAGCGGCAGGCGAGGCCCGGTCACGAAGCGAATTCAGGATCGCTTTTTCGAGTATCTTGCCGGCGACCATGACGATCCCTACGGCTGGCTCGACTTCGTGTACACGGAGGCGACGGTAGGGGCATAGCTGGACATCGTCATCCCGGCCCCGTATCAAGTACGGGGTAAACTTCAGCCGGGACCCAGTTTTGTTGTTTCGTAGGTCGAAACCCTCGTGGTTTCGACTCCGAAAGTAGGTCGGGTTCCGGAGTGCGCGAAGCGCAGGGAGAAACCCGACACGGATTGTGGTCGGCGTGCATGCCTTTCGTGGCAGATGGGACATCCGCCACGCACAAAGCCTCTTTCTTGAGTAGATTCGTTGTCGAAACCGCAAGGGTTTCGACCTACAATCCCCCCAATTTCCACTTGCCTTTTATCCCTACCACCCGTTGATTCCTGTGTCAAACGCTGCACCGAAGAGAAGTGTGCGCGCGGACAATAGGTCAAGCGGTCTGCCGCTTGGCTCGCCGTAATGCAACGCGGCGAATGGCAAAGAAGGAAGAAATCGCGGAGAGATGTGATGAGCTACCTTAAGGACACTGATCCTGAAATATACGATGCGATATACGGCGAAACTCGCCGCCAGAACGAGAAGATCGAGCTGATCGCGTCGGAGAATTTCGTATCGCCCGCAGTACTTGAAGCTGCCGGTGGAGTAATGACCAACAAGTATGCCGAGGGATATCCACATAAGCGCTACTACGGCGGATGCGAGTTCGTCGACATGGCGGAGGACCTCGCACGCGAGCGCGCCAAGAAGCTGTTCGGCTGCGAACATGCGAACGTCCAGCCGCATTCAGGCTCGCAGGCGAACATGGCCGTATACTTCACCGTGCTCACACAGGGCGATACGGTAATGGGACTCGACTTGTCGCATGGCGGGCATCTTACTCACGGACATCCAATAAACTTCTCTGGTAAGCTCTTCAAATTCGTTGGATACCAGGTCGACAAGAAGACCGAGACAATCGACTACGATGTTCTCGCTCGACAGGCGAAAGAGGTCAAGCCGAAGATGATCGTAGCCGGAGCATCGGCATATCCGCGCACACTCGACTTTAAAAGATTCAGAGAGATATCCGACTCCGTGGGTGCATATATGATGGTCGACATTGCTCACATCGCCGGACTCGTGGCGACCGGGCTGCATCCATCGCCTGTTCCATACGCCGATTTTGTCACGACTACCACGCACAAGACTCTGCGCGGTCCGCGCGGTGGGATGGTTATGTGCAAGGAGAAGTACGCCGAAGATCTCGACCGGACCGTGATGCCGGGAATCCAGGGTGGGCCGCTCATGCACGTGATCGCAGCCAAAGCGGTTGCGTTGCTTGAAGCTCTCAGGCCGGAATTCAAGCTCTATCAGCAACAGATTCTGAAGAACGCGGCAGCGCTGGCGGACGAATTCATCAAGCTCGGTCAGCGCGTTGTTTCGGGTGGAACCGATACCCATCTGCTTTTACTGTCGTTTATCGACAAGGAGTATTCAGGTAAGAAGGTCGAGAACGCACTGGATGAGGCGAACATCACTGTCAATAAGAACACGGTGCCGTTCGATACTCGCAAACCGTTCGTGACATCGGGAATCAGGATAGGCGCTCCGGCAGTTACCACTCGGGGCATGAATGAGCAGGACATGCGACAGATCGCAAGGTTGATTGACAGAGTCATCAACAATCTCGGCAATGCGGACAGCTATGCAGAAGTGCGCAGCGAAGTGAAGAAACTCTGCGACAGATATCCGCTCTATCCGGAACTTCTTGCCCTTGGAAAGCGGGCATAACAGGCAGAGTGAAATTAGGATGATTCTGGAGTTCTCCACATATCCGATCGGAAGCGGTGAGAGCTTATCTGAGGCCGTAGCAGACGTGGTCGACATCGTCGAGCAATCGGGGCTTCCGCACCAAACGCACGCTATGGGCACGGTTGTCGAAGGAGAATGGGATGAGCTCATGGATTTGGTCAAGCAGTGCCATTTCGCACTCCGCAAGAAGCATGCACGTGTTGCGACGCGAATCGCCATTGACGATCGCGCGGGCGCTAAGAACAGGCTCACTGGCAAGCTGGATTCGATAGAGAAACGGCTTGGTCGGAAAATCAGAAGGTGACAAACGCTCTGTGAGAGAGTTGGTATGCAGAAGTACATAACAGTCATGTCAACCGTCTCGAGTCAAATCGAGGCAGATCACATAGGCAAGGAGCTTATCGAGAAACGGCTCGCGGCTTGCGTCAACATAATCCCCGGCGTGACGTCGTATTATCGGTGGGGCGGCAATGCGCAGCTGGGCAGAGAGCTGATCCTGATGATCAAAACCTGCAAGGACAATTTCGACGCGGTGCGGGATGTGATCAAGTCGCACCACAGCTACGAGCTGCCCGAGATCATCGCAATTCCTGTGCTGATGGGCGACGCCGATTACCTGAAGTGGATCGACGATTGTAGTTGTGGAGGGCTGACGTCCGAAGCAGGCAGCAAGCAGAAATGAGTTTCTTCAAGCCGCCGCAGCAATGTTCGGACCGTTAATCGGCAAGTGAACTCCCCGAAGGAGTTGTGATTCGTGAAACACAGAAAAACAGATTTCGGGTATGTCGTACGTCTTCAGAAAGGCGAAGAAGTCATCGGCTCGCTCACTCGCTTCGCTGAAGCTGTCGATCTCAGATCGGGCGGAGTGACAGGAATCGGAACAGTGCACAGCGTCGACCTCGGGTATTTCGAGAGCAGTACGAAAGAATACACCCACGTTAGGCTTGATGATGAATTTGAACTGATCGGCTTGACGGGCAACTTCTCGACCGTCGACGGCAAGATGCTCGTGCACGCGCATGTAGCGCTATCCGATAGGCAATGCAGAGCGTTTGGTGGTCATCTGTTTTCGGGTGTTGTGGCCATGACAGCCGAATTCGTGGTAGTTCAATCGCAAGGCGAGATAGCTCGGTCTCTCGATCCGGAGACAGGTCTCAAGCTCCTCGATGTATGATTAGACGACAGCGCATAGTGGCAATCCTGTCCGACTTTGGCACGGCCGACAGCTACGTTGCCGAGATGAAGGGAGTGATGCTGTGCATCAACCCGCTGTTGTCAATTGTTGATCTCACTCATGAAGTGCATCCCGGAGACATTCGGCAAGCTGCATTCGTGTTGTGGCGATCCTACAGGTGCTTTCCCTCGGACACAGTCTTTCTGTGTGTTGTCGATCCGGGAGTCGGGACTGCCCGCAGAGTCGTCGCCGTCAGCAGGGGAGACCGCTTGTTTGTCGGACCTGACAACGGGATATTTACCATGATCGTAGACAGCGACGATTTCCGTTGCCACGAAATCACGCGACCTGACTTTCGAATCGAACCATCGAGCAGGACGTTTCAGGGTCGTGACATAATGGCGCCCGCATGTGCATATCTCTCTCTCGGTGTGGCTCCGACAGAGCTTGGGCCGGAAGTCGTGAAACCTGTTCGACTCAAACTATCCGCGCCTAAAATCGGCGCCCGGCAAATAGCCGGCGAAGTCATCAGTATCGACAGATTCGGCAATGCCATCACAAACATTCCGGCTCAGAACATGCAGGCCGACAACTTAACGTCTTCAACGACCGTCTACTTAAGACAGCGCAAGGTTGGACCGATAATGTCGACCTACTCCCAAGTAGGACGTGGCAAGCCGGTCGCATATGTAGGCAGTTGTGGTTTGCTCGAGCTGGCCATTAACCAAGGGAGCTTGTCCAGAACTCTCCGTGTAGCAAGGGGAACGAAGGTCAAGGTTGAGTTCCATGGCGACTGACTCGAGACCAACCTGGGATCAGTATTTCATGTCAATAGCCGACCTCGCGGCAACCCGGTCAACGTGCCTCCGCAGACAGGTTGGCGCCGTGATTGTCCGAGATAAACGAATGCTCGCAACCGGATACAACGGCGCACCGAAGGGCTTGCAGCACTGCCTCGAAATCGGCTGCCTCAGGGAGAAGCTGGCGATCCCGTCGGGCGAACGTCATGAACTCTGCCGCGCGATCCATGCCGAGCAGAACGCAGTCGTGCAGGCGGCAACATCCGGGGTCGACATCAGCGGCGCGACGATATACACGACAACTTTCCCATGCAGTCTCTGCTCTAAAATCATCATCAATGCGGGACTCGTGCGCATAGTATGCAGGGATGGCTATCCGGACGATCTGTCACGACAGCTTCTCGGTGAGTCAGGTATACGGATCGACGTAGTCTTAGGTGACAATTCCCTCAAGACGATCGATTTGAGAGGAGAGCAAGTGTGAAGTGCCCTCACTGCGGCGTCGAAGACGATAAGGTTGTCGATTCCCGATCTGTACAAGAGGGGAGAGCCATAAGGCGAAGACGCGAATGCACCGCATGCGGACAGCGCTTCACTACCTACGAGTACATTGAGATCGAAGGGCTGACTGTCCGCAAGTCGGACGAAAGGCGAGAGCCATTTGATCGCCAGAAGCTGAGACGCGGGATAGAGCTCGCCACGACCAAGAGACCCGTCTCCGAGAAACAGATCGAAAACATAGTTATGGACATCGAGAAGGAGCTTTTCAATCAGGGGAAGCAGGAAGTTCCCTCCAAGCTGATTGGAGAGATGCTGATGCAGCGCCTCCACGAGATCGACGAAGTCGCATACGTCAGATTCGCCTCAGTGTATCGCAAATTCAAAGACACCGAGGAGTTCTACAACGAGGTCAGAAAACTCCTCGACAGGGAGAAGTGACATGGCGGGAGACCGCTCCGAGATGTCATTCCTTGATCACCTCGATGAGCTGCGAAAGCGCCTGATCAGATCTGCTGTTGCCTGTATTGTCGGAGCGACCATCGCGTGGTATTTCGTCGATCGCGTCATCGATGCGCTCGCTGCATTCGTCGGCAAAGTCTACTTCATGGCTCCGGCGGAAGCGTTCACGACCCGGTTGAAGCTCTCCGTCATAATGGGCATCATGCTCGCGATCCCTGTGATATCATATCAGCTCTGGCAATTCGTATCACCGGGACTCTATCCCAGAGAAAAGAAGATGGTCGTGCCGGTCGTCTTGGCGAGCACACTATTCTTCGCCGCGGGAGCCTCTTTCTGCTATTTTCTCGTCCTTCCCGCAGCTCTGAAGTTCCTGATGGGCTATGGCACCGAGAATCTCAACCCGCTCATTTCGGTCGGCAATCTCCTTTCATTCTGTGCGTATTTCGTTCTCTCATTCGGGATAGTCTTCGAACTGCCCGTTGCGATGTATTTCCTCGGGAGAATCGGTGTGATAACTCACAGGACTTTGCGCAAGTTCCGAAGGTATGCCATTGTTCTCGCGTTCATAATTGGCGCGATTCTCACACCACCTGACGTATTCAGTCAACTGATGCTCTCTATACCTCTTCTCGCGCTCTACGAGCTGTCAATCGCAGTCGTATGGCTCACCGGACGAGAGCGCACACCGAGCAATCCGTATGACGACGATGAGCGAGAAATCGGCCATACAGGCTGAATGAGCTGGTTTGACAGCATTCAGCGCTCACTCCCGGACATGAGTTTTTTGTTTCGAGTCCAACTGGATTGGCTATATTTTGATCGGACTGTCTCTTACGAGGTCGTGCATTGAGAAACTTGTCAACGCGCAAAACAATCTCGTCTTGGCCGCCATCTCGGCGCTTGTCGCTATTTGCTGCATCATTACTTCTGATCGTACCGTTAGTATCACTCGGTGCAGACTTCAGAAGCCTGTGGAAGGAAGGCGAGACCCGAGTCTACTCCCTCAGAATCGGTAGAGCCGAGATCGGAACTCAGAGCGCGACCTACCTTGGTTCCCGACAGTCCTCGGATCTGGGTTCCGTCTTCCTTTTCGAGATGCAAGCGTCGCTCGACATGTCCTCACTTGGCCAAGAATTCAAAGCGGCATACTCCTGCTCCCTGTATTGTACTCATGCGGGCTATCAACGAGCATATAACGCAAGCTACCTGACAAACGGACAATCATCCTCGGTTCACAGCACCGTTCTGAACGACGTCTTCTCGGGAAGCGTATCTCGAGCATCAGCGGTAGACTCCGCTTTTGCGTTTAACGTTCCTCCCGGTACGTATACGGCCGACAACACCTTCATTACGCAGTGGGAGATCATTCTCTCAAATCTAAACGTTGTCCCGGGCGATACACACAGAGTCAACATTCTCATACCGTCGGCTGTAAGGCGCGTGCCGGTGGACGTCGCCGTGCTTGGAAAGGAATCGATCGAATGGGACGGAAACAAGATTGAGTGCACGGTCTTGTCGTGCGATTTTCTCAACTACAGATTCTATCGCGACAGCGACCGAAGGCTCCTGCGAGTGGTCGAGCCAAGACAGAGCCTTATTATTGACCTCCTCCCCGAAGGAGCGAGATCCGAAACTCCTGTGTCGTCTCAGAGTCTCTTCTGGTCCACACTGCCAAGACGGCTGGTCGTTTGGAGCCTGTACGCGGCGGTATCCGCTCTTCTGCTCTCCGCATTTGCCGGATCGATGACTCGGGACTACACCTTATGGGGGATTATTGCTGTTGCAGGATTGCTTTTCGGGCTTGTGTTCGTCATTCAAGCCCCTGTTCAGCAGAAGCTCGGTGCGACCGTGTTCTCTTCTATTGGATCAAAGGGCTCCGGCGTCTACTTCGCCGCGTTCTTGATTGCTTTGGTTTCCGGGCTGTTTCAGGAGACTTTGAAGATCGTGCCGCTTGCTGCAAGAATGAGGTTCATTCCGGGCAAGCGACCGAACCTCAAGGCGATCGTGTCGCTGGGGGCTGCAGCAGGCGCCGGATTTGGGTTCGTCGAGGCTTGCTGGCTTACCGGCTTCCTCTATGCGATGGGTTCAGTTAATCTGATTTCGCTCCCGATTTACGAACGTGTGATCACGATCGGATTTCATGTCGCTACGGGCGCCTTCCTCGGCTATGGTATCGGCAGGAGACTTGTCTGGAAATACTGGCTGATTGCGGTTGTCCTTCACGGTCTTGCCAACTTCACGATCGTGTTCTACAGACAGGGACATGTGGATGCTTTTGTCTTTCAGGCGCTTCTGACATGCGTCTATGCCGCAGTGTTCATCACTGCCTGGCTGCTCAACCGACGTCTAACACTCCGCTGATCGTCTTGTGACTTTTTTCTCTTGCAGTTGCTCCCACATGCGTATATATTCGAGAAACTTTGTGTGAAGCTGAGAAGGCATAATCTATACACATAGCCTGAACCAGGCGGAGGAATACAGCAATGGCAATGAAAATAACGGACGAGTGCACGGCCTGTGGACTATGCTTACCCGAGTGTCCCCAAAGCGCTATCGCCGAGGGAGACATCTACATTATCGATCCGAATCTGTGCAACGAGTGCGAAGGCGTTGACGGCGGATCGAGATGCGTGGCTGTGTGCCCTGTCGACTGCATTGAAAAGGCTTAGTTAGCGCAACTTTTGCCGAGGCGCTCGAAAGAGCGCCTTTTTTTGTGCCTCGCGGTTGGACATTTCAGTTGCACCAGCGATCAGGTTAGTCTACATTTCAAACTTGAGCTGCTTCTGATCCGCCGCACCACCTGCCAATGGAGGATTCAGAGTACCAAGTGTCGTTCAGATTCGTTGAGGGCATAGCCACCGCGGACTGTGCGGTGGAGATTCAAGCCGAGTCTCCGGAAGCGATTTTCGAGGATGCAGCGGTATCCATGATGTCGCGAATGACCGAGTTGCGGTCGATTAAGTCCTGTATGAAGTGGGAAGTAGCTGTCGAAGATGACTCCCTCGAGAGGCTTCTGTACGGCTGGCTCTCCGAACTTGTGTTCATCAGAGATTCGGAGAATGTTCTGTTCTCGGAGTTCGAAATAGACTCGCTTGAGATCGGCCAGATATGCAGACTTCGCGCTACGGTCAAAGGCGAGCGTATCGACCATAATCGTCACGAAATTTCGGTCGACATAAAGGCCGTTACTATGCACATGCTCAGAATCCAAAAGGAAGCCTCCGGCTGGAGCGCTTTCGTGATTTTTGATTTGTAGCGTAACGAAACACACCGTCAGAATGCATGTTGATGACAGATGAGACCGCGCATCGGCATGAGTACCATTTGACAGACAGGATGAGTCATGGAAAAGCACAAGATAGCGGAAGGAATCTGGGAGATCGATCCGTCGCAGAAGTCCGGCATGAACGTCCCTGCAAGAGTTCTGTCGTCTGATCGGCTGATCGCGAATCTCGAAGACGGCGTGCTCGAGCAGATCACAAACGTTGCATGTCTGCCGGGAATCGTCGGCCACGCACTCTGCATGCCTGACGGTCACTGGGGCTATGGTTTTCCAATCGGAGGGGTCGCTGCGTTTTCTATCACTGACGGCATCATCTCACCCGGAGGTATCGGCTTCGATATCAACTGCGGCATGAGAATGCTGCGCACTAATCTGACAGAAGACGAAGTCAAACCGAAGCTCAAACAGCTCGTAGACATGCTCTTCAATCTGGTGCCTGCCGGGGCAGGCAAAGATGGCACCGTTGCGCTGAACAACAAGACTTTTCGTGACGTGATGACCAACGGTGTCGGATGGTGCGTCCGCAACGGCTACGCCACGGAAGCCGATCAGGATTCGGCTGAGCAGTCGGGCTGTCTGGAAGGAGCCGACCCTGATGTCGTTTCCGAGAAGGCCTTCAAGCGAGGAATTAATCAGCTCGGGACACTCGGATCGGGCAACCACTACCTCGAGATCGAAGTAGTACGGCCTGAGAACATACGTGATGCAGAAGCTGCCCGCGTGCTGGGGATCGACAGGCCCAATCAGATCGTGCTCACGATTCACTGCGGGTCACGTGGTTTCGGTCACCAGGTGGCGACTGACTATCTTCAAGTCTTCGAAAAAAGCGTACGGAAATACGGCATTACAGTACGTGACAAAGAACTCGCGTGCGCGCCATTCAACTCCGATGAAGGACAACGGTATTTTGCCGCGATGAAATGTGCCGCAAATAACGCTTTTGCCAACCGCCAAGTCATTACCAACAGCGTTCGCCAGGCGCTGCGAAAGGTGATAGGAAAATCGGACCACGAGATCGGAGTCTCTACGATCTACGACGTCGCACATAACATAGCGAAGATCGAGAAGTATACGATTGAAGGAAAGGAACAAGAGGTTGTGGTTCATCGCAAGGGCGCTACGCGTGCCTTCGGCCCCGGATCACACGAGATTCCGTCAAGATACAGGGCCATTGGTCAGCCGGTGATCGTCGGCGGCTCGATGGAATCCGGAACTTATCTTCTGGTTGGAACAGACAAAGCAATGTCGGAGACGTACGGGTCGACCCTCCATGGATCAGGGCGCACTAT